>JACPQZ010000032.1 GCA_016190205.1 Candidatus Omnitrophota bacterium | reverse complement strand
GGATGGGGCGGGGACGCATCGTGAGGGAGAGGCACCACAGGCAGTGAGGGATGAGCATCGCGTTCGAGCGTTCGAGCGTCCCAGCTTCCCAGCTTGCTCGCGTGATTGAGGTCGAGAGTCGGCCGGGTCTCCCACATCAGAAGTCAACGTAGTCAACAACGCATTACGGTCTCGGTCACCCGGCTGGCCGTATCTGCGGACCTGCCAGACCGTAAGAAGTACCTCAATGCGCTTTAGAACCCTTGTACGGGCGCCGGGAGGGGTGGAGCGGTTCGAATAGCAAATTATCAAGGCCTGACCCTCATTATGACCCCCATTACGGTACCCTTTTCTTGGCTGTCTTGTTACTCATAGTCGAAGCCCAGTCGCATGTCCTCGCCATTCCGCGGCAGAATGACCCGAGCGCCATGAGCTATTGGGTGCGCAAGCGTGTGGTTCGCCACCTCTTCTAAAATCCCCGGACGTCCAATCCTGCCGAGAAGCCACCTCTCACGCCAATAATCTCCGACTTGGCGTGTCCGCTCCTTGTCATTCGGGAGTGGAAAGTAGTAGGACGGCCTTCTAGCGAAACCAAGCAACGTCTCGCGGAAGTTGCGGGCAAGAGCTATCCCGTAAACAACCCGCGGATTCCCGTGCTGTAGCATCTCGTTGGAAGGCAATCCCACCCTGTCGAATGCCTCCCGCAACTTCCGAATTCTCGGGTTAGCTCCTTCGCCAAATATGCTGTTCACCTGCCGCCCACTCTGTCGCCGTTCAACCAGTTTCTGTGCGATCTCGGCACTGACACCGCTGAAGTGGTACGTCCCGTACCCCACACTGGTTCCAAGTTCCAGGTACTCCACATGCTCCCCTGAGGCTCCGCCAATCCGTTCACAGGGTATCTTGACGCGGTTGTACTGACTGGAGCCAACACCATAAAGGCTTGTGGTGGAAAGCAAAACCAAGTGCGGCGGGCGGATCACGGGGGAACCCTTCATTGATGATGCGATGACGCTAGCTCGCTGACCATACCGCCGAGCATAGCTTTTCACTACTTCCGGGCTGCAAAGGAGCATGCAGACTAGCTTCCCGCCCAGCAGGACGTTGTACGGCGCCACAGAACCGCAGACCACGATGTCCATCATGTCGATCCCGACATGCTCAGCCTTTACCATTCGCACAAGCTGACCAAGTGCGTTCCTGAATGCCGAGGACCCAAGTGCCTTATCCAGTTCTTCTTTGCTGCCTGACCTTAAACCATTCTTCTGGAACACCTGTCGGATTCGGAGAAGCCGCGCGAGGGTCTTGCACCGTTTGCTCCGAAACAGGTTTGTGCGTGCCTGCTCTTCCCAGTTCACTTTCTCCGTGGAATGCCTCTGCCGCGCTTTGTGATTCGCCGCCCTGGGATACAGGCGGTGCCGCTTGATCGCTCTCTCACTCTCCCTTTGCAGGCGCTCGACGGCCCGGTCCGTTGGGTGATCGACGTCAATTAGTTGACAGATTCGATCGCGGAAGAGATCATCCACATACAAAGCGTCAATCAATCTATCGAGAGACTCCAGTATCCAAAGGCCATATTCGCGCGAGGGCTCCCGTAGAACCCTCTGTACGAATGCATCCTGGTCCCAACCGATCCATTCGTCCCTCTTCTTCTGTTGCGCGACAGCGTTACCCAAAGCAGCAATTCCGATAACCGGGTGATTCTCTGCCGCAGCATCACGAATTAGGAGCAACATCGATCGGCCGGGAATGGAGTTATACGCATTCACCCAGGTATGACGTAAGTAACGCCATACATCCCGAAGCTGAAGCCCAGTATGCGGACACCGCGCATCCTCGGTTACTAATTCAATATATGGCGAGATCATCTCTGCCAGCCTGCGTAGTTGCTCCTTTCGGTCGGACACATTCGCAATGCCTGTCAATTCCTTGGAGAGGGCCGCCCCATCCCGCATAAGCGAGAAGATGGAATGCCACCCCTTAGGGGTAAGTGTTCGACGCTCCATCTTTCGAATGAACTGAACAACAGATTTCTCGGCAAGTTGGGCGTTTCGATCGGTCAAGTGTCCTTGTCTGATGAAGTCCTTATAGTCAGTCGGATCCATGTCGTCAACGGGCGGGGACGCTATCTGTACGACTCCCCCCTTAACTCGGATCTTCCACCCAATGGTCAAGTAGTCAAGAATGACGTTCACGGCGAAGGAGAACTCAAGCGCCTGCGTTGCCTGAGGTCTATTCAACGCCGAGCACACCTTGTCCCGGAACTTCGCGATTACCGGCTGTCTGTTACCAAGGCGGCAGCGTGACAAACACCTGGAGAGCCGCCGCATGATGTCGACGAACTCTTTTGAGCGCTCCCCGAGCGACGGTAAAAGTGGTATGTACGTCTGCATCTTGCCCTTATTCATGCGAGAAAAGCCGCCAGCAGGTCACTCCAAGACGAACGGAACTGCTGGAACACCGTCCGGGACGTACGCGTCTCTAGCCCCGTCTCAGCCCTGGCGGCGGCCAAGATGAGCAATTCGACTTGCTGTCGCAGAACCGCCGCATTTACTCCATCACCCTCGGTGAGGGGGCGACACATGCGCTCGAAGAAGGGGTGCAGTTTGTTCAGTGTCACGGTAAGATGGGGGCCATCCAACTGCGACGTGAAGAAGTCGGGGGATGCAAGATCCCTCACGACAAGCCTGTACTTCAGGCCCTCGAGCTTGAATGCCGACCCTAAGGTGATCGGAACTGGTCTATTGCCGGCATTGTTGCTCGACTTCCGGCAATCATCCACTGCACGCCGCGGCGGTTCAAACTGCGCATCCTTCTCCGACGCAATGCGCTCGGACGATGCAGCCCAATTCGGTTTCAGTCTGATGAAGCGCTGGCGCACGTTGGAGTTCAATTTGTGTGCGATCTCCTCAAAATCGGGGGCAAGCAGCTCAGTGATCTGGTCTGTGGGATTAATTTCCTGTTTTGTGTGCGTCACACCGAACAATTCATCAAGGTCGGGTTGGAACTCGACCTCGCACCGCCACCAGTCGTCGTAGTTCTCTTTCCGCTTCCCTCTCATGAAGTACCAACCATAGTCAATCTCCCTCCCGGCTCGCAAAATAGAGACCCCCGCCTTCTTGCTAATTCCTTGTCGTCTCTTCTCCTCGTTCGGAAGTGTATACCACTCTTCAATCGGTAACTCGGCGAATCGTACAAGTACCGTTGATGTGGCCGGCCGGCCGGCGGTATCATACACCTTCACAAGGTATTTCACCTCAGGCCCGTACCGACGTGCCCCCTGCAGATTGCTTCCTTCGCGCAGAAACAGGGGATCACGCGGGCGGACATCTTGACCGTTTATTGTAATACGCCGTCCCCCCCATAACGCATACCGGAAGATCCGGCCAATCTCTTGTTGTAGTCGCTGAATGAGGAATGAGGGGCGGCTCGGATTGAGACGGTCACACTCGGACCACACCACAATTGTCCCATGAGCGGAAGCAATCGGCGAACACCCTCCGGGAAGCTTCTTCGCAACAGGTCGTGGTATCGCCTCACACGTTCCCTTGACGATCTCGTCAATATCGAGGACCGACCAGAGTGGGGCGCCGCGACGTTCCCAAGAATAGACCTCTACGCGTCTCGCCTGACTCACAGAACTGTTCGGCAACCCCATACCGAATCGTCCAGTGCCTTCACGCGACCCGAACCGAGAACTGCCACCAAACTGAAGAGCTGCCTCCAATACCTCCGCGGACATTCCGCAGCCATCATCTGCTATCCTGATACTCCCAATTTGCTCTCTCTTCTCGGACTTGAGTTCGATCTCGATCCGGACATTCTTCGCCCCCGCCTCAAAAGCATTATCAATCAACTCGGACAAAGCTGCACCAGTACCCCGGTAGCCAGCATCGCGAATTGCCTGGATGAACTGTTGGAGTTTGACAATTGGCGTTTTCATGATCTCACATGCCCTAAGGTTGACGGTTGGGGCGGGAGGGGCATGCTGCCTTCCCCGCCTGATAATGGTCAGTGTCCAGGAATCTCGCGGAAATCAATGGTATCTTGCGAATCTCATCTCCCACTGAAATCACCAGCCAACAACATACACTTCGCTATTCACTCCCAATGTTATTACAGGCGGTTGAGAAGCACCGTCAATCGTAGGAGTGATGCGCGCATGTAGGATACGGAGTCGCATACCCGTCTGGCAGTCCAGGCCTTGTTGAGATGCCCGAAGGACGCACCGCTTCCCCACAACCCCAGGCTTCCCGCAAAAGAATTCGATCACTCCATCCCAACTGGATGGACCGTGTCGGCCAATGACCCTCAACTCGACGTCACTGAACTGATTCTCATCGGCAATCATCGCAAGCTGCTCCTGCGTTTCGGGTCCCCAATATGCATCACACAGTTGTCTCACGTTACAGGAATGGCAATTATCTGCACTTGGGTATGCATCGGGAGGCTTCTTCGCGACGGCACGTTCTGCGGCCTCCTGTCGTGTGACAATCTCATTCTCGAGGACAGTCAACTCAGCCGCGGAAGGCGGTGTCACTATGACATCTCCCGCCCTGTACGCGAGCCTCAGTCGGCTAGCAAGTCTACCGGTAGGGTTGAGCTCTACGTCTTGGCCCCATAACAGCGCATAGACACTGACCTGGAAGAGGTGCTGATCATTCTCAGTTCCTGTCTTAAAATCAAGGATCTCGCATTCATCATCGGAGAGGATAAGCAAGTCAACTCTCCCCTTCCATCGTAGTCGTGGCACCCGGAGTTCGATCTCAGAGAAGGCGCCATGCAAGAGAGGGCCTCGCGTCTTGGCTTCGCTTGGGCGGTCTGCTATGGCTTTCCTTCCCAAGAGGCGGAGTCGTCCCAGCAGTACTTGCGCGCGGGTGCGGAGTTCGGGAATCTGCGTCCTTAGAGAAGAACCGGAGTTCTCCAGGAGGTGGGCTGCACGTGGGTTCCCCACGAAACGCTCGACGATTCGGTCAACACAGTCTTCCAAAACCTTGCTGTAGCCCCCGAGACTCTTCATTAATCGGACTGCCCCTGCGTCTCGAACTGAGGTGCATCCCGCGTGAACGAGCGCTTTGGTCACCGTTTCGAGGGCCAGGTGCACTGCACTCCCTGCGAGACCGCTGATCTGCGGCTTGGGGGGGTAACCGTGCCCAGCCCAGATTTCAGGATAGTCCGCGGAGGCCAGTGCCCATCGACGTGGGCAGGTCTCGATCTCCAACAGCGTCGAAACCGTCATTTCCTGCGGCGGTCTCGGCCAAACTGCAGGTTCCCTAGCATTCCAAAGCACTACGCCAGGCATCCCTCGGCACTCTCGGCCTACCGAATTTTCGCAATCAAATCCGCGGTTGCGCTCGGAAGGTTCCGACATACCACGAGCTCATCCACAAGTATCACCGGGATCGCCACCGAAAATTCCTTGAGTTCCCTCAACGCATCGTCTGATGGTGTGTCCGGCGTTAACGGCCCATGGAGCCCAATCACGAAACACCTGCCTGTACGGTTCGTGGCGAGGATGGGCGCGACCGCGCTCGACAGACCAGGGACCAATACGCTTTTATTCCTCTCGAGGGAGAGGCCCTCGAGGCCTTGGCGCTCGATGTCTTGGTACAGCAAGTTCGTGGAACGCTCCAGCCTAGCCGCATCGAGCATCGGCGCAGTACCGTCAAGCAAGAACCTGAGAAGACTCGCGCCTAGGTGCCGATCGAGAAGGCCGTGCTCGAACTTGTTCTTGTAGCTGCGCAGGCACCGGTAGCATGATCGATCACACCTGTCCGGGCAGTTCTCCAGAATCCGTAGTGCCTCTCGGAAGACCGTGAGGCCTAGTCGACCCACGCGTTGGGCGAAGCCCGCGCCACCAGGAAGCGTGTCGTAGAGGTAGAGTTCCGCCTCCCTACCCTCGCGGCCCGCCGGTGTGAGCGCAGACCTGTACTCAGCCAGTAGCTCGCTTGCATCAAGTTCCAAGCTCTCACAGGCTGCTTTCGTGATCGCCTCACAGAGCGTGCGCAGGGCAACGTCCGTCGCGAGCAAAGTAGGGAGGAGCGTCAAGGGTGGGTCTACCCTGAGCGAGACGAGAAGGACATCAGTAATGAAGTCAGTCCCAAGCACCAACCCCTTCGTGGCGCCGCCGCCAGGGCAGTTCGCATCCCTCTGGTCCGGATAAGGCTTTCGATGCGCCGCTCCCACAGTGCCCTGCGGCAAGGCTGTTGGCTCGATAAGACCACACTTAGTGCAGTAGGTGTAGCCCTCTTCGCGAGGTCCTCGGTTGGTCACGAGAAGATGCTGTCTTGTGTAGTGAACACGGATCCGCTCGTTGAGCCTAGCCCAACTGGACTCGTCAGCCGGTGTTGGGGCCGTCAACTTTGCGCGGGTCGCGTAACTCTTCGCCGGTTGGTCATCGGGCGAAGTACCCTCGGCCTTGCTTACAGGGTGGGCGAAGCCTGGCGGCCGCAGCCAGTACGTCGCCGGGCCAAATGTGTTGGCGTTGCCGCAGGCCTCACAGTCCTTCGCCTCGCCCCGGACTCCCTCATCAAGTGTGGCGGTCCGGGCATAGTGGCAAACGCTACATTCGTAGTACAGTCGTCGGTTCTCCCAGGCGTGGACCCGGTCGTTGCGCATCGGTGAATAGATGGCACCGGACGTCCAGAGCTTACCCCCGATCCACACCTCCTTGCCTGGTGCATATTGTGAGAGCGCAATGGGTAACCCCTGTGAGGGTGTGAAGCGAAATGCCGGTCGGAATAGCGTCGAGCGGTCCGGGTCAAAGACATGAAACGCGGCCACGTCCGTTGGAAAGGCGTACCGTGGCAAGATCCCCTTATATAGGAGCCGATCTAGAAGGTTCTCAGAGGCTGGATCTCGGCCTGGGCGTTCCTCCTCAGCTTCATCCGGTGCCTCCAAGGTTGTGGCCACTTGGTCCTCGCCCATTCCCTCTGCAACTGGTCCGAGTGTTTTAGTCGAGATAGCAACGGACGCAGTACCAGCGTCATACTCGATGGCTTCATCTATTTGCTCAAGCGTTCTGTCGAGAAGCTCGTCGAGAAGCCTCTTTCGGTCCGAAGCTGATAATTCAACTGGCAGCCATGCGTTGACCTCACCCTTCAAGCTGGTTTCGTTCGCCTGCAACCAACTCTCGAGATCGGCCCGGTTAAGGATCTTCCGGGGGTTCTTAAAGTCCGCGACCGTGCCCAACACCGCAAACAGATGCGGTTGATCTTCTGGCTTGATCGACGGTAGTCTCGTCTGGTGGTAGCGCTGCAAGAGGAAGGCGGTAACGTGGCGACGCGCAATCTCCGGATTGTCCAGAGTCAGCGTGGGGTCATCAACGGCTCCCCGAATCATCTGGTCCGGGTTCGTGAAGTAGTGTTCGTCGTGACTGTCAGCGCTGCCGAATGCAGTTACGGTTGCGACGGCGTTACCTCTACGCCCGGCCCGGCCCGCCCGCTGTTGGTAGTTGGCTCGCGCCGGCGGCATGTTACGAAGAGACACGCCCGAGAGCGTACCGATGTCGATACCCACCTCCATTGTCGTGGTACAGGACAGGACGTCGATGGCGGGCCGTTCGCGGCCCCCATCCTCAGGCCCAAGGTTCACATCCTGAAACAGGAGTTCATGCTCCTCTGCCTTCGAGAATACTTCATCCGCTTGTGCGGTGCTCAATTGTGCGGTGTGCTCTGCAGCGATGAGCACCATCGGCGCAATCGGAGGCGTCTTTAGCGCCGCGGCCGTGCTCGCCCGGTAGTATCCTTTCCGGGCGGAGAAAACGGGATCGGCATCGGGGTTGATCGGAATGGCAGTGTCCTGCCCGCAATTCATGCAGGTGGTCTTCCCCGGATAAGGCCGCTGTGTAGTACGGCACGATTGACAATACGCCCAGACCCCCCCAATGCTAAGCGACAACTCGCTACCCTTCAGCCTGTACTTACCTGCTTCGGTCTGCTCTGCGAAAAGGCTGAGGAGCCTTGGTACCCACTCTTTCTCGAAAAGCGACCTCGCGGGCTTGTCCTTGAGGAGTCGATGCAACTCCATGAACTTGCCTGAGCGTGCCTGAATATCGTTCTGCCACCAGGCCAAAGGCATCCGACTAAGCCAAAATCCCGCTCGATTCCAGCACCGCAGCCACGCACGGGCCAACGCAAGCTTCTCGGTCGTGGAGACAGCGTAGCCGGGGACATCCGGAAACAATTGCATCTTCGTTGAGTGCTCCAACCGTTCACTGACCGAGGCCAGTGCCAGCGACTCCAGCCCATAGAACCGATCGGACAAGCAGGTGCTGATCGCGCGAAGCAGGGACTCAGGAGGACGAGACGAGCGGAGTTGTAAGAAAAGCCCCAGCAGATCAGCATCGCTCGACAGCGCGCCGGCGTTCACGGCTCCCTCGACGACATACTCCACTTGGAAGCTCTCTCCCTCTCTCAACTCTGGGCGGAGGCGCACGCTCAAAGCTTTCGCCGCCAGCAACACCGCGAAATACAGATCCTCGAGCGAGAGAAATTGAGCGAGAACTTGGACACACGTGAGCTTGGCGTACCCAAACACGATCAAAGGGCGCAGCGCGTCTTGCGTCGAGTACGATTGGAGATTTGGGGCAAGGCGCGCTGCGGTTTGCCGCGAGTCGGAAAAGACGAGCACCTTACGCCCTCGGAGGGGAGCGAGTCTCGTGGCTGCGACCGAGTTCGGCGGCTGGACCTGGATTTGCTTTGTGATCAACGCCCGGAAAGGTTGGTCGCCCTTGGTCTGATGGTCCTGAACCGAGGACCGACCGAAGGCAGCGCTCTCTCCGCATGCAGCGCACGGCTTGAACTCGCCCGGGCGCGCATTCATCGATTCAGTTTCATGGTCTGGTGCTACAGACCGCATCTTTCGCATGTAAACTTGTCGAACCCGGGACCCGAGTTGCTGCGGGTTAAGTCTACCCGTGAGTAGGTCGTACTCGGCCGGCTCAGCATCCTCGACCACGGGCGTCTCAAGGAGGAGATCCAATGGCTCAAGCTCGTCGTACCAGCCCACAATTGTACGGAAGGCCCCGCCTGGCTCTGCCCACAGGAAGTTCGGAGCATCAACGTCGTTGGTGTAGGCACGGGCGTAGGCACTTCCGCAGTTCCGGCATGTAAAGAGTTCGAGAACGCGAGCGCCACACTCACAAGTGTCTCGTGGCTGGCTGTAGAGCTTGCCAGCGGGACCACCGCGCTGATCGGTCGGCAAGTGTGAACACTGCGGGTCCATGCACACCCATAGCCCAGGCAGCCCACGGTAAAAGGAGTGGATTCTACAGGGTAGAAGGCCAGGCTCAGTCGGGTCGCGTCGCGCCAAGCTCCCGAGAGCGATCAGGGCCGTTACGGCTTTCGCTGCTACCTTCGCTTCGACGCCCGCAAAGACCGTACCGCCCAGACTCTCAACGGGGCGCGCCTCCATCATGGTCAAGTTGACCAACTGCGCCATGGGTCCAAACGTTACGAGCGCGTCATACAACGCGCGTCGCAGGTCCCATGGCTCGGGCACGCTGCGGTACTCGAGGAATGATTTCACCGTTGCGAGTCTCGCGGCGTCATCATCGGCCTCGTAAAACACCCCCAGATCAATCTTGCCTAGTGCATCGGCGTCCCATTGGGTGCCTGGGGCCGCACCGGACCGAAGGAGGAGATCTCCCCGGACAGTATCGAAGTCCGCTCGAGCCTTCCCCGTGAGTTGCGCCCCGAGGTTCGCTGCATACCCGGGATCCTTGAAACTGGCGCTCGTACAAATGATTTGAAGCCGCTCGGGCGGAATACCGAGCCGCATACGAAGCCGTCGAATGAGCAGTGCAACCTCGGCCCCGGCTGCGCCGTGGTACAGGTGGGCCTCGTCAATCACGAGCAGTAGCACCTCTTTCGGGTTCGCCTTCAGCCATTCCCTCGTTCTATCGAAGATCGGCCGTTCCAGTGGCCGCATGAGCATGTACTCGAGCATCGAGTAGTTGGTGACTAGCACGTCAGGCGGAGCCTCGTGGACCTCGTGTCGCGTGAATAATTCCGGGTCGCCCAACAACGTGACACATCGCCTGAACGCGCCAGTTCTTGGGTCCCTCCAGCGACTCGCCCTTTTTCCGTACCAGCCGATCAAATCAGGCTTGGCGGGCCATTTCCCGCGTTTCTTTAGCTCCTTAACGAGGCTTTCAGCGGCAGCCTGCTGGGGAGATGCTGGCCCGAGTGCTATCTCGAGGTTTCGGACGTAGTACTTCTCAATCGGAGGGAGACACTCCCTGTCCTTCTTTTCATCACGCACACCTGGGTAGAGCGTCCGACTGGTGTAGCGCGCAAAGCGCGCTGGCCTCCCGGTCCAAGCCATGAATTTGTTGACGACGCGTGGATCGCCAAAGAGCAACCGGAGACGGCCAAGTTGATCGTTAACCAGCGCGTTCATCGGGTAAAGAACGATCGCGCGGACCGCAGTGGTTCTGCCGAAGTCGGATCCCCTCGCTTTCGCCTCCTGCGCCAATTTCCCCAAGATCGGAAGGAGGAAGCACTCCGTCTTTCCCGAGCCTGTGCCGGTCATAACCACGAGGCTGCGCCGCCCAACGAGAGACCGTTTCGTTGCCTCAGCCTGGTGCTGATAGGGCGGATCATGGATAAGGAGACCGTGGTCGCCTTCGGCTTTCGATACTGCAGAGAATATCTCAAGCGCCGCCGTTTCAAGTCCGAGTTCACTGAACGCAGGACCAAGCTGATAGCGGGGCGTACTTTCCAGATAGGGCCTTTGATGGATGACACCCACCTCTTCAAGAAGATTTCGTCGTTGGGCAACAAGGGTTGGGTGGCTAATATGATACGTTGCTTCGATGTAGTCTCTTACTGCGTGGTGCATTTGCTGAATTGTTTCCCCGATTGTCGTAGCCATTCGAGCATCCATTATTGGCCGTTTCCCCGCTCCACTATTTCTGACAGCCACAGCATGTCATGCGCAAAATGAATCTCCTCAGCAGTCTCGTCACGCGCAAAACGGTAGGATATAAGGGAGCCGGGATTCAACATAGGCTCGCCAATCGCATTCCACCGGCGTTGCGCCCACATGGGAACAGGCGAGAAGAAATCGAGCAAACGGTTGCCTCCTACGCCCTCACGGAGCCTAAACCTCTGTGCATCACCGCGCTGTGCATCAATGGCCATTTGGAGTCGCCACGCTTCGTCGCAACCGCGTGTTCGGTTGCCCGCGAGTGGAAGGTCGATGAACCGCTCAGGGCGGCCATTGCGCATCTCTACGTAACACCAGAGGTCGGCACCGTAAGCCCGACGCCGCCGAGCCACGAAGCGACCGGTTTCCAGCTTCGGATCAACCCACCGACCCCGGTAATAACGGACAGATTTCGAGGGATCCAACAAGCGCAGGCCGGGGATTTCACCGGATTCAGGCGCATCCTCGAGCAGTTGGTCGAGGCGCGCGATGTGTTCAGCAGGGGTCTCATAGGGCGGCGCCTTTAGCCAAGTTTCATAGGAGATCTCCACAAAATCGAGATGCTTCAATTCAATGCGAAGGTTTTCCGCAGCATCGGCAGGAAGCTTTCGGACGTGGTTAACGTATTCGACCCGGCTCTGAAGCTCGTCCGGAAGCAGCAAAGCATGATCTGGCACGATTCCGAACAAAAAGACTGCACCGGTCTGCCGCATGACAAAACTGGGGGGCGCACCGTAGAGCAGCACAGCGGTGTGTTCGGACTCTCCACTGCTTATGTCGCAGTGTTCGAGGAGATCTCCGTGGGCTATTAGGGCTTCGAGCATCTGTTCAACTGTGAGTTGAACGCTGTCAAGGTCTTCGACAAGCCCCTTCAATGGAAGCACGACAGAACGCACAAGGGTAACCGCTGAACAAGGGCAGAGAAATCCCGCAGCTCGACGGACGGCGCAAGCAATGGCCTCCGGACTTCCTAGATCGATTGAACTCGGATCAAGCCCCAATTCCTTTACTTTAAGTGCATGCAAGTCGTCAACAGACAGAACTCTCATTAGTTCCATTCCCATCCGGAATAGACCTTGATCCCTTCAGCTGCGAATGATCCTACCTGGCTATCGACCGCTAAGACAAGGAAGCGCGCCGCCCGAGCAAGCGAGGTAATCCGAAGCAGCACTTCGATGCCATCCTGCAGCTTCGAACCTGCCCATCCTTGCACTGTCCATGGCTCACTCGCATTCCTCAAAGCGAACTCCACCAGCCACTGTGGATCGAGTGGGCCCGTTCGAATTATCTTGAAGTCAAGTGCCAATCGGGTAAGCTCAACTATTCGCTGCGGCGTGGCCATTGCCGTAAATAATGAGACCTTATTGAATAGAACTGCCCCCAGAGAATCTTCCCCTTCCCATCCCCTGAGGCCATCGCGCAAGACCTGGAGCCCAGGAGAACTGGCCCCCCCGGCACAGAATGATTCGCGATGCTCCCAGCCGCCACCTGCTATCCTTCCAAAGAGGCGTCGCGTGGCAGTTCGGAGCACGTTCCGCCTCAAGACAAAACCAAGAATATTTCCGGGAATCCGTGCCTTGCCCCATCGTTCAATCACTTGAAGAAGCCCGATGACACCCTCAGTACTCCGAGGGTACGAAAGAAAAGACGGCGCGGGGATCTGACCAAGGGTCAATTTAAGGGGTGGCACAATCTGGGCCCACCAAGACTCCTGCCTTTGAGCAAAATACATGCCCTCGACGGCCGGCACCGTGGGGTAGAGGCCTTTGGAGTCAATCTGAACTGGTACATCTGGTGTATCGAATGAGTACCGTGTTGTCATCACGGGGGTTGATAGATCACTGTCGTCAATAAGGCGAATGTGATAGATGCCGGCTTTGCGTTGGATTGTCCATCGAATCGGAGTGAAAGCTCGCTCGCAGTCGAAGGAGTATGTCCCCAATTCTTCCGCGTTGAGTTCTACAGTGCAGGAGTAAGCTGAATCGTACGTATTCTGGACCTGCTCGATTCCTCGGAACTGCTTCTCGAAGTGGACTCTCCAGGCACCAGGATCTACCGGTAGTGCAAGAGGTTCCAAGTTCCTGCGAATACTAGGTACCTTTGCACGCTTTTCGAAGAGGCTGACGATCGGTGCGACATGTCGGCCTCGTGGGCCGCGAATCTCAATGGCGACACGCCCCTCCCAGAGTTGTTCGAGTGTCGGTGTCATCGGCTCCATTGAGACAACAAATGGTCCCTGCGGGCTTAGGCTTGGGGTCCAGGGACGAGGCTCACGGATGAACACATCCAGTTCTCCGATGAGATCCTCCCCACCACTCGCCAGCGTCGGGCGAGCCGATACGCGCAACTTGTGAATGCCAACAGGGAGATGTGGAAGTTCTAGAAACACTGGATTTCCAGGGCGGATAGATGAGATCGCCAGGTCTTCGGCGGTGTAACCTGCCAAGCTCACCTTAAATGAATCGACCTCGTGGTCAGCACAGATCGCGATACTTGGCCGCTCAGAGGAAAGCCACTCTCCACGTCCCTCATCATCCCAACTGACAGCAGTCAACCCGGTTGGCCAGACTTGAATCCTTCTACCCTGTCTCAGGCCGATGCGTTGCAGTTCCGTGGCCCACGCTACTGGAATTCTCTTCATAAGATCAAGTTTGGCCGAGTGAACACCCTCGCAGGAGATCGAGGCAGGCGAAAAAGGGGGGTCTTGTCTGAGAGGTCCACCAGTACTGAGGATTATATAACTTTGCTCTGGCTGAACCCGGAGGCTCCGCATTTCGTAGGCGAGCCTGTCTGGGGCCACCCTAAAGAGCCACACGGGCCCAGGCCGCAAGAGACATTCCGCCCGCAGAAGGTAATCCAGTTTCGAAGTTGACTCCTCGAAACGCAGAAGAACTTCCTCAGGGCGTGGCCACCGAACTAACGGCTCGAGATGTGGGCCGTGTAAGAATAGACCCCGCGGGAGAGGCCGACCAGAGGATCCAGCCACGACACAGCGAGAGTCTGCGAGCGCTCGGCGAGCTTCAGGGAATGCGGTGAGTAAATGGGAGAGATCAGGAATCTCCAGTAGGACTTTCCATGACGAGGTAGAGTCGCCAGTTGGTCGTAGCACCAATCGTGGTTCAATCGCAAGGGCGGCAACCTCTTCGCGTGCGACTTCTACCGGAGCGCGAGTTGCCGGGGTCGCAAGAGCACCCACACGCGAAAGTCCTCGCAATTCAACTCGATCGTGCGCCAGGCGACGTGCGCCTTTCAGCCAATCCCGTGCTCTCCTCTCGCGATCGAGATCAGCTCCAATGCGTTTCAAGGTGGCCGGGAGAATCAGACTGCGTGTACCCCGTTCACCTTCGAAAAGCAGGGCTGCGGCAATCTGGCCTATGAGCAGGGTGTCTTGCGCGAGGTTCTGAAACCGAGAAGGAGCCTCCCAACTTCTCGCGGCGATACGTTCTCCCAGCTCGGCCGGTGATTCAAGGAGCTTGCTTGAGAAGGCATGCCGTATCTCGTATAGAATCCGGGCAAGATGATGCTGCAGATCGTGGGGCAGAATGGCATGCGTAATTGGCCAGCAAATAATTGAGAAATGATCCGCCCACGCCCCACATGGCTCCGCACCACCGTATTGCCGGTGAAACCACTGAAAGGCACGGCGCAACCACTCACGCTCTCCAAAACTCCAGCCGGGTGTTTCCTCTTCGAAGGTTTGCCAATATTCATCACCCAAATAGCGATAACCAATCTCGGAGGCGTATACGATCCAAGGCAAAGCATGGCCGTCGGAAGGTGGAAATTGAACTATGTGGGACCGGATTTGATCAGCCAATTCCTGCAGTTCAGATGTGTCCAGCCCATGCTCAAGCGCAAAGATCGGTTTGTCACCGACGGCCGCTGAGCGTTCTTCGCGCAGCCTCCTGAAATGTTGGTCGAGCTGTTTCTGCAAATCGACCAGCGTCATCATTACGCTAGAGGTAATCCCTCTCGACCGGTGACCGGGGGCGCCAACCGCAATGAGTGACAACCTGCTCTTAATGGGGCGAGAGGTCGGCTCATGAACCGATTCCCTGAGAGGTCAAAGAATAGGAAACGCCGATCCTCACATGAGAATCGGCACTGGGTTCGTCCATGGCCCCCATGAAATGCGGGGGCTGGGGATTGGGGGTCGGGGTTCGGACATGGCGAGAAACCTCCGGTCTCTAGACGTCTCCGCCATCCGGGAACAACCCATTCAGAACAGGGATTGGGGCTTGGGGGCTGGGGGTTGGGGTACAGAAGCGACCCGCCGATCCCGATTGGTCTCTGCCCTCCCAACGGTAATCGTTAAATACGAGGGATGGGGTCGGGGGCGGGGAAACTGGATCCACCCGCCGATCCCGAGCCGCCTCCTCCCTCCCAGGGATAGCCGTGGGATGTGGGTGATCTATATC
>JACPQZ010000031.1 GCA_016190205.1 Candidatus Omnitrophota bacterium | reverse complement strand
GGTACGGTGCTTCGAGCGATGGAGTGAACCCCACCCCGACTGCCTCCGCCTCTTCCGCCTCGCGGGTCTCGCGCTCGTCTAGGATACGCAGGAAGAGAACCCAAGTCAGTTCGGGCACGTATTGCAGCGCCCCGGCACAGTTCGACCGGCGCATGATGTCGCAGATGGACTTGATCGCGCCGTTAACCGATTGCTGGGTGGCAAGGCTCTTTCCACCCTTTCCTTTTGTCTTGGTGAAACGGCGCATTGCCTTTTCCTGTCAATGCTCTTCTCTGAGTAGGGCCCTGAAGCCTGCTTGCTCAAAGTGTATATCGTAGGTCAGGCCCTCTGTGATGCCTGCTCCTCGCATTATCTGAAAGGAGGCACAGTCCGTGTGACTCCAGGCTTTGTCATGCCTCTCAGCATACAAGGAAAGTGCGTCTCGGAACAAAAGGCTTGTCTGGGGAATAATCGTGGTGTTGGGATTCTCACGTAGTCGTTCCAGCAATGCCACTGCGACCTTTCGAAGGTGCTCCCCCTTATTCGCAAAAGAGTTGAGGAACTCCGTTAGTACCATTTCGCTGGTGGTGTATCGCACAGGTCCAAGCGATGCGGAGACTTCCTTCGCCCTTTGGTGGAGGTCGTCTTGCGGGTTTACCAGGGCAATCCAGTATCCGGCGTCCGCGAAGACGTTTCTCATCCATCTTCCCCTGCTGCATCCGCATAGAGGTAGTGATCCAGTCGCTTCGAAAGGTCTCTGGGGACCTTTGCCCACTCCTCGCCTGGGATAGATCCGCCGAGTTCAATCGCAACCTCCCAAACCGGTCGGACGGTCGAATCGTAAGCAGTTTCGCCAGCCGTTTGCACAACGATTTCTTCGATGGAGGTAATTCGCCTGGCCTTGCCAGTTGGCCAAGTAAATTCAGCCCGACCCAGGACGCGCAGACGCTGGCTCGCGTGCTCGCGAAGTGCTTCGACTATCATCGCCTCCTGCTCTGGGCTGAACTTGCCTGGAATCTTCGTCCCGTCATCGAGCCGGATGGAGAAATTCAGACCGTCGAGGTCTGCAGATCGAACCTCACCAGCGAACTCAATCGCATCCTCGTAATCCCCCTGAGATCTGACCGCCAGGGAATCGCGAACTTGGATAGAGTAGCGCACGGGTTTGGGTCGCCTTGGAAGTTCTTGGAGGAAGACTTCACCCTCGCGCAATGTCCTTCCGTAATTCGCAAAAAGAGGTAAGACGCTCTTTGGCAAGGACTCGGGCACAGGCGAATCATGGGCTATCGCTTCGATCGTGTCTGCTATCAGAACCACCGCCTCATCCAGCTCGTCTGCGGTTGGCTCGAAAGGCAGCGCAGTTTCATCGTAATCTATCTCCCGTACCAGCGGAACAACGGTGCTCCCTGGTCGCAATTCATAGAACTTCAGCCGAAGGGAGTCCTCGAAGTTTTTCGGCAGCCTCTGGCGATTCGGATTCCTCTTGCGCCAAAGTTCCTTTGCCGTTTCAACCAGGAGCGTCTTGTAGGCAACCAAGTCAGGGAGCACGTCTAAGTCGAGACCGTGGTCATCGAAACGCTCACCCTCAAACCTATGCGCCACAAGCTCACGTCGCGTCTTGGCCATGACCCTACTCTCCTTAGCTACCCCCCCTAGAGTGCCAACACCACCGGTGGGCCGAGGTAGCCCTTACTGCCTTCGAGCCCTACTTATCCCCGTGAGGAATCTGTGGAATCTATGCTGGATCGTCGAAACGTTCGCTGAGAAAGCTTGGCATTTCCCAAGGCTGGTAATCGCAGCCCGCCTCCACCCTCAGATCCGGAGGCTGAAGAATTCAGCAGGTCTTCTGGCAAGGATACTTCTATCGTTGCCCGTCGCCTTTCGAGGCATTTCTGAGGAAAATCTATCACCGCCTTCTCCCGTTGTCAAAGCTCCCCGCTGAAGGCGCGACGAAGGAGGGCGGCGGGGAGAGCAATTATGGCACCACATTCTTCCTCAATAGTCTTGCGGATGTGCTCGCTGTCGGCAAGTTGTCCGTTGAGCAAGTGCGCAACGCGTTCCTGCTCACCGAAGGGCGGCACTGGGATTTCTTCTCCCTGTATCTGTTCTCGCGTGATCTTCTTCATCGACCCACTTGCCCCACCAGCGCGGGTTTTCCAATACCCGGTGAGGTACAGAAACGAAAGGTAGAGTGCGAGGAACTGGGAAGTCACATCTCTGCTCGGCCATATGCGAATCGTCAAGTCTGTCGCAACAACCCCCGACGGCTCTCCCGAATACATGGCTGCCCGTCCAACCAGATCAGGCGTATTGCTTCTCGCGACAAGGACCTCTCCAGGAGAAACATCAGATTCTGAGGCGTCGCCTGCCCACATTCGCGCTGACTTCACCCCAGCCGGTGCAAATCCGGTCTCAGTCAGGCAGGCGGTTGTAATCGCCTGAACTTCGGTATTGCCATCCGTAGCGATGGATTTCGATGGGAGAAGCTGGCAGACCTCTCCGAGCTTCCTTCGGAGCCAGCTTCCGGCAGCCGGGCTATTGAATAAATTGCGTAGACAAGCAGCCGGAAGGCCCTTCGCAGCCTCCAACCGCGACTCGGCGGCGGCCCGCGCGCGCTCGACCGCCGCCATTTGCTCGTTCAGGATCGCCGCGATGGGTTGCTGCTCTTCGAGTGAGGGAATCCCGACGGCAAACCGCTTCAATTTGTCGCCAGGTAGGTTGGGAAACGTTGATCCCGCCGTTTCTCGAAGAAGGCTCCTCGTTACAATGGTCAAAAGGAAGCGTAGGAAGTCCGTAATAACCCGGCCATCCTTTCCCCTGATGGCCGCAAGGCCCCGACCGATGCAGTATCTCCGATCAGCAAGGCTCATCCGACCCGTGGTCGCCCCGCGGACGCAGAAGAGGATGTCCCCCGGTTCCGCGAATCGCGTCGGTGCCGTCGTCCATTGAACTGGAATCGGGTGGACTGGCCCGAATTCCGTCGGGCCGTTGAGCAGCGGAACACCTGTGCTGTTTGTGTTGTACGATTCCCCCGCTGGGGACTGGCCCATAGTGATCTCGCACACGTCCCCCAACCGCGCCCACCGCCAGCCGTCGGGGAGGCGAATGAATCCATTTGGCTTGAGTCCTCCACGCATGTCCATCAGCCCTTTGCTACCGTCTTCCTCTTACGAGACTTGGCAGCCTGGCGTGTTACGAAACGTTGCCTGATCGTCTCTCGGTGTTGCGTGCTGCGCTGCTCATCGCCAGAATCGAACCTGACCCCTTTGAGCAAGACTATTTCGACGAGATAGGCAGGCTTGCTGGCCTCGATTGCAGATCGCCACTCCTCCTCTCGTATGAATCGGTCGGTCTCATAGATGACGAAGACGCACAAACGATTGCTGGTACTTTGATATCCGCCGATGTCTGCAAGGATCTCGTCAAGTACCCGTTTGCAGTCACTAGTAGAGTTTACGAACTTATATTCGATGAGAGACTTGATCGACGGTAGCACGGTGTCAGGTTCAAATCCCTTCACGGGTTTCGGGATACGCGGCTTTGGTTGAAGATCGAAGTAATAGCAGCCTAGGAGTTCCTCTATTCGGGTGTGTATGTCGGTCTCGTCGCATGGGCGCCAGGCAAAGAGCTTTCGACTGACAACGTAGTTCTCGCATCGGCGAAGTAGTGGGATAAGAGATGCCTGCTGATGGGAGATGGTCTTGGAATCCACGGGGGCATAGATAGCGTGCAGGTATCCAAGGTATTCGCGCGCTTTCCCCACCCAGATTAGATACGGCTCCTCAAAACCCATTTTGTGTGCGAGGGGGGATTTCCTACATTCGTCATAGTCTCTCTTCGCCTCTTGGAAGAGGAAGCGGTGGCCGCCAATCTCTAAGACAGTCAGGATGCAACGCCAAGCACGGATTAGGTTATCAATGGTCAACTCTTTATCAATCCTGTACTCCTCGTCGTTCTCCGCAGGCCAGAGTACGCCTTCACCAGACCGGTCGGCTTGACGGATGTACTCATATATTTTCTCGACAATTTGCCCTAGCTGAACCGGTGCGGGGGATGGGCTCGCAGTCATCACGCGGCAAACATCCTTTCCTTGGTCGCCCGCAAAACATCAGCTGGCTTGCCAATCACCTTGAGCGCAGCCAGTCCGCCGGCCCGAATGACCTCGGGTGTCTGGAAGACTTCCGGATTCTCCAGGCCGTCGGTCCCGGCGCGTGCGAATTGCTCGGCGAGCGCCTTGAGCGTTGCCGTGGTGCCCTGGGGCAGGGTCGAGAGCCAATCGGCATGTTTGTACAGGAAGGCTTCCGCACGCCCCTCACGCGTTCTGGGAGCGAGGCCATACCCGAGTTCCGCGAGCACATCGTAGAGGTCGTACTCGGTCATTTCCTCCAAGGCGCGGACGAGAAACGCCGACCGACCCGCGTCGGGCAATCGTCCCAGTAGCTCCCGGCGCTCGGGTGGGACGATCCAACGGGCACGGAAGGTGTCGAGGGTCGGGGCCTCCTCCACGAGCCTCGCGGCTAGTTGCTGTTTGTACTCTTCGACGGTCACGGGCGCGGCCTTGCCATCCACCATCGTCACGATGTAGCGCCCCGCGTCGGTGATGCGGACATCGAAGCCCTCGACGAGGATGGGGCGTTCTGGTGGTTCTGGTGGTTCTGGTGGTTCCGGCTCTGGCCCCTCTGGCCGCTTCCGTGGGCGGATTGGCTCAGTTGTGAACGTCTCCCCGAAGAGGCGGGTCGCATCGGTATAGTCATAGACGCGGAACATCAGCTTGTTTGTGGGTGCATCAATGCGTGTGCCCCGTCCGACCATCTGGTAGAAGGCGATGGGCGAGCGGACGTACTTGAAGAAGACGATGTTCCGCACGCAGGGGACGTCCACGCCCGTGGTCAGGAGTTCCACCGTGGTAG
>JACPQZ010000026.1 GCA_016190205.1 Candidatus Omnitrophota bacterium | reverse complement strand
TAAAAAAAATAAAGCCCCAAAAAACCCAGGGCCAGCACGAGCTCGACCAGAAAGTATCGCACCGGTATGGGGGCGCGGCACCTGCGGCACCGCCGGCCGAGTAAAAGCCAGCTTATGAGCGGTACGTTATCGTACCAGGCAATCATCTTTTTGCATGCCGGGCAAAAAGAGCGGGGCCTCACGATGGAAAGCCCCTCTTGGGGAAGCCGGTAGATACAAACGTTGGCGAAGCTTCCCACGGCCGCGCCCAGGACAAACAGGACCGCCTCGAAGGGTATCAATTGACCGCCGCCTTAAGCACGCGCCTCATCGTCATCACCGGTGCCCTGCGGCGCGTCCAAAGCTTGAAGCTCGCCGCGCCCTGGCCCGCCAGCATGCCCAAGCCGTCCTGCGCGGCCGCCCCGCGTCTTCTCGCAAGACGCACGAACCGGGTCGACCCAGGACCATACACCAAATCCAACACCTTCTGCCCCCGCTGTAACCACGCTACTGGAACTGGCAACGGGTCGCCCGGATTTAGACCCAGCCGGGTCGCATTGACCACGAGATCTGCTTCCTTGACGCGCGCACAAAGTTCCCTGCCCTTAAAGGAAACCGCCTGGACTTGAGCCGGCGGCCGGACGTTTCTCTTGAGCTCGCGCGCAAGGTGCTCGGCGCGGCTTCTGTGCCGGTTGGCGACCACCAGGTGCCGGACACCGCCCGCCGAAAGGGCGAACCCCGCAGCCCTCGCCGCCCCGCCCGCGCCCAGGACGACCGCCCTCCTCCCTCTGGGATCAAATTTGAGATCCGCTTTCAAAGAACGAAGGAAACCATCCAGGTCGGTGTTATATCCGATGAAACGCCCCTTACGCACGCATACGGTATTCACCGCCCCCAGCCGCCGCGCCCTGCGTTCCACCCCGTCGAGGTGCTTCAGGATCGCCTCCTTGTGCGGCAGGGTCACATTGAAACCGGCAACCCCCATCGAGCGCAGTCTCCGGAGCGCCTTTCCCAGATCCCTCTTCCTGACGCGCCAGGCAAAATAAAACGCCTTGATACTCGCCGCCCTGAAAGCGGCATTCTGCATGAGCGGGGAGAGGCTGTGCTCGATCGGGTCCCCGATGACGGCAAAAAGACGAACTTCAGTCACGGGTGATCGCCGGGGATCCGTTCGGCCAGAACGGCCAGCCGGTTGATCGCCGAAAGATACGCCTTGATGCTCGCCTCGATGACGTCGGTGGACAAGCCCCGCCCGGACACAAGCCTCTTGCCCGAAGAAACGCGCACGGAAACTTCTCCCAAGGCATCTTTCCCCCGCGTCACGGAGCGCGTGGAATAGTCGAGGAGCGCGCCCTTGACCCCCGTGATCTTTTCGATAGTTTTAAAGCATGCATCTACGGGGCCGTCGCCCGTCATGGTGGCCTCGAGGACCTTGCCGTCCTTGGAAAGCCCCAGGGTGGCCTTCGGGGTCGCGGCGTCCCCGCTCGTGATCGTGAAGTGATCCAGCTCCCACAAGCACGGCTCGCCCACGATCTCCTGCTCGATGAGCGCGGTCAGGTCCTCGTCAAAGACATCCTTTTTCTTGTCCGCCAATTCCTTGAAAAGCTCGAAGGCGCGCTCGACCTGGTCTTCCTTAAGCTCATACCCCAATTGTTTGAGCCGCTCCAGAAAGGCGTGCCTGCCGGAATGCTTTCCGATCACAAGGGTGCTCCCAGAAAGCCCCACGGACTTCGGGTCCATGATTTCATAGGTAATCGCCTTCTTGATAACCCCGTCCTGGTGAATCCCCGCCTCATGGGCGAAGGCATTCGCTCCTACGATCGCCTTATTGGGCTGCACCACCATTCCGGTCAGGTGGCTTACAAGACGGCTCGCGGGGTGGATCTGGGTCGTGTCAATCCCCGTGGTCACCCCGTAAAAATCTTCCCGCGTCTTAAGGGCCATGACGACTTCTTCGAGCGAGGTATTCCCCGCCCGCTCCCCGATGCCGTTTATGGTGCACTCCACCTGCCGGGCGCCGTTCAAAACGGCGGCGAGACTATTGGCCGTGGCGAGCCCCAGGTCATTGTGGCAGTGCACCGAAAGCACGACGCCTTGCGCCAAATCCGGTATTTCCCGGATGAGGTAGTGGATGAGCTCCCCGAATTTGTCGGGGATGGCATAGCCCACGGTATCCGGTATGTTGATCGTGGTGGCCCCCGCACGTATGACCTCGCGGATGAGCTTGACCAGAAACTCGGGATTCGAGCGCGAGGCGTCTTCCGGAGAAAACTCGACGTCATCCACGAATTTGCGGGCCTGGCGAACCTCTTTTACCGCGATGTCCATGACCTCCTGCTCGCTCTTTTTAAGTTTAAACTCCATGTGGATGCGGGAGGTCGCTAAAAATAAGTGTACGCGCTTCTTTCTGGCCCCCTCCAGGGCCTTCAGGCACACCTCGAGATCCTTGCGGATCGCGCGCGAAAGCCCTGCAATGACAGGCCCCTTGACTTCTTTCGAGATCAGCCGGACCGCCTCGACCTCGCCCTGAGACGATACGGGAAAGCCCGCCTCGATGACGTCCACTTTAAGCCGCGCGAGCTGACGGGCGATCTCGAGCTTCTCTTTGGGAGTAAGGCTCGCGCCCGGGCACTGCTCGCCGTCCCGCAAGGTAGTGTCGAAGATGATGATTCTTTTTTCAGTCATACCAAGGTACCCCGCATCGTACTGCGTACAGCGCACAGCGTACCGCGTACTGCGTCATAGCCTAGTCACCAGGTTTACAGCAATTCGGCTCATTTGCTCGTACTGCGTACTGCGTACAGCGTACTGCGTGAAAGTTGAGCATGGGTTTTCGTTCGCTGTACGCACGACGCTGTACGCTGTACGAATCTTTGCTCACCCCGACATTGCGCTGTACGCACAACGCAGTACGCTGTACGAACCGTCTATTTTTGCACCATAAAAGGCATCGCCTGCCTCAAGCGCTCACCCACCTGCTCAATGAGATGGCTGTCGTCCTTCTTAAGGATTTGGTCAAAATGCGGCCTGCCCTCTTCATTTTCCTTGATCCACTCCCGGGCAAACTCTCCGGACTGAATCTCTTTAAGGATTCTTTGCATCTCTTCCCGCGTGTGCTGGTCGACAATGCGGCGCCCGCGGGTCATATCTCCATAGGCCGCCGTGTTGCTCACCCGCCTGCGCATCCCCTTGATGCCTGTCGCGTAGATCAAGTCCGTGATGAGCTTGAGCTCATGCAGGCACTCGAAATAGGCGAGCTCCGGCTGGTAACCCGCATCGACTAAGGTCTCAAAACCCGCGCGGATGAGCTCGCTCACCCCGCCGCAGAGAACAGTCTGCTCGCCAAAGAGATCGGTCTCCGTCTCTTCTTTAAACGTGGTCTCAAGCACCCCGGCGCGCGTTCCGCCGATGCCCTTGGCATACGCCAGGGCGGTGTCGAGGGCCTTCCCCGTAAAATCCTGGTGAATGGCCACGAGGCACGGCGTCCCCTTGCCTTCCTGAAAAAGCTCGCGCACGCGGCTTCCCGGAGCCTTGGGCGCGATCATAAAGACATCCACATCCTTGGGAGGCACGATCTGCTTGAAGTGGATGTTAAAGCCGTGCGAAAAGACGAGGGCCTTTCCCTTTTTAAGGTGCGGGGCAATGTCGCTTTTATAAATCTGCGCCTGCAAATGATCCTGCGTGAGAATCTGGGTAAGATCCGACGCCCGTGCCGCCTCCGCGGCCGTGACCGGCTTAAAGCCGTCTTTCACAGCGCTGTCGTAGTGGGGCCCAAGCCTCTGGGCCACCACCACCTTTAAACCGGAGTCGCGCAGATTGAGGGCCTGGCCGCGCCCCTGAATACCATAGCCCACCACGGCGATCGTCTTTCCCTTCAACACGCTTAAATCCGCGTCATCATCGTAATAGATCTTAGTCATACTCGCTCCTGCTGCTTTACTCTTTCAAGTCCTTAAGGGTTACCTCTGTCTTTTGCGAAAGCGCGATACGCCCCGTCCGCACCACTTCCCGGATGCCGAAGGGCTTCATGGCCTCCAGCATGCCGTCCATTTTTTTCTGATCGCCCGCAAGTTCAAAGATCGCGTTGTCCTGGTGCGCGTCAACCACCTGCGCCCCCAGGTCCTGGGCGAGTTTGAGCAGCTTCTCACGGCTCTTGCCGTCAAGTCCCACGCGGATGAGCATAAGCTGCCGGTCGAAGAACGGCTCCTTGCTGATGTCGCGGACTCGGATCACGTCCACCAGACGGTTGAGTTGTTTAATGATCTGCTCTAAAGTTCGGTCATCTCCGCGGACCACGATGGTCATGCGGCTCACCGTGGGGTCTTCGGTCTCGCCCACCGCAAGGCTGTCGATATTGAACGCGCGGGCGCTAAAAAGCCCCGCCACTCGGGCCAGGACCCCGGCCTTGTTCTCGACCAGCACGGATATGGTATGTGTCACCGGATACCTCCAAAAAACGCACGCTGAAGGCAGAAGCTATCCCCTTCAGCGCAGTAATCCCACGCCCAATCAGGATAGGGAGCCGATCATATCGTCAAGGGCGCGGCCCGCCTGAACCATGGGATAGACGTTCTCCTCGACCGTCACCTCCACGTGCAAAAGATACGGGCCGGGCGTTGCGATCATCTCCTTGAGCGCGGGCCCCAGATCGTCTTTTTTCGACACACGCTTCGCCGTGACACGGTAGGATTCGGCGAGCTTCACAAAATCTGGGCTGCCCTCATCGAGAAACACCTGGGAATAGCGCTTTTTATAAAAGAGTTCCTGCCACTGGCGGACCATGCCTAGACATTTGTTGTCCATGATGACGATCTTGACGGGGAGTTTGGACTGCACCACCGTGGAGAGCTCGTTCATGGTCATCTGAAACCCGCCGTCGCCCACGAGCGCGATCACCAGGCGATTGGGATAAGCGGCCTGCGCACCGATCGCGGCGGGGAAGGCATAACCCATGGCGCCCAAGCCCCCGCTCGTCAAAAACGTCCGCGCATAATCAAAACGGTAATATTGGGCGAGCCACATCTGGTGCTGGCCCACGTCTGCCGCCACAATGGCGTCCTTGCCCGCCGCGCGGTAGATCGCCTCGCACAGGTATTGGGGCTTGATGGACCCGTCTTCCTTGTACCACAGCGGGTATTTCTTCTGCCACTCGCGGATCTCGGCCCACCACTCGCTCACGTCGGGCGCCTGAACGATATCGTTCAAGCCCCTCAAGACGAGCTTTACATCGCCCACGATGGGAACGTGCACCACCACATTCTTGCTGATGGAGGCGGGGTCAATGTCAATGTGGATGATCTTGGCCTTGGGACAGAAGGCCTCTATCTTCCCCGTGACCCGGTCGTCAAAGCGCGCGCCGATCGCGATCAAGAGATCACAGTTTTGCACGGCGTGATTGGTCGAGGCGTGGCCGTGCATCCCGAGCATCCCAAGGGATAAAGGATCGGTGCCGGGATAGGCTCCTAACCCCAAGAGGGTCATCGTAATTGGAAAGCCGGTTTTACGAACAAACTCCGTCAATTCCTGTGAAGCGCCCGAGAGATTGACCCCTCCCCCCGTGTAGATCACGGGGCGCTTGCATTTGGCGATCAAGTCCGCAGCCTTTTTGATCTGGCCCGGGTGGCCGTCCACCGTAGGTTGATAGCCCCGGATAAACACCTTCTCCGGCCACTCAAATTCCGTCTCATCCTGCGTGACATTCACGGGAAGATCGATCAAGACCGGACCGGGCCTTCCCGTTGAGGCAATATGAAACGCCTCGCGCACGGTGCGCGCAAGGTCCCGCACATCTTTAACCAGAAAATTGTGCTTCGTAATGGGACGCGTAAGCCCTATGACGTCCGACTCCTGGAAGGCATCGTTTCCGATGAGCCAGGTGCGGACCTGGCCCGTAATCGCCACGATGGGGATCGAATCGCTGTACGCGGAGGCGATACCCGTCAATAAATTGGTGGCCCCGGGGCCCGACGTGGCCATGCACACACCCGGCCTTCCGGTGGCCCGGGCGTAGCCGTCGGCCATGAAGGCCGACCCTTGCTCGTGCCGCACGAGGATAAACTTTATCTTTCCCTCATAAATCTCATCGAAAGTGGGCAGATTCGCCCCCCCGGGATAGCCGAAGATGACTTCGACCCCCTCGCGGATGAGACATTCCATGAGGATCTTGGCGCCCTTGAGCTTCAAAGTAAGGCAAACTCCGTAACTCGTTGTATATGAAATAGATCTAATACTACAGATAAAACGTATATTATATCAGATATACCAGGCGGGTCAAATGGAGGTTATAACTCGTTGTAAAACCTGGGGATATGCTTGCTGATCCCGCACAATAGCTCGTACGGGATAGTGCGGGCTCTTTGGGCAAGTTCTTCTACCAGTATTTGCTCCTTCCCCTGCTTTCCGATGAGAACAACCTCGTCTTCCGGGAAAACATCAGGGATAGCGGTCACGTCCACAAGGAGCTGGTCCATGGTGACCTGCCCCACTACTGGAGCGCTTTTGCCGCGCACGAGGACGCGCCCGCAGTTGGAAAGTGCCACGGGGTAGCCGTCGGCGTATCCTGCTGAAACGGTCGCGATGCGGGCCCGCCCGCGGGTTTGGAAGCTGCGGCGGTAGCTGATAAAACGCCCCTCCGGCACGTCGCGGACTAAGGTGACGCGCGCCTTCCAGGAAAGAACGGGCGCGAGATTAAGATCAGGCGGGCGCCAGATGCCGGGGAAAACGCCATACACACAAAGCCCGGGGCGCACCATATTGAAGTACGTAGCGCGGTGCTTAAGCAATGCGGCCGAATTGGCCGCATGGATGAAACGCGGTTTGATGGCATGTGCCGCAAGCCCGGCGGTCAGGGCATTAAAGGACCGGACCTGGGCCTCCGTGAAATCGCCATCGGGGCTATCGGCTTCTGAAAAGTGCGTTAAGACGCCCTCCATGTGAAGATGAGGGAAGTTGTTCGGAAACTCTAGAGCAAAATCCAGCGCCTCCTCGTGCCAGACCCCGGACCGGCCCATGCCGGTATCTACCTTTAGGTGCACGGCAAGCTTTTTTCCGCGAGCCATTGCCGCACGGTTTAAAAGCTCCGCCCCGGCTGCATCGCCCACACTGGGCGTGATGTTATGCTCAAAGATATCCGGGACTTCGTTTCTTAAAAAGGGCGCCAATAAGATGAGGTCATTCGCTATCCCCGCCTCCCGAAGTCGGGCTGCCTCCTCGGGGCGGCCGATTCCAAAGAGCATCTCACCCGGCCCGCTCTGCAAGCTCGCGGCGGGGGCGGGCCCCGGCCCGCGCACAAGGGTACGGCTCACCTCCACCATTCCATGGCCGTAGGCGTCCGACTTGACTACGATAAGAAGCGCCGCCTCGGGACCCACGAGCGAGCGGATCGTGCTTAAGTTTCTGCGGATGGCCTTAAGATCTATTTCGGTCCACACGCGCCGCACGGCGCCGTTTTGGGAAATCATTTGGCTAGCCGCCTTTTCCGCCAGTTCTCAATCGCTTCGGGGGTGCGGAGATACCTGGGCTCAAGCCGCTCAAGGGGGACGAAATCCTTTCGCTTAAAACTCTTAAGCGCGAGGCGCCACAGAGAGGCGGGCTGGATGACCCACGAGGACTCCGGCGCCGCCTTAAATTTTTTCCCGGAACCGTTTAAGAAAACGTCGCGGTAGCGCGCGACCCCGTCTCCCAAGAGCGTGGTCCCTTCTTCAAGGACGCCGGCCCACTCTTTCGGAATAACCACCTGCTCGCGCCCCACGCGCACAGGCCTTCCGTCTTTACCCGCGCGATAGCGCGCCGCATAAACCATGTCCCTTTTCGCGTCTATAACCGGCGAAACCCATCCCGGCACGCCGGCCAGGTTTTCCGCCAGGCAGTCGAGGGCCGAGAGGGTTACGACCGGTTTTTTAAGTGCCCAGGCAAAGCCTTTGACTGCGGTCACCCCGATACGGAGCCCCGTAAAAGACCCAGGACCCGACACCACCCCAAAGGCAGCGATTGACTTTAGGTCAACGCCTGCCTGCTTTAAAAAATCCCGCGACAAAGGGTGAAGTCGCGTCTGGTGCGAGCGGTCCGCCCAAACAAACTCCCCCTTTAAAAGGCGTTCCTCGTCCCCCAGTGCCAGCACGACATAGCTGGAAGATGTGTCCACGCTGAAAATGAGAGGCATAGCGTTATCTTACCATAGCCGTTTAAACCATCAACCGGTGATGTGTATCGCGCGCCGCTCCGGGCCGCTGTATTTTAAACTCACCCACGTGGTATGCCTTGGAAAATTTTTTGGAAATTTATCGGCCCACTCGACAACTGCGATACCGCTCCCCGCGAAAAGCTCCTCTATTCCAAGCTCCTCCAACTCGGCCAAAGACTCCAGGCGATAAAAGTCGAGGTGGTGAAGGGGTTTTTTTCCGGGATAGGTATGGAGTAAGACAAATGTGGGGCTTTGGACGCGATGACGGGAGCCCAGTCCCCTGGCCATGCCCCGGACGAAGGTGGTCTTGCCGCTGCCGAGCTCGCCGACGAGGGCAACTACGGAGCCAGCCTTAAGCGTCCGGACCCAGCGCGCCGCGAGGGCCTCCGTCTCGCGCGCCGAGCGGCTCACCCAGGTTTTAGAAGTGCTTCCAGACCGCGCTTTCCTTGACTTTAACAACGCACCCTTTTGCATAAACTTTAATCCCGAAACTCCTGGGAACAATCTCCCCCACCTTGCTGATTTTAACTCCCAGCGCGCGCCGCCCGGCTCTCGCAAGGCGCGCGCCGGCGGAGGGCGAAACCGCAAATAAAAGCTCGAATTCCTCACCACCTGTTAAGGCGAGCATCTTGGGATCCGCCTTAAGCCGCCGCGCTTCCCGGACCGCAAAGGGGTGGACGGGGAGATGCCCCAAATAAATCCTTGCCCCCACCCGCGACGCCCTGGAGAGGTTACCCACATCCGTCCATAAGCCGTCGGAGAGGTCCATCATGGCGCGCGGACGAAATTTTTTTACAAGCCTTCGCGCTTCTGCAAGACGGGGCGTGATTTTAAGAATCCTGCCCTTCGGATTACCCCCCAAGCCCCCCGTCACCCAGAGCTCGTCACCCGGCCGCGCCCCTTTCCTTAATATCAAATCTTTTTTGGAAACCTCTCCCAAAAGGGCAATCGAGATGACGAGCCGGGGCGAGCGCACCGTGTCCCCGCCCACGATGCTTGCGCCGTACCTGTGGGCTGCCTTAAGTATTCCTTTATATAATAACTCCAGAAAACTCACCCGCGTATCCGCCGGGGCCCCCAGCGAGACCACGGCCTCCCGGGGCCGCCCGCCCATGGCCGCAATATCACTCACGCACACGGCAAGGGCCTTATGCCCGATCCCCTCCGCGTCCCGCTCCCCCCTCCGGAAATGCACTCCCTCGACGAGCATGTCGGTAGTGAAGAGGAGCAAGCGGCCATGGCCCCAGGCCATGACGGCCGCGTCGTCACCAATCCCTTGTATCACACCCCTAGGGCGAGACGTGTGCCGTTTCAACCGCTCAATAAAAGCCTGCTCGCCCATAGAGTGAAGCCGCATGTGAAATCCAATCCTCATTTTCTCCGCGAACCCTGGCGGACTTGTAGTATACTACATTTCACAGCCAAATGAGTCTGAAGCAGGAAAGGAAGGTGAGATGGGCAGCAGGCTTTTGCACTTTTTCCTCGCGTGGTGGCCCCTCACTTTCCCCTTGGCGTTCGCACTTATCCGGCTTTTTATTTGGGGCCCCTTTTATAGATACGATGATTCCATCCGGGACGCTTCTAGGCTCAAAAAAGGCGACATCATCCTAACAGGTAAAAAGGGCGTCCGGGGAGGATGGTATATTCAACTCTCCAATGTCCTGACCCGCAAGCTCAAGCACCGCTTCTGGACGCACGCGGCGATTTGTCAGGGAAACGGCAAGGTCTGGGAAGCCCAGCCAGAGGGAATTATCGAGAAAGATATCGCCGAGTATCTGGAGGGAGATTTTGTCGTGCGTGCCTATCGCCACCGGTACATCACGGACGAGACCGTATTAGACAAGGTGCTCGCATTCTGCGCGGCGCAGGAAGGATGCTGTTACGGCTGGCGCGGGCTCGTTTTTTACGTCTTCTCCACCATCGTCCCCATCAGTTTCAATCTGCTCTTCGACAACCGCCTGGTAGACAGACTCTGCAGGCTGGACGGCGCCTACTTTTGCTCGGAGCTCATCGTAGACGCCTTCCAGGAAGCGGGCCACCCCATCTCCCCCTTCGACGGCTGGCGCGTCAAACCCTCGGATTTCATCAGCAATCCCCTGCTCCAACCCGTAGAGTGATACTTCCCTTTCTTGACAGGACGTCCGAAATACCTTACAATTATGTATAGTAATTAACCTTACAATTTATGCCGGCGGGGGCTCGCGGTGAAAACGAAAGAGCTGATTCTAAAACTTGCCCGGGAGAGGGGCATGATCCAAACGTCGGACATCGTTAAAAAGTCGGGTCTCTCCAGACAAACGGTCGTCCAGCACTTCAGGGAGCTCATCGCTGACCACAAGCTCGTCAAGCTCCATTCAACCCGTAATGCGACGTACCTGCCTTACCGGAGCTCATCAAAACGACCTTCAGGCCGGGCGAGCGCGTTTTCATCACGCTATCGTATTAAGGGCTTGAGTGAAGACCGGGTCTTTCAAGAAGCAGACCTGCGGATGGGGCTTAAGCGGTCGCTGTCTCCGGCGGCTTATCAAATTGCCGGTTACGCGTTTACAGAAATGCTCAATAACGCCATAGACCACTCCAGGTCCAGGCACGTGACAGTCCGGCTCGAATGCGGGCAGGGTCATTTTGAATTCCACGTGGTGGACACGGGGATAGGCGTGTTTGAAAGCGTCCGCCGGAAATTCGGCTTAAGGGACCCCTTCGAGTCCGCCTCCCATCTTTTGAAAGGTAAACAGACGCGAGATCCCAAAAGACATTCGGGTCAGGGGATCTTTTTTACCTCGAAGATAGCCGACCGGTTCTCCCTGCAGAGCGCGAGGCTGGAACTGGTTGTCGACAACGTGATCGACGACACCATGCTCAATGATATTCAGAACCGCAGGGGCACCCGCGTGATTTTCACCTTGAAGCAGAAATCCCGCAAAGCCTTAAAGGCCTTGTTTGACGAATACTCGAACAGTGACTTTGAATTTGATAAGACGAAGGTGGTCGTGCGGTTATCGGCGAGGGAGGGAGAGTATATCTCACGCTCCCAGGCAAAAAGGCTCCTTTTGGGTCTGGAAAAGTTCAAGAGAATCGTGCTGGACTTTAAGAGGGTGAAGGGGGTGGGGCAGGGTTTCGCAGATGAAGTCTTTCGTGTGTTTAAGGCCGCTCATCCCTTCATACAAATCGAGACCACGAACACGTCTCCCAGCGTTGAATATCTCGTCAAGCGCGCCCGTGTTCTATGAGCTCGGTTACCTAATAGAGCAATCCTCTCCTCAAGCCGGTTAATTGACTTATGCTCATTTTTATGCTACACTACGATGTAGGGGTGATTCATGAAAATATCGAACGTGGTACCGGTGACTGAATTCCGGACGCACGCCTTAGAGGCCGTGCGCCGGGTCAATCGCCTGGGGGACGAGGTGATCATTACTGCGAAAGGTAAACCTGCCGCGGTGTTAGTCTCTTACGAAGAATGGCAGTCCATTGCGGAGACCCTCGCTATTAAAAAGGACCCCAAGCTCATGGCTCAAATCCGAGCCTCTCTTCGCTATCTGCGTCGCGGCGGCAAGGGGATCTCGCTGGAGAAGGTGCGCTGGGGTCTTGCGTGAAGTGGCGCCTCGTTGTCACGCCCGAAGTTGAAACTGCCTTACGAAGTTACCCGCCGGAAATTAAGCGCTACATCCGCGCAGCATTGGACGAGATTCGAAAGGATCCCTGGATCGGCAAGTCATTGAGGGATGAACTCGCCGGTTTCCATTCTTTCCGTGCGAGGCGTTTTCGAATCGTATATCGGATCGAGCGCACCACTATTACAGTCGTGGTCATCGGCATTGGTTCTCGCAAAACCATCTATGAAAAAATCACCGCAGAAGTTCGGTCAAGGAAATGATCCCTTGATAGGTCGGGAGACGTGAGGTTCATCTGGGAAACGCTTCCTTAAGCCCGCCGTCCACCGTCAAGATACAGCCGGAGGTCTTGGCCGACTGATCGGATGCCAGGAAAAGCACGGCATTCGCCACATCCTGTGCCGTAACACGTATCTTAAGAAGATTCCGGTTCTTGTAAAACTCTTCGAGCCGGCCCGCCCGGATGCCGTAGGAGCGCGCACGGTCACGGCGCACCCTTTCATTCCATAGTCCGGAGCCTTCAAACACGCCGTCAGGGTTGACCATGTTCGCCCGAATCCCAAACTCCCCATTTTCAATCGCGACCATCCTGCAGAGTTGGGCCTCGGCCGATTTGGAAATCGAATAAGCACCGAAATCCTTCCCCGGCGAAAGCACATTTTTAGTCGTGATGAAAATGATGTTACCTCCCATCTCTTGCTTTCGCATAAAGCGGAGGGCCTCCCGGGCCACGAGGAAATGGCCTGTGGCGTTCACCGCCATGGATTTTTCCCAATCTTTTAGCTCAAGCTCATCAATGGGAGAGATATGCGCTACTCCGGCGTTGGAGACTACGATGTCGATGCCGCCGAAATGAAGCACGATTTTACGGAGGGCCTCCCTTACGCTTTTTTCACTTGTAACGTCCATGACGATGCCCAATACCTCCGGCCGCCCACCGTCTCGGTTGAGCTCTGTCACGAAAGCTCCAACCTTTTTGGAATCCATGTCGCTCACCACCACGTGGGCTCCCTCTGCACGAAGCCTTTCCGAGATCGCGCGCCCGATCGCCCCTGCCGCCCCCGTCACAAAGGCCACGTGCCGCGCGAGCGCCTTCTCCGGGGGGCTAAGCGAGAGCTTGTAAAGCTCCAGCGGCCAATATTCCACCTCAAACGCCTTCGCGAGAGGGAGCGACCGGTATCTGGATACAAGGGAAACGCTGCGCTGGACGGCAATCGAATGCTCGTAAATTTCGGCCACGATCCCGGCCTCACGGCGGTCTTTACCAGACGTAATCATGCCGACTCCTGGAATGAGGATGACCCTGGGATAGGGATCAAGCATTTCCATACCTGCCTTGCGGAACTTTTGATAATAACGTAAATGCCTTTGGGCCGCAGCCTCGATCTGCCGGGTTAATAGCGGTGCAGTCAACCTTCGGGGATCGCCACCGGGCGGACGAATAAAAAGGGGAACACGCTTCGTCCGGAGCATGTGATCCGGGGTCGCGGGCCCCGCCTGGGAAGATTCCGCGCCCCTTCTGGAATTGACAAATTCGAGTATGGCGGCGTTCGCGTGAAAGGTCAAAACGACAGGCCTGCGCCGGCTTAATGAGCGCCGGATGTCGGGAAGCATTTTAAGGAGAAACTCCTCGCGCGCGGCGGGGGCGAGAGACCGGGTCGCTGGGCCGCCCAGGGCCTTGTGCCTCCGGGCACGGCTTTTGAAAAATTCCTCCGCCCGGGTCACCATTTCTATGGTGCGGGAGTAACTTTCCTTCGAACATTCCCCCCAGGTAATAAGGCCATGATTCTCGAGGATGGCGCCCTTTGCGTTGGGAAAGCGCCTGACCTGGGTGCCCACGAGCTTTGCGAGGAGAAAACCCGGCTTGACGTACGGCACCCAGATGAGCTCGCCGCCGAAAAGCCGCCGGGCGAGCCTTCGCCCATCGGCATTATTGGTCACCGACAAAATGGCGTCGGCGTGGGTGTGGTCAATATCCGCATACGGCACAAAGGCATGGAGGAGCGCTTCGATCGAAGGCCTCGGCGCGCCGGTCTGCGTTAAGCACGAAGCCAGATACTCCACCATCTCCTCATCCGTCATGGCCTTTCTTTTAAATGCGGGAATAACAGACTCCAGATCGAGGGGGCTAAAATCCTGCGGCCGGGCCGCTTTTAAGTCAGAGCCCGAACCCTTAACACGCAGGATGATGCGCCCGCGGCTTCTTAAGTCGTGCTCAAGCTGTTTGGTCGAGGTATTTCCCCCGCCCCACACGCACAGTTTGGGCTCGGAGCCGATCAAGCGGGAGCGGTAGACGAGCTCCCCGAGCCTGTCCATGCCCTTCGTCACGCCGTCAGACCATTTATTCCTCATGGCAGCACGTTCGTGCTTCGTGCCTCGTGCCTCGTGCGTCGCACTTCGTTCGTCCGACGTCCCACGTCCAACGTCCCACTTCCCACGCCCTTCGTCCCTCCTCTCTCATCCCTCCTCCTTCCCAACAAATGTCTTAGACTTGTCTTGAAAGGAGGGCGGGCGATACCGCGCTCGGTAATGATGGCTGTGATAAGTCCCGCAGGTGTCACATCGAAGGCCGGGTTAAAAACCTTCACGCCTTTGGGGGCCGTGGGGCGGCCGAAGGGGGCTGTGATCTCCTGCGGGGCCCGTTCTTCTATAGGGATATGCCGGCCGTCGGGAATCGAAAAGTCAAAAGTCGAGCTCGGCGCGGCCACATAAAAAGGAATCTTGTGAAGCCGGGCGAGGCAGGCGATCGAATAGGTCCCGATTTTATTGGCGGTGTCTCCGTTCGCCGCGATGCGGTCCGCGCCGACCACGACCTTGTCCACCCTTCCCTGCCGCATGACGCTCGCGACCATGCTGTCCGTGATAAGCGTGACCCCTATTTTCCTGCGCATGAGTTCCCACGCAGAAAGCCTTGCTCCTTGAAGGAGAGGCCGCGTCTCGCCCACGTAAACGCTCAATTTCTTCCCCGACCGCGCGGCCTCATAAACGACTCCGAGGGCCGTGCCCATTCCGGCGGTGGCCAGCGCCCCTGCGTTACAATGCGTAAGAACAGAATCCCCACTCCTTAAAAGCCCCGCTCCGTGGCGGGAAATCTCGCGGCAAAGCCTGCGGTCTTCATCGCGGATCAAAAGCGCCTCGCGCTCCAGGGATTTTCGAAAAATGGCCGGGGCCAGCTCCTTGCTTTTTTCGGCGCAGGAGACCATCCTTCTTAAGGCCCAGGCGAGGTTGACCGCGGTGGGACGGGCGCTCTCAAGCCTGCTTGCGGCCTGCCGGACTCGGCGCACAAGTGCGGTGGTCGAATCCCTGCGCCGGCCGTTCAAAACAAGAAGCACCCCCAGGGCCGCCGCCACCCCAATAGCCGGCGCCCCGCGCACGCGCAGAGAGCGAATCGCCTCGCGCACCATATCCACACTCACCAACCGCAGTGTAACAAGCCTGGCCGGGAGCTGTGTTTGATCAATCAATACCACGTGCCCCTTAACCCAATCAACGGTACATGGGGTCAGGTCTTGCAATATAACACGGCTACGACTTCTCCGCGACCGGCGCTTCATCAAATGTGATAATGCAAGACCTGACCCCATGGCTACAACCCTATTAGTTTTGCCAGCAAGAGTGCCGCAGGATAGACGCCCTTTTGAAAAAGCCCCAGCCAGAGGGCGAAAAACACAATCGCGATCCCGTACGGCTCGATGCGCTGATAATAATAAGCCGCGGTCCTGGGAAGAAGGCCCATGACCACGCGCGAGCCGTCCAGGGGCGGAATGGGCACCATGTTAAAAACCGCGAGCACGAGATTAATCACAATTCCATAATTCGTGACCATCGAGAGATAACTCCCCTCCGCGAGGTTAAGGCGCGCGATAAACGAAAGCAGCACCGCGATGAGTACGTTCGTACAGGGACCGGCCAGGGCCACCCAGATCATGTGCACGCGGGGATCCCTAAGATAGGAAAAATTGACGGGCACCGGCTTGGCCCATCCCAAGAGGGGCTGCCGAAGAAGCGCTAAAAGAAACGGCAGGAGTATGGATCCGAATAGGTCCAGGTGCACTTTGGGGTTTAACGTGAGGCGCCCCCGGCGCTTGGCCGTGTCGTCTCCAAAATAGAGGGCCGTCCAGCCGTGGGCGACCTCGTGGAAGATTACCGACATAAAAAGAATGCCGAGCGAAGAAACAAGCGTCAAAAGATCAATCCACATTATGCACCGACGAGCCTTTTCATGAGTAAAAGCCCCAGGATCAAAAGACCGTTATGGATCGCGTGCATCGCGATGGAGGCCGTCAGCGTGCCTGTCTTTTCATAAAGGTAGGCCAGCGCCACGCCGAGGCAGAAGATGGGAAGCGCGCTAAAAGGATTCCAGTGGAGCACGCTGAACAATAGACTGCTCACGACAATGGCGCGGCCCACCCCATAGGACGCCTTGAGCGCCGCATAGCAGAATCCCCGGAAAAAAAGCTCCTCCACCACCGGGCCCACCCCCAGCCCCAGGATGAGGGAGAAGGCATGCGTTATGGGAGATTCCTCTGCCACAAACACGGTGACCAGGGGATGCGTGGGGGGTTCATACTGAATGAGCTTGGCGACTCCCATAACGATGCTCACAGATAACGCGAACACCGGCAGGATACACAGGTAGCCCACCCCGCCCCACGCAAGCGAGCGGGCCCAACCCTTGCGCACGAGTCCCAGGGCCGGCATGGGGCTTCCCTCACGGTTAAGCCCCGCCTCAATTCCCGGCGTGCTTGACGGGGCAAGCCTCGCAAAGACCAGCACCAGGAACGCGGCCCAGAGATCGAGCGCGAGGGTGCTTGCCACCGGGTACTCGCGCGCCAGTTCATCCTCCGAGATGTACCCCGCCCCCGCGAGGAGGCCGATTGCCATGCTCACGCAATAAGCCACAAAGACGAACAGTACGGCAACCCGGCCTATATCCGAAACCCGCCAATCGCAGGGAGGGGGATCATGCACGCGGCCAATCCACTCCTTTCCCTGCGCCCGCACGAAAAGGTACACGAGCAAAACGAGACCCCCCAGGGGCATGGCCACGAGCACGACCCCCGCCGTAATGACAAACAGGAGCGCAAAGGCCGGGTCTGACTTCAGAAGCTCGCGGGCCGAGTCCGCATCCTTTAAGCCCTCCTTGAACCGCGCCTCGATCTGCTTTTCAAAATTCGAGACGATCTCGGTGTTCTCGTGGGCCATCTCATCCAGCGCGGCCCTGTCCTGTCCGATGAAGCTCGCCGCTGCAAAGAGGGCGATGAGCCCGAGTAAGAGAAAATAGAGCATGGGCTGCCTGATGATATTCACGGGACGATCCCCAGTGCGGGGCCGAAGAACCGCCCAGCATTGGCCGTCGTGATACGGGCGGCTTCTTCCTCCGTCACGCCATGAAGCTCCGCCTGGCGGCGGGCGATCAAGACGCACCGGGCCGGTTCATTGCGCGTCCCCCGATGAGGATCGGGCGCGAGATACGGGCAATCCGTCTCAATAAATATCCGGTCCAAAGGGACCTTGCGGGCAACCTCCACCAAGGCGCGCGCATTCTTAAACGTGATTTGACCCGCAAAGGAGATAAAAAATCCCCTTTCAAGATACTGCGCGGCCTCGGCCTCGCTCCCCGTAAAACAGTGGACGACGGCCCGGACCTCCCTCCATTCCGGATCACAGACCATGGAAATAAGACCCTCATGCGCATCCCGGCAGTGGAAGACGACAGGGAGCCCCTGGTCCCTTGCGAGCCCCAGCATCGCCGTTAAGACCAGCCTTTGATTTTCACGGTTCGAGAAACCCTTAAAATAGTCGAGCCCGACCTCGCCTACCGCAACCACCTTCGCCTCCGCCGCCAGCCCTTTAAGCTCATCAAAATCCTTTTCACTAAAACGGTCCGCGTAATGGGGATGAAACCCGACGGTGGCCACGCAGTCTTCCCGAGAGCGGGCAAGGGCCACAGCTTCGCGGCTGGTGGCCGCGTCTGTCCCTACGAGCACAAAGCGCTCGACTCCGCTCGCACGGGCGCGCTGAAACACCTCATCCCGGTCGCGATCGAAGTCCTGAAAAAACATGTGGGCATGGGTGTCGACGAGCCCCGTCTCAATTCCCGGCATGCTTGACGGGGCCGGCATGAACCCGCTCCTTTTGAAGATGACGGACGATCCGAATGGTTTCCGTCAAGGCCCGGTCGATCTCTTCCGCGGTCGTCCCGCGCCCCAGCGAAAACCGTACGGCCCCCTTCCTGTAGGAATCCGGCAGGCCCAGCGCCGCGACCACGTGTGAGGGCTCCACCGAGCCCGAATCGCAGGCGGATCCGTTTGAAATCGCGATCCCCGCCAGGTCAAAACCCATGAGGAGCTTCTCCGAATCTAAGTGCTCCCACACCACGTGCAGGGTGTTCGGAAGCCGTTCCGCACCCCCCGCGGTGACGCGCGCTCCCGTGAGCTGCTTCAGGATTCCGGCCTCCAGCGTGTCACGGAGGGTCTTAAGCCGCGCGGCCTCGCCCGCGCGACGCGCTTCAGCGAGCCGCGCGGCCTCCGCCATGGCCACGATGCCTGCCACGTTTTCCGTGCCGCCGCGCCCTCCCCGCTCCTGATGACCACCTCGAATTAAAGAGGTAAGATCCCTGTCCCGTCGGACGTACAAAAGCCCCGTCCCCTTGAGGCCCCCTATCTTGTGCGCCGAAAAGACCGCGAAGGACGCGTTCCAGGCGGCGAGGTCCACGGAGATCTTCCCGAAGGATTGGACGGCATCGGTCAGGAAGGGAATACCGGCCGCGCGCGCGATCTCGCCGATCTCCCGGACGGGCTGGACCGTGCCTGTCTCATTGTTCGCGTGCATGCAGGAGATGAGCCGCGTATCAGGCCGTACCGCCTGCCTGACCGCCGCAGGGCTTACAAGCCCATCTCCGTCTACGGGAAGATAAGTGACCGACCAACCCGACTTCTCGAGAAAACGGCAGGGCTCGAGCACCGCCAGGTGCTCGATTTGAGTGGTGATGAGGTGCCCGGCAGGCTGCTGCAGAAATCCCAAAAACACATGATTTAAGGCCTCGGTCGCCCCCGACGTAAAGAGGATCTCGTTTTCCTGACAGTGTAAAATTCGGGCCAGCCCCGCCCGCGCCCCGTTTATGGCCGCCCGGGCCCGCTGTCCTTCCCGGTGAAGGCTGGAGGGATTGCCGAAATCCGCTTCCATATAGGGGCGGATCCGGGCTATAACCTCCGGGTCAGGAGGAGCGGTGGCATTGTAATCCAAATAGACCCTACCGGAAGACAAATTTATATCCTATTGCTAATAAAAGAGTTGCAGAAATACCCATTTTGCAAAATGTGTTATACTT
>JACPQZ010000028.1 GCA_016190205.1 Candidatus Omnitrophota bacterium | reverse complement strand
TCTACACGGCAGCCCTCACCCTCTGCCAAGCTCGTGAGCCCATTCAAAAAATCAGTCACCCGGTCCGTGGCGAGAACCCTTCCCTTCACGGAATCCCATCTTCGCGTCAGCTCGTCGATCTCCCGTTCCAAGACCTCAAGGTCCGCCGCCCTGACAGCACGGGTTTCTTGCATCTCGCGTTCCGCCCGGAATTGAGCGTGGGCGGCCGATAACGCCTGCGCGCGTGGAAGGACGAGGACCCAACATATCCCCACGGTCAATAAGAAAAGGATTCCCAGCCAGATTCCCTGCTCACGATCAATGCGGACGTCCCGGGGCTTAAATGCGATCATCGGGCCCTCTCCAAAAGAGCCCGCACCGGGCAGGTGATGATAAACCGGACCGCCTGCATGCCTTCGCGGGATGTGCCTTCCGTGCGATCTAAAGTAGGCTCCACAAAAAAAGGCGAAACACCCAAGAGCCGCACGTACTGGTATACGTCCTCCTGGGCATAGGCCTTTCCGATCAGACAAAGAGCCTCCTCGCCGGCCACCGGTTCTACACGCTCCAGCCAAACCTGGGCCGGAATCTTTTTGGCAAGGTCACGGATGATTTCTGACCAGGCGGGGCTCGAACCTTCTCCAGCCAGCCGCCCCATTTCCTCCAATGCCCTCTTAAGCTGCCCCCGCTCCGCGTTTAACCTGCCCCACTCCTGGACTACATCTTGAGAACCCCCCATCTGGCCCGCTAGGGCCAAGGTCCTGACCTGCCAGGAACGTGCCGACGCGGACAGCGTAAGTCCCACACCTAAAAACGCCACACACACCGCCACGAGATATACGCCCGACGCAAGCGCATAGCGAAGCCGCCTGTCCACAGCCGCCTTCTCGGGCGGAATGAGATTCAAGTCAAACGCCCGCGTCACCGCTCCACGCAGCGCAAGCCCCGCCGCCACAGCCCAGGAGAGATTGTAGGAATCAAACCGCGTCCCTAAGACGCCCGCCCGCTCGACGGGAATTCCTCCCAGCGCTTCTTGAAGCCCCTCCGCCCATGACGCCGATTCATTGTGGTCATCCAGGATAACCGCCTTTGCGATCGCCTCCCCCCGCGTCTCCTCTTCCCAGTACGCCCGGGTGAGAGTGGCTTCTTGAATGATATCAGAACCCTGTGTGGACGAGAGGCTGCGCCTCAATACCGGCAGGCCCTCCTTGAACAAGACGATCTCTGCCTGCGAACCCGAAGCCAAAATAACCATCACCGTATCCTTGGATCGAGCTGGGAGCACATCTTCGGACAAAGCCCTTAGGGCGGCTAGGGCAGAGGCATCCAGACTAACCAAGTCGAGACCCGCCGCGCGCGCCATGGCGGCGTACGCCTGCGCCGCGGCGTGGGGAACCGCCACCCAGGAAACACGAGCCCGGTCAAGATGGAATAAATCCAGCACGGCCGCCTCTCCATGCAGATATTTGTCCGCCTCGGCCTTAAGCGCCTTCTTTAACTTCTCCCCCACCATGGGAGCAAGGTCGGAAGTGCGGCTTAAAAGACCGGGGACATTTAGGGCAATAGCCACCCGGCGCACTGCGTATCCGCGCCCTGGGAACATCTGCCCAAGCACCTGGGCCACCGCTGCGGGATCCATGATGTGACCGTTGACCACGCTGTCCTTGGGTAGAGGCGCCTCCGACCTCTCGCCCCATATCATCCTTCCTCCCTCCTCCCTCCTAACCGTGCATTTAAACACGTGCTCCGGGCCCATGACAATGCCCGCAATCGGGCCCTCCGCCCGCATGAAGGCCCACAACTGCCGCAACAGATTTACTGCTCTACCCATGTGTCCAACCTTACGGTATAAGGTGCAGAAGCACCGCTCAAGGTATAATCCGCTCCGATCTCCCTCGTATATCCACCCACCGTCCCGCTCGAGGTAATCGTGCCCCCCGATACGGTCACATTGTAATAACTTGTGGAGCCGCTGGGAAACGTTACGTTGCCGCCCGTCCCGGACCAGGAGCTGTTTTGCCGTAGATTATACACGGCCGTTTCTATCCCCGCATCCGCAAGGTACGTCGCCCGCACGTCATAGATGTGGTTGGTCGCGATCTGCTGATCTATACCGCCCACGTTCATGAGGGCGATCACGAGCATGGCCACGAATAAAAGTGTGAACATCGCCAAAATAAGAGCGATACCATGCTCGTACTGCGTACTGCGTACTGCGTACTGCGTCATGGTCTATTCACCAGGTTTACAGCCATGCGGCTCTCTTGTTCGTACTGCGTACTGCGTACAGCGTACTGCGTAAAGTGTACTGCGTACTGCGTACAGCGTAATGCGTATACGCAGTACGCATAGCGCTGTACGCTGTACGAATCTTGCTCGCTCCGAGGTTGCGCTGTACGCACGACGCTGTACGCTGTACGAATCATTTCATCACACTGAATTGGCGGAGCCGGCGGTGATCCCACCCGTCTCACTCGACTCCTCCCAATTGGTCGCGTCGCTTGAGCCGCCGGTGGCGGAGCGGCGCTCCACCGTGTCGCCGTCCCCGTCGCCGCCCCAGGTATCGCTGTAAGTCACGGCATCCACCGCGGACCCCGTGTCATCCAAGAGCGTAATCGTCTCCCCGTTGTCGTTTAAGCCGTTCCCGATCGAGTTATCATCTACTTCCAGACGGATGGCGCCCGCGTCCACGCTGTAATTCGTGTAGACATCAGTGGGGTCGGCCGTGATAATAGCGAACCCACCGGCGGGGATTATGGTGGTGCCCCCGGCGGCGAGAACGGAATCCGTCTGCGCATCGTCCGAAATCTCCCAGCCGCTCACGTCCACGGCAGTCGAACCATAATTATAAATTTCGATCCACTCGTTTTCCCGCTCGTCCGCGCCGGAATACGTACTATTATAATTGATTTCGTTGATGACGAGCTCGTAACTTACGAAATCCTTGCGCAGGGTGGCCCGTGCCGTGAGACGCACGCTCCCGGCGACATCCTCCTCGTCCGACGCGCTTAAGACCACATGAATGGAGCGGATGTCCGCGACAGTCGTGGTGGTCGTGGTCCCACTCACGTCGTAGCAGGTAAAGGTGAGGCTGTCCACGCGGTCGGCCAGGGTGGAATAGCTCCCCTCGGTGCCGGTGGGGGAACCGGGAGGGTCATACTCCAGGTCGCCTGAACCTGTGCTTCTCCGGAAGCCAAAGGTGGAGCCGTAGGCATCTAAAAGCTGGATGGAGCCATTGACATCGGCCGAGCCGGTGACGCTTGAGACCGAGCCCGCCTGCCGGATGGTTTTTAAGAGGCGGTCCATCCCCGAACGGGCCCGCTCCATGACCTCCGACTGCCGGTCCGCCCTTTGCCAAACCCTGAAGGCCGTGCCGAAGAAAGGGGAAATGGCAGTCACAATAAGCGCCAGCAAAACTACAACCAGGATGGACTCCAAGATAGAAAAGCCTCGTACAGCGTACAGCGTACAGCGTACAGCGTACTGCGTACTGCGTACTGCGTCGGTCGCTGGTCGCTGGTCGCTGGTCGCTAGCATATAAAACCACCGGTTTCTTTTTTGCGATTCCCGCTTCCCGCTTCCCGACCCACGCTATCCACGATCTGCAACCCGCGTATCCAGCACGACACTCGCCTCATCCTCGCGCCAGGCCTCCGAGTAGCTGTCGACGGTGCCGTCTCCATCTTCATCGTACCAAACGGTGACCGTGATGTTTTTGATGTCGGCCGCCTCATTGTCCGCCACGGTATATTTATAGGTTGCGTAAGGCGAGCTGAAGGCCGTGGCGCTTTCGTCGTAACCCGCGCCCCCGTTCGTATAGCTATCGATAGCCCGGTTGCGGATCTCATCCACCTTAACCTGCGCCAGAAAAACGCAGTGGGTCAGCCGCTCAATGTTGCGCGCGTTCCTGACGCCGAAGGGCGCGATCTGCATGATGGGGATGAGGGCGACCGTAAGCACCACGATCGTCATCAGGATTTCCAGAAAGGTGAGTCCGCTTTCCTTTTTCAAGGCTAACTTTAAGACTCTGTGAAGGCCACGTGTCCGGTGGCCTGAATGACGTCGATCGTGTAGGTCACCACGGTGGGAGTCCCCGTATTCGTGATGGTTAAATCAGAACCTGAATAGCTGGCTTCCCCTATCGTACTGAAGGTAATCGCGCTTTGCGTGCCCGAGACGCTCACGCCCGAGGGAACTGTTTTATCTATCCCGACCGTGCTGGCATCCGATTCATCCCGCACCCTCCAGCCGGTGTAAGGAACACTGCCGATCATCCGGAAGGAATATCCGCTCGAATTGGTGCTCCCGTGAGCGATGGCGAGACGACGGGCGAGCCTTAAATCGGCAGCCATGTGGCGGGTGGTGGTGTAGACGAGATAACGCGTGTGGAGGCTCCCCCGCGAGCGCGGGATGACGATGGCGGCGATGATCGCGATGATCACCACCACAAATACGACTTCGACCAGGGTGTACGCCGAGTGATTCCGAATTGCGAATTGCGAATTGTGGATTTTGGATTGGCTACCTTCACAATCCGCATCCCGCACCCCGCATCCCGCACCTCGCAACGCGCAACGCGTAATCTTAGGCTTATCCAACACAATTAGGGGGTATGGTCGTGCGTTCCGACGGAGCTGTTGTCATGCGTACGATGCGTCGTCGTATTCATGCGGTAAGACTCGCTCGTCGTGACCGGACAGGTGGGGAGGCCGCTGGGGAAATAATCGTACGTCGTGGTCGGGATCATCTCGGCGAGGTTTGAGGCAGGCCAGCTACCCGTATTGAAATAATAGCGCTCGATCTGGGTATTGATGTTGGCGAGGTTGGCGTCACAGGCGTTTTCATTGGCCGTGGAGCGCGTCTCTGTAAGCCTGGGGATCACCACCGCCGCCAATATCCCGATAATAACGACCACGAAAAGGATCTCGATGAGGGTAAACCCTTGCTTATCCCGCATGGACTCTCCTTTGCCGGATTTGATCATTTCACTGCCACCTCGCGAATGAGATCGAACATGGGCAGATAGATCGCCATGGCGATAAAACCGATGAGACAGGCCAATAAAAGGGTCAGGAGCGGCTCCAAAAGCGACACCAATCTTCCGACAGTCTGATCTACGTCCCGGTCCAGAAAATCGGCGGCCTTGCCAAGCATCTCATCCAATGCCCCTGCCTCCTCGCCGGCGGCAAACATTTCCGTCACCATGGGTGGAAAGAGGTCAGCCTTCTTGAGTGGCCCAACCACACGCTCTCCCTGGCTCACAGCCGCCTCCACCTGCGCTACGATCGCAGATATGACCACATTACCCGAAACCTCGCGCGTAACCCGCAGAGATTCTATCATATTTACCCCACTAGTGATAAGAGATCCCAATGTCCGCACAAAACGCGAAACCGCCACCTTGCGGTTAAGGTCTCCGAAAAGGGGCGCCCGAAGCTTAAACCTGTCTAGCGCCACCTTCCCCCAGTGCACGCCCCCGAACCTCTTATAGCCCCATATGAGGCCCGAAATAATGATGGGAAGGGACCAGCCAAACCTGATCATCCACCGGCTCAACCCGACCAGGATCAAGGTGGGCAGTGGAAGTGTAACATGCATCATATCATAAGTCTTTGCAAACACAGGGACAATGAAAATCATGAGGAAGGTTACGGCCAAACAGGCTATGACAAGAACGATCACGGGGTACGTGAAGGCCTTCAGCACGCTCTCCCGCAGATGGATTTCCTTCTCAAGGGAGCGAGCGAGCTGTCCTAACACCCCCTCCATAATTCCCCCCGCCTCACCCGTGCGTATGAGGTGCACGTAGTAATCGTTGAAAACACCCGGGTACCGGGCCAGCGCCTCCGAAAAAGACCCCCCGCCCTCCACTTCCCTGCGAATGCCGGCCAGGACCTTCTTGAGCGCCTCGTTCTCTGTTTGGTTCCCTAGCGTGGTAAGGCTTCGTATGAGCGGGATCCCCGCGTGGAGCAGGGTGCCCAGCCTCTCCGTAAAAAGCTGTACGTCCGCTAGTTTTACCCGAATCCCGTTCATTCGACGTATACCACCCTTTTGATCTCCTCCGGCGTGCTGGTCCCAGAGAGGATTTTTCTCATGCCGTTCCACTGGAGCGTCCTCATACCTTCCTTCACAGCGGCCTCCTTGATCTTGGCCGCATCCTTCTCCGACACGATCATGCCGCGGATCGTGTCGCTCACCTTAAGGATTTCATAAATCGCCGCCCGCCCCTTAAAGCCGGTCTTAAAGCAGAAATCACAACCCCGGCCGCGCGCGAGCTTGAGATCTTTAAGCTCGCTCGCCCCGAGACCTCCCTGCTTCAAAAAGGAAAGCTCCGCTGGAGTGGGTGCATGCTGTTCTTTGCACTCATGGCAGACGGCGCGGGCCAGGCGCTGTGCCACCGCCGCGACCACGGTCGAGGAAATCAAAAAAGGTTCCACGCCCATATCGATAAGACGCGTCACAGCGCTCGCGGCGTCATTCGTATGGAGGGTGCTCAACACGAGGTGGCCTGTTAAAGCCGCCTGGATCGCTATCTCCGCCGTTTCCTTGTCCCGGATCTCACCCACCATAATGACGTCCGGGTCCTGCCGCAGGATAGTCCTTAAGGCATTGGCAAAGGTCATGTCCACTCCGCTGTCCACCTGCACCTGGGTGACCCGCTGCACGCGGTATTCGACAGGGTCTTCAACGGTAATAATATTAGAACGAATGGAATCCAGCTGGCTTAAGACGGCGTTTAGGGTGGTGGTCTTTCCGCTTCCCGTAGGCCCCGTGACCAAAATCATCCCATAGGGTTTGTGAATAAGTGTGTCCATGAGCTTGCGGTCATCCTCTTCGAGACCCAACTGATCCAGACGGGTGAGCATGGAGCCCCGGTCGAGGATGCGCATGACGATCTTTTCCCCGCCGATCGCTAAAAGTGTCGAGACGCGGATATCATAGTCCTTTCCATCGCGGCTGATCGAGATATGCCCGTCCTGGGAGCGGCGGCGCTCGGTGATGTCCATATTGGACAGGATCTTGATGCGCGAGACGACCCCCTGCTCGACGTGATGCGGGATGTGCATGACGTCGTGGAGGATGCCGTCCACGCGGTAACGTACGACCATCTCCGGCTCCTGCGGCTCGAGATGGATGTCGCTCGCCGAGGCGTTGATGGCGCCATGCACGATCTGGTTGACGAGGCGTACGACCGGCGTTTCCTCCACCGTGCTCACCGCGTCCCCCGGCGTCCGGGGCTCCTCCTCGGCCTCTTTCTTTTCCTTGGCCCTCTGCATCCTCAGATCAATGATGGCCTGCTTGCTCGTCTCCTGAACGCGGAAGTACTTTGCGATCGCCTGCTCGATCTCCTTCTCGGTCGCGACTACCTGCCTCACAGGGCATCCGGTCAAAAGCTTAAGCTCATCCACGGCCGGCAGGTTGAGGGGATTGGAAAAGGCCACGTGGAGATCGTCCCCCTCCATCTTCACGGCCACGACCTTGAAGCGGCGGGAGACATCCTCCGGAATAAGCCGCACCACCTGGGGATCAAGCTCTATTTCGCTCAACTTTAGAAACGAGAGCTTGAGCTTCTTGGCCACCGCCTGGGCAAGCTGCTCCGCAGACACCCAGCCCTTGGCCACCAGGATCTGCGTGAGGGAAACCCCCGTGAGCTTCTCCTCGCCCTGGGCCGCCTCAAGCTGCTCGGGGCTTAAGATCTTTTCCTCGAGCAGGAAGTCAATAATGCGCGTCTTAGCCATGGTTACGTTATAGCCTTTTTAATCTTCTCGAGTAATGTCGCGGGCGTGAAGGGCTTGACGACATAGTCGGTCGCGCCCCCCGTTCCGGCCTTTTCCACATCCTCCGGCTGCGCCCGGGCCGTGAGCATAATGACCGGTATGGTCTTGGTCTTGTCCCCCTCCTTCAATTTAGCGAGGGCCTGATAACCGTCCAAGCCCGGCATCATGACGTCCATAAGGATAAGATCCGGCTTTTCAGTCTTCGCCTTCTCGCACCCCTCCTGACCGTTTTCTGCCGTCACGACCACGTAACCGTTGGCTTTAAGCCGCGCCTCCATGCTCATGCGGATGTGCGGCTCGTCTTCCACCACCAATATTTTCTTGCCCATTTTAGTCCTCCCTTTATGCAGTCCTTTCCTCCAACAGTCTCATCTCCGCAACTGACGCCGCGTCATCCGGATAGGTAATCACCTTAAACACGGCGTGCGGCGTGACCGCCTTGCCTTTCCAACTCACCGAAGAGGTTCCCAAAAAATCCTCGATCGCCCGCTGCAGGGCGAGCGCCGCTCCCTTGTCTCGATGCGGAAGGATGGCCCCCGCCATGGCTTGACCGAAGATCGCCACCTTGTCCCGCGGCGACTCGACGTGTTTCTTAAGCGCGCTCCAGAGCTCCGTCAAGAGCTCGTCTGCACCTTGTTTCTCATACTCCCGCTCGAGCTCCGCGTAGTTATCCACCTTAAGCACCATGTAGGAAAGCGGCTTGTGCTGTTTTCGGGCGAGGCTCACCGCATCCGACAGGCACTCATTGATCAAGGCCTCCTGATTGTGCCTAGGCAGGGTCACGATAAACTTGCTCCCCTTCCCCTCCTCGCCCTCCACGCAGATGCGGCCGTCGTGCATCTCCACCAGGTCCTTGCAGATCGCGAGCCCCAGGCCCACTCCCTTGGCCCCGGCCCCGTAACTTTTGTCCACCTGGCTGAAGCGCTCGAATACCGAGCGCGCGTCTTCCTCCTTAATCCCAATCCCCGTGTCCTTCACGACGATCTGGACTTCGCTTCCCTTGTCTTCAATCGAGGCCCAGATCTTTCCCCACTCCGGGGTAAACTTGATCGCGTTATCCAGCAAATGGACCAGGACCTGGATGATGTGCCCGCGGTCGATGAAAAGATTCGGCATGACCCCTTCGGAAGTCATGCGCAGGAGGATGTGCTTCTGCGCGGCCTTTGGCTTATAAAGACTCACGACGTCTCCCACGAGGTCCCCGATATTGACGACCTCGCGGTTAAGCTCCACCTTCTGCTTTTCGATGTCGGTAGTATCCAGGATGCGGTCCACGACCTTCCGGATGCGCTTCACGTTTTCGTTGATAACCTTGAGGTACTCTTTCTGCTGATCGTTGATCTTGCCGGCCACCCCATCCAAGAGAAGAGAGGTGAATTCCGACATGGCCGTAATGGGCGTCCTAAGTTCATGGCTCACGGTCCCGATAAAGTCCGACTTTTTTTGCTCAGCCTCTTGTTCCTCCGTCAGATTTCGGAGCAAGAAAAATACGCCGCCCGCGTCCTCACCCGCCCCTTTCATACAGCCGATGTGACAGCGGATCTTGATGGGTTTGGCCTCGTCTTTGGGGTTCGGTTTGACCGCTTGATGAACCACGGTCTCTCCCTTCGAAAGCATGGCTTGTTCATAGGCGTGATAAAGGTCAAGCTCTTTGAGCTTGGCCTCGAGGGTCTCACGATTCAGCACCTCCGCCTCATCGATGTTGAGGAGGGCACGGGCCGCCTTATCTGCGACTGTGACGGCGCCCTTGTGACTTAAGACGATGATCCCTTCACTCATGACTTGTCTCCACCAGACCCCTGACCTTCGCCAAGAGGACATTTGCCTTAAACGGCGCCTGGATAAACGCGTCGCAACCCGCCTCCCGCGCGCGCCCCTCATCTCCGTGGTTTACCCTTGCGGTATAAAGGATGACGCGTACGGCGTGGGTATCGGGCCCCATCTTTAACTTTCGGCACAACTCATCGCCGCCCATCCCTGCGAGCTCCCAGTCCGTGACCGCAACGTCCGGCCGCCAGTTCCTCGCGAGTTCGTAACCCCCCTCCGCGTCCCCGGCCGTCAGGACTTCATATCCGCTGGCCTTGAGGCGCGAGGCGATCATTTTGAGATTATTGGGTTCATCGTCGACCACCAGGATTTTGACGGACATGGTCATTTTCCTCCGCTAAATTGAACGGCATGTAAGAGCTCTTCGGCCGTGCTTCCATCCCCCGGGTATGCCGCCACCTGACACACCACTCCAGGCGCGTCCTTCGACACTTCCCGGCTCAAGGCATGGTCGATCAGGCCTTGAATGCGCCGGCTTACCTTCCTGGCGTCCTCACGAGGCGTCTGCGGGAGCATGACCAGAATTCCCTGCTCATCCCCCACCGCGATGTCCCCGCTCCGCCTTAAGGTCTGGGAAACTTCGCGTTCCAGGCGGCGCGAAAACTCGGATAAGCGGTGGAGCCCCAGCTCCCGCTCCAGCTCCTGGCTGTTGGAGAAATTAAATACCAGGAGCGAAAGCGGATCGCCCTTTTGAACAGACTCCTCCACTCCGCCCGCTACGCACTCCTTAAACCACTCCCGTGCCGTGACCCGCGGGAGGGTGAAGGTAAACTTCGTCCCCGTACCCAGCGCGCTCTCGACCGAAATGTGGCCGCGATGGAGTTCCACAAGCCCTTTGACGATAGAAAGACCGAGCCCTGATCCCTTCTCTCCGGCCACCTGTGCCCGCCCCACCTGCTGGAACTTGTCAAAGAGGCGGGGAAGCTCCTCCTGATCTATTCCCTTCCCCGTGTCTTTCACGGAGCACTCGACGGCTGCGTTTTTTTCTTCTATACCAATCTCAATCCCGCCGCGCTCCGTAAACTTGACGGCATTCCCTATCAAATTGCTAAAGACCTGCACGACCTTATCCTGATCCACATAGGCGCGGACGGGTCTTAAGTCGCCTAAGACCCGGATCCCGATCCCCTTCTTCCGGCAGCGGGCCTCAAACGTGGCTGCTGCGCCCTTCGCGAGCTCCATCAAATCCACCCATTCGCGCTTTACGTCCACGCGCCCCGCTTCAATCTTGGAAATATCCAGAAGATTATCGATAATGCGCCGAAGCCGGTCAATGTCCTCGAGTGACATGGAGAGAAACTCCCTCTGCTCCGGGGTGGTGGGGCCCAGGATCCCCTCCAGGACCTGCGAGACCCCCTCGCGGATGGAGGTGATGGGGGTTCTGAGTTCATGCGACACGGTGCTGATGAATTCGTCCCTCAAGCGCTGGGCGCGCCTTTCCTCGGTCACGTCCTTCAAGGTCCCCTGGTAACCGATGACGGTGCCCTTTGCCCCGTCATGGATGGGGACGGAATTGACCAGGACCGTGAGCGGCCGGCCGTCTTTGCGCATGAGTTCCACCTCGTAATTTTCAGAATAGCCGTACTTTTCGATGTGGCTTAAGTGGGTCCAGCGCTGATTCACGTCGACGTACATGTCCTGCATGTTGACCCGCATGAGGTCTTCTTTTGAATCATACCCGAAGAGCCGCACGAAGGATTGATTGACGTCTATCCAGCGCCCGTTTTTTTCGACCATGTAAATGCAATCACGGGTCGTAATAAAGAAGGAGCGGTATTTTTCCTCGGATTTCCGCAAGATCTCCTCGGCACGCCTGCGCTCGGTGAACTCGTGCTCGATCACAAGATAGCTCTTGTGTCCCAATGCGGTGAACATGATGACGGAGAGGACGATAAAATACCCCATGTATATTTCCCAGATTTCGTACCGCGGGTCAAAGGTGGACCGGTGGGCATAATAAAGGAGGGTCAAGCTCGCCAGCACGCAGAGGATGGAAAGGACCGTCACCCCGTGCTTGAGGCGGCGCGCGGTATCCGACAAATAACCGGGACCTTTTCCGGATGTCCTAGACATCGCCATCTCCCAGCAAAAGATATTCCTGCAGTTTGTCGATGGCGCGCTCGAGCCGATACCCCTCCGTGTCCACGAGGTTCTTGACGTAGAGCGCCCTTTTCATGTCGTCTCGCGAATACTCGCGGAATATACGAATCCCGTGCCGAACATGCTTAGGTGCCACAATCCCCATACGCTCCCAGTAGTACAGCCTCTCCGGAGAGATGCCGACCAGGCGCGCAATCTCCATCGTCCCGTTCAAAACCTTAGGTCGAGTAGCTCTTGTCATATTAGTAATTGATTTCTAATAAAAGAATACACTGTGTTCGTTAAAATTAACAACTTTTGATAAATATTGTTATTAATTGCATAGAAATGTGTTCTGCATAAACATGTACTATCGTATTAAAAAACAGGGGATTTTTTGTGCTAGCAACTAGCGACAAGTGACTGCTTTTTGCCAGCGACCAGCGACGAGCGACTAGCGACAGGCGTGTGGATTAAGCTTACTCGAGAGATTTAAACACTTGCGGCAGGTACTCGATGAGGTCCCGCGCGATGAGGGCCGTCTTGCCGAGGGCGCGGGCTGCGCGGTCGCCCGCCCTTCCATGAATATAAGCAGCCCAGCAGGCAGCTTCGAAAGGCGGGGCGCCCTTTGCCAGGAATGCCCCCAGGATTCCGGAAAGCACATCCCCGCTCCCCGCCGTGGCCATTCCGGGATTACCCGTGTGGTTGATATAAAGGGGCCCCGCAGGACTTGCCACAACGGTTCGGTGCCCTTTCAAAAGGACGGTCGCCCCGCTCCGGCGGGCGAGTTTACGGGCTGCACCATTCCTATCCCGGCTTACCTTTTTTGTGGATACCCCCGTCAAACGCGACATCTCTCCCGGATGAGGGGTCAATACGACAGGGGACCTGGCTCTGGAGATGAGCTCAAGCCGGCCCGCGAGATTGTTGAGACCATCCGCGTCGATGACGAGAGGCTGGGAAAGCTCTTTTAGAAGGGCGTGCACCAGCTTGCGCGTCCCGGCATGCGTGGAAAGACCCGGGCCCAGACATACGGCATCCGCCTGCCGCTCCAATGCGCGGATGATCCCCAAGCTGTTCACGGCAATAGAACCTGTGGGCGTCTCCGGGAGGGGGTGGGTCACGGCTTCGAATGCCCGTCTCTGAAGAATGGGGTTGAGACCGGCAGGGATTGCAAGATGAACAAGACCGCATCCTGCGCGCAAAGCGGAGAGCGCCGCCATGTAAGCCGCTCCGCCCATACCACGGGAACCAGCGATCACAAGGAGCCGGCCGTAGTCCCCTTTGTGTGAGTCCACGGGGCGCTTTAGGAAACGCCTTAATGAAGTCGGTCTGAATCCGCTGTCACGATTCACGAATCACGATTCACGATCCTCGCCCCGCGCTACTTTCGTTCCATGACCACGCTCGCTACGGCGAAACGGCGCGTGTGAGAGAGGCTCAAGACAATGTTTCCGATGCGCTGGCTGACTTTAAGCTTTTCCGCCGCACCGCGCAGGCGGACATCCGGCCGGCCGGAGGCGTGGTTAATGACTTCGATATCCGTCCAGCCCGCTCGGTTATCCCAGTGATCCCCAAAAGCCTTGCGCACAGCCTCTTTGACGGCAAAGCGCGCGGCTAGATGCATCGCCGGAAAACGCATCTTGCGGGAGTACTCAATCTCTCCTTTCGTAAAGACGCGCTTCAAGAAGCGCTCTCCCCACCGGTCCAGGGCCTCCTCAAGGCGCTCTACCTCCACGATGTCCACACCCGTGCCGTAAAGCGCTGACTGTGCCATCGTACCCTCTATAACAAACGTCTGTCGTGAGTGGTGTGTGATGAGTGCTGTGCTGCCTTTCGCATCACTCATCTCTCATAAGAACCCTGTCCGCCGTCTGGATCATCTGAACCATCTCTCGAACAGCCTGGCTTAAGCCGACGAAAAGGGCGCGGGATACGATGGAGTGACCGATGTTGAGTTCCTCGATTTCCGGAATCGCCGCCACCTCGCGGACATTGATGTAATTGAGACCATGCCCTGCGTATACTTTAAGACCCAGGCCGGCCGCCAGGTCAGCTGCCTCTTTCAAAGTCTTAAGTTCTTCCTGCGCGCGCCGGGACCCGTACGGCGCATTGGCGTACCGGCCTGTATTGAGCTCCACGGCCGCGGCACCCATCCGGGCCGCGTGCTCGACCTGCTTTTTGAGGGGTTCCACAAAAAGGCTGGCGGCGATATTCCGCTTTTTAAGTGCTCCGACCGCACGGCCGATACGCACGGCACCGCGCACCACATCCAGCCCCCCCTCCGTGGTGAGTTCCTGCCGGCGCTCCGGGACGAGCGTCGCCTGATCGGGCCGGACGCTTAACGCGGCCCGGACAATATCGGGCGCCACAGACATCTCCAGGTTAAGCTTCACCTGAACCACATCCTTAAGACGGCGCACATCATGATCCTGGATATGCCTTCTGTCTTCGCGCAGATGCACCGTTATCCCGTCCGCGCCGCCGAGCTGGGCGAGCGTGGCGGCCCACACAGGGTCAGGTTCCTTCCCGCCCCGTGCCTCGCGCACCGTGGCCACGTGATCGACGTTTACTCCCAAGGCAACGTGCTTCATGCTATGAGTAACCAGAAACCAGTAACCAGATACCAGATAGATCCCAGAAACCAGATACCAGAAAAAGCCAGTTTTAAATCCTGGATTTCCCTGGTTTCTGGTATCTGGTATCTTCTGGTTTCTGGTAACTGGTATCTGGTATCTTTTTTCGGTCTACGATTCACGAATCACGATCCACGATCCACGACGCGCTACTCTCCCAGTTTAATATCCGGAGACACGGGCCCGGCCGGGGGAGGGGCAGGAGGAGGCGCTGCGAGATCTTGTCCGCGCGTCACCGTGATGACCGGGAGATTCGAAATAAGGGTCACCTCCGGAGGAAGAACGAGCTTGAGGGGCAGCTCGTAACGCCCCTTCTGCAGACCCACAACTTCAACGTATGCGAGCAGGCCGTTAGCACGAAGATCCTGTATCGCCTTCTCCGACCCCGAAACCACGAGGTCCACCTTTTCAGGATCAGCCTGCGCGAGCAGGGCGCTCCTTCCCGAGGCGAGGACCCTGACGGGTATTTCTTTAAGCGTCTCGCGCAGCACGACCGGCTCCACCGGAACGGTGACATCCACCAGGACCTCTTCTTCACGCTTCTTCTCGCCGGGTATGGGCTCAAGCTCCACCTGACGGAAAAACGGCCTCGTCTGCCCAACCACAGAAACATCCTGCGTCAAGACATGCTCCAACTTGTTCAAGACCCCCTCGGGTCCGGTGACAAGCACCGCGTCGGGATTGACCCGCACCTTATCCCCCGGCACCTGGTAGCCTTCAGCCGGCTTTCCGTAAAGCCTGGCTTTGACCGGGAGGCGTTTCGTAATCAAACGGTCAAGCTCCACCGTCACGACCGACGGCTTGACGCTCACAATCCATACACCCGGCGGGGTACGAAAGTGATCGCGGGTGATTTCAAAAACGTACTGGCCGACGGGAGCCTCTTTGCCGATGGAATAGACGCAGGTGACAGGTCTCGCATCAGCCCGGTCGATTGCCGAGCGCGAGCCGCGTATGGCGACGAAGAGGGCGTCGTGGGTCTGGGATACGAGCGTCCGGTCCTCCGGGAGCTTGATCTGAAGCGGGACCGTAACCTCCGTCTCCTGGGTCTGCTCGCCCACGATATAGGCCCACACCACGATCGCGAGTGCGAGCGAAATACCCTTGAGGAGCACGTTATGCCGGAAAAACGAAGGGAGTGGATTCACGCTGAAGCGGCCCCGAGCGGTCGAATTCCTTTCTTCACCTCACGGGTCGGCCGGTAGAACTGGTTGAGGAGCTCGCGCACCTTAGCCGGGTCCAGATCCCGCATCAGACGTCCGTCCACGGCAACGGAAAGGGTGCCCGTCTCTTCACTCACCACCACGCAGATGGCGTCCGTTTCCTCGGCGAGACCCAGCGCGGCCCGGTGGCGCGTGCCCAGGGTGCTCAAGACAGACTCGCTCTGGGTCAGCGGAAAGAGACAGCCGCAGGCGGCGACGCGCTCTTCCTGAATCACCACCCCCCCGTCATGGAGCGGGGTATTCGGCATGAAGATGGTCTCTAAAAGCTCCTGCGTCACGGCGGCATCCAGCGGAATGGCATCTTCAGCGAAGGATCGCAGACCAATGGTCCTTTCCAGGGCGATGAGGGCGCCGATCTTCTTTCGGGAGAGCTCCCCGACGGCCTTGACCACGGCATCCACCGTGCGGCTCGCCTGGGTCCTCTCCCAGAAAAATTGCCTCTGGCCGATGCGCGCGAGACCCTTCCGGAGCTCGGGCTGGAAGAGGATCAGAAACGCGACTGCGCCAAAGGCGAAGACCTTGGTGAGAACCCAGTTAATGGCGTCGAGCCCCAGCCGCTGGGCCAGGAAGGAGGCCAGAATGAGGACCCCCATGCCGGCCAGGACCTGCACCGCGCGCGTCCCTCTGATAAAAAGAATAATGATGTAGAGGATGAACCAGATGATCGCGATTTCAACGAAGGGCTTTAAGAAACTAAGCAGGGAAACCATGTGCACCCTTTTGAGTTACCAGAATCCAGTTACCAGAAACCAGAAGATACCAGATACCAGAAACCAGGGAAATCCAGGATTTAAAACTGGCTTTTTCTGGTTTCTGGTTTCTGAATTCTATCTGGTAACTGGTTACTGGTTTCTGGTATCTCATATGATGTTATTTCGTGTAGATGCCGCAACAACAGCATCGGTCATACGGGCCACCTGGACCATCTCCCGCACATCGTGCACGCGCACGTAACGCGCCCCCGCCTGGATGGAGAGGGCGACGAGGGCGGAGGTGCCGTGAAGACGCTCGCCGGCGGGGACATCGAGCACCTGGCCGATGACCGATTTGCGCGAGGGTCCCACCATGAGGGGATACCCCAAGCGGCCAAATGCCGCAAGGCGTCTTAAGATTTCAAGGTTATGCCCTGCCGTCTTGCCAAAACCGATCCCGGGGTCGAGGATGATTTTATCAGAGCGCACCCCCGCCGACTGAACCAGGGCCACGCGTTCCTCAAAAAAGGCCTTGATGTCGCCCACGACATCCGTGTAGTGCGGCCGTTCCTGCATCGTCCGGGGCTCACCCTGCATGTGCATGAGAACCACGAAGGCCTCATAACGCGCGACCAAGGCCGGCAGCCTTTCATCCGAACGCAGGGCGCGGATATCATTAATCATCCGGACGCCCAAATCCAGGGCTTCTTGAATGATTTCATACCGGCTTGTGTCCAGCGAAAGGGGAATGGGGAGCGACTTGACGAGGCCTTTAAGAACCGGAAGGACACGCGCGCGTTCTTCCTCGTAAGGGACCTCCGCGGCGCCCGGACGGCTGGACGACCCTCCCACATCCACCCAGTCGGCGCCCTCGCGCACCATCTCCTCCGCACGGGCGAGGGCCGTGCCCAATGACGTATACCGCCCTCCGTCCCAGAAGGAATCGGGCGTCACGTTTAAAATGCCGACGACCTGCGTGCGCAGACTTTGAGAGGGCGCGCTTGCGGTGGGATCAGGCTTGAGGAGGTTCGCCTCCGGACGCCTCCGGGTTTTGCTCGTTTTCACCATAGGGTCCATTTCCTGAAATCGCGACGATGCGGCGTACCTCTTCCCCGTCCAGAACCTCTCTCTCCAGGAGCTGGGACGCCAGGGATTTCAGTTTTTCCAAATTCTCCGTGAGGATACCCCGCGCCCGTTGATAGCAGGAGTCGATGATCCGCCGGACCTCCTGATCAATGAGGACCGCCGTGGTCTCGCTGTAATTTTTTTCCTGCATGATGTCGCGGCCGAGAAAGACCTGTTTATCCCTGCGGCCCAGGGTGAGGTTGCCCAGCTTGTCGCTCATCCCGAACTCGCACACCATCCGGTGAGCCATATCGGTCGCGACCTCGAGATCGTTGTGCGCCCCCGAGGTAATTTCGCTGAAGATAAGTTCCTCCGCCACCCTCCCGCCCAAGAGCACCGTCACCTTGTCTAAGAGCTCGCTCTTTGAGACGAGGTACCGGTCTTCGATCGGGGTCTGCAGGGTGTAACCCAGGGCCGCTGTGCCGCGCGGGATGATGCTCACCTTGTGCACGGGATCAGCCTTGGGCACCAAGAGCGCCACGAGGGTGTGCCCCGCCTCATGGTGCGCCACAATCGCTTTTTCCTGCTTGCTGATGACCCGCGATTTGCGCTCCGGGCCGGCCATGACGCGCTCGATGGAAGATTCCAACTCCACCATCTGGACCGCCTTCTTATCCCTCCGGGCCGCCAAAAGCGCTCCCTCATTCACCAGGCTTGCGAGATCCGCGCCCGAAAAACCAGGGGTCTGGCGCGCGATTTTTTTAAGGTCCGCATCTTTATCCAGCCGGATATTGCGCGTGTGGACTTTAAGGATTTCCTCCCGACCCACGATGTCGGGCCTGTCAATCACGATCTGACGGTCAAAGCGGCCGGGTCGCACAAGCGCCGGATCCAACACGTCGGGGCGATTGGTCGCTGCCAAAAGGATCACCCCTACCTGGGTATCAAAACCGTCCATCTCTACGAGTAAGGCATTTAAAGTCTGCTCGCGCTCGTCATGTCCGCCGCCTATCCCGGCAAAGCGGAGGCGCCCCACCGCATCGATCTCGTCGATAAAGATGATCGCCCCCCGCCCGCTTGCCTTCGCCGCGCGCTTGCCCTGTTCAAAAAGATCACGAACGCGTGAGGCGCCAACCCCGACGAACATTTCCACGAAATCCGAACCCGAGATGGAAAAGAACGGGACATGCGCCTCGCCCGCCACGGCTTTTGCCAAGAGCGTTTTGCCTGTACCCGGAGGGCCCATCAAGAGGACACCCTTCGGGATGCGGCCCCCGAGCTTTTGAAACTTCTTGGGGTCCTTCAAAAACTCAATGATCTCCTGGAGCTCCTCCTTGGCCTCGTCCACCCCAGCCACATCTGCGAAGGTGAAGCGCACCTTATCCTGGGAAAACTGCTTGGCGTGGCTTTTTCCGAAAGAGAGGATGCGCCCTCCCCCCTGCTGGGCCCCGCGGTAGATCAAAAACCAAAAGAGGAATACGAATAAGAGCATGGGCGCGAAGGAATAAAAGAGATTCGCCCAGGCCCAGGGGGGTCTGATGGTAAATTCAGGGACATGGTTGCGCAGGGTGGGGATGAGATCCACATCACCTTCCGGGATATATACGGTATACGGAGTCCCGTCGTCCAGCTCTCCCACGACGCGGTTTCCGTCCAGGGCGGCACTGCGGATTTTCTGCGTCTGGGGGTTCTCCAAGACGATATGGAAAAACTGGTTATACGGAATCGCGCGGGTGGAGCGCTCGAGGGCTACGGCGGCCACCCAAAGATAAAGCATGACCAGCCCCAAAAGAACCCACATCATCACACCCTTTGTAGGTCCCTTCACGGGGAGTTTCTGTTTCTGGCTTTTATTTCCTGGCTGCTGTTGGGCTGACACTCTATCTGTCCTCGTGTGTGAAGTCCGGAAGGCTTGGATGCAAACTGTTATTGTATCATATATTACGTAGTCTTACAAATTTACTTAGACCCAGCGCAAGGATGGTTCCCGCAAGGCAGGTCCAGGCAAAGATATCTCCCACTCGGGTGTAACAGGTAGGGTCTCGCATGTATAACCGTGCGCTCGAGACTCCCTCCACAAAGGTGAGCTTGCCGCCAGGCGTCTCTGCGACCTGCGCGGTCACGCGACCCCAGGGATCTATGACGCACGAGACCCCCGTATTGGCAGACCTGACGACACTCACCCCGTTCTCCACCGCCCGAAAGATGGAAGCCTCAAGATGCTGGTGAGGGGCGGCGGTGTCACCAAACCAGGCATCGTTCGTGATATTGACCAGGAAACGCGCCCCCCTGCGCACAAATTGCCGGGCAAGGCCCGGGAAGATGTCCTCAAAGCAGATGAGGATAGAAAAGGCCGTTCCGCCGGTTTCGAAAACCGTAAATTCCGTCCCTGGGGAAAATTCCCCAATGCGGGGATCGTAAGACTTGAGAAACGAAAACAATCCGCCAAGAGGCAGGTATTCCCCAAAGGGAACCAGGTGGATCTTGTCGTAACGCGTCACGAGCGCCCCATCCTGGTTAAAAAGGAGGGCGCTATTCATGACCCGGCCCTCCTCGAGAACCGGGGAGCCTATGAGAAGGGGCGTCTCCAAATTCTGCGCCAGAGCGGCTAGGGTGCCTGATTGCGGATCATTCGGGTAATACCCTGGAAAAGCTGTCTCGGGCCAGATGATAAGATCCGGATGATGCCTCTCGCGCGCAAGCCGCGTGAGCTCGTCATACCGGCCCAGGATGTGAGCCGCGTAATCAGGTTCCCATTTCTCTTCCTGGGGGATATTGCCTTGAACCACCGCGACCTCGGGCCCCGATTGTGAAGGCGCATGAAGAGAAAGATACCCGTAGGCCAGAGAGGCAGTGAGAAGAAAAGTGGTTAGCATGACTGTTGCTTTTGCCCGCTCGCACCTGACGATGACAAGAAAAATCGCAGCGTTCACTGCCGCCACAAGCCAGCTCACCCCGTACGCGCCGAACACATCTGCAATCTGGATAACGGGAAGGAACTTAGACTGCGTGTAGGCCAGGAGTCCCCAAGGAAAACCAGTGAAGAGTATCCCCCGCACTAGTTCCAAAGCCACCCAAAGGGTGGGAACGCAAAGCCAGAAGAAGAGCGGCTTAAATCCGTTTAACATTTGGCAGCCCAGGGCAAAGGCTGCCGGATAAAGTGCCAGATAGCACACCAAAAGGAGAGTGCCCGCGATAGAGACGTAACTCACCCAATAGAGAGTCCCTAAGAAAAAGAGGAGTCCTGCGAAGTAACCCAGCGAGAAGGCCCGGCTGGGGGTGCACCGCGTGGCGGCCCATATGAGCGGCACAAGGCCCACCCAGCCTAAAAGTCCGACTAGCGGCCGTGGCACTTCTTGTATTTCCTCCCGCTCCCGCAGGGGCACGGCTCGTTGCGTCCCACCTTGGCCACAGGGTTCCGGACGGTCCGTGTTTGAGGGGGACCTGCCTTTAGCGCGCTCGAGCCGTTCCGCGCGGTCCCGCCTCCCATCCGCTCCGCCTCCGGGTGCACAAACTCGCGCGGGGCCGGACGCAGCATAGGACGCGGCTCCTCCTCGTGCACGGACTTGATTTTTAGGATAAGCTCGACCACCTGGGACTTGACGTTTGAGATCATGGTATCAAACATCTGAAACCCCTCATGCTTAAATTCCGTGAGCGGATTTCTCTGCCCCCAAGCCCTCAAACCGATCCCCTCCCGCAGGCAGTCCATGGCATAGAGGTGCTCCTTCCAGCGGGTATCGATGATCTGGAGGGCCACGACCTGCTCTAGAAAACGCAGCCTCTCGGGGCCCAGACCCGTTTCTTTTTCCTCATACGTCTTCAAGGCCGCGGCGATTGAGGTATCATAAATCTCCTCGGCGGTCTTCCCCTCCAACACTTTCACATCAAAGAGCGTCCCCAGCCTGTGCTCCAGCCAGTGCCCGAGACCCACGAGATCCCAATCGTCCCGCCTTAAATCCGGATCGGCGTGACGGAGGACGACCTCCTCCACCACTTCCTCCATCATCTCGCGGGTGCGCTCGCGCACCCCCTGGCCGTCGAGAAAGGAATTGCGTTCCTTATAAATGATCTCCCGCTGGCGGTTCATCACGTCGTCGTACTCGAGAAGGTGCTTGCGGATGTCGAAGTTCCGGTTTTCGACCCGGCGCTGTGCCGTCTCGATGGCTTTGGTGACAAGGGGATGATCGATAGGGACATCCTCCTCCATACCGAGTCTTTGCATGAGGCCCGATATCCGGTCGGAGCCAAAGATGCGCATGAGGTCGTCTTCCAGAGAAAGGTAAAAGCGGCTCGAGCCCGGGTCGCCCTGGCGCCCGCTGCGGCCGCGCAATTGGTTGTCGATGCGGCGCGCCTCGTGACGCTCGGTCCCCAGCACATGGAGCCCCCCCAGTCCGGCCACCCCGTCGCCCAGCACAATGTCCGTCCCCCGGCCGGCCATGTTGGTGGCTATTGTTACCGCCGCGCGCGCCCCGGCCCGCGCGATGATCTCGGCCTCCTGCTCATGGTATTTGGCATTTAAGACCGAATGCACGATCCCCTGACTTCTCAAGAGCGAGCTTAAACGCTCGCTCTTTTCGATGGAGATCGTGCCCACGAGGACCGGCCTCCCGGCTTGATGAAGCTCCGCGATCTCGCGCACGACGGCGCGGAATTTCTCCGCCTCTGTCCGGTAGACGACGTCGGGGTAATTGGTACGGACCAGAGGCCGGTTGGTCGGAGTGACGACCACTTCCAATTTATAGATCTCGTGAAATTCCTGCGCCTCGGTCTCCGCCGTCCCGGTCATCCCGGCGAGTTTCTTATACATCCTGAAGTAATTCTGAAATGTGATCGTGGCGAGCGTTTGGTTTTCGCGCTCGATCGTCACGCCCTCCTTGGCCTCAAGGGCCTGGTGCAGCCCCTCGGAGAAGCGCCGCCCCGGCATGAGCCGCCCCGTGAACTCGTCCACAATAATGACCTGACCGTCTTTGACCACGTACTCATCATCCCGCTTGTAGAGGGTGTGGGCCCGCAGGGCCTGGGTGATGTGGTGCACGAGGTCCACGTGCCGGTCGTCGTAAAGATTTTCAATCCCCAACGCCTCCTCCGCGCGCTTGATGCCCTGCTCCGTGAGGTTGACGGTATGGTCCTTTTCGCTGAACTCGTAGTCCTCTGCCTGCGCGAGGCGCCTCACCACGCGGTCGATCGTGTAATACTTTTCGGTGGACTCCTCCGCCGGCCCGGAAATAATCAGCGGGGTGCGGGCCTCATCGACCAGGATGGAGTCCACCTCGTCCACGATTCCATAATAGAGCGGCCGCTGGACGCGATCGGACGCGCGGATCACCATGTTATCGCGCAGGTAATCGAAGCCGAACTCATTGTTGGTCCCATAGGTGATGTCCGATTGATACGCCCGGCGGCGGGTCTCGGGATCCATGTCATGCTGGATGGCCCCGACCGTAAGCCCCAGATACTCGTACACCGGCCCCATCCAGTCCCGGTCGCGCCGGGCCAAGTAATCGTTGACGGTCACAATGTGCACCCCCTTTCCCGCAAGGGCATTTAAGTACGCCGCCAAAGTCGCGACCAGCGTCTTTCCCTCTCCTGTTGCCATCTCCGCAATCATCCCCCGGTGGAGGACCACCCCGCCCATGATTTGTACGTCGAAGTGACGCATGTTAATCGTCCGGCGCGCCGCCTCGCGGACGGCGGCAAAGGCCTCGGGCAAAATGGCGTCGAGGACCTCTCCCTTCGCAAGCCGGGAGCGGAATTCATCCGTCTTACCCTTTAGCCCCTCCGCGCTCAAGCTCTGCATTTGAGGCTCCAGGGCGCTCACCTGGGCCACGATGGGCCGGATGCCGCGCAGGATGCGTTCGCTCTGGGTGCCGATAATCTTTCTCGCTATGTAGCCCACGAGTCCCATCTAACCGGATCCCTTTTTGCTTTTTTTGTCAGCCGCCTTCGCTGCATCATATTTCAAATAACCTTCTAAAAACGCATCCAGGTCTCCGTCCAGAACAACTTGGGCATTCGAGGTCTCAACCTGGGTGCGGTGATCTTTGACCATATTGTACGGATGAAGGACATACGAGCGGATTTGACTTCCCCAGGCAATTTCCATTTTGTTCCCGTAGTGTTTGGCCAGGCGGTCCTCGCGTTTCTTAAGCTCATACTCATATACCCGTGCCCTCAAGACGCGCATGGCCGAGGTCTTGTTCTTGTGCTGGGAGCGCTCGTTCTGGCACTGGGCCACAAGTCCGGTGGGGAGGTGGGTGATCCGGACGGCGGAATCCGTCACGTTTACGTGCTGGCCCCCATGCCCCCCGGCGCGGAAGGTGTCGATCCGCAAGTCCGAAGGATTTATGACGATCTCAATGTCTTTTCTTTCTTCGGGGATAACGTCCACGGAAGCGAAGGAGGTGTGGCGGCGCTTGTTGGAATCGAAGGGGGAGATCCGGACCAGGCGATGGACCCCATTCTCGCTCTTCAAGCGGCCGTAGGCCCACTCGCCCTTGACGATCAAGGTCGCGTTCTTTAGGCCCGCCTCCTCGCCCGGGAGAGAATCCACCTCCTCTACCTCATAGCCCTTGGACTGGGCCCAGCGGACATACATTCGCAAAAGCATGGCGGCCCAGTCGCAGGACTCGGTTCCCCCGGCCCCGGAATTGAGAGAAAGGACGGCGTTCTCCTCGTCTTCGGTCCGCCTGAAAAGAAGGGTGGTCTCGAGCTCTTTGAGATCTTTTTGAAGGCGGTCCACCTCGCCCGAAAGCTCTTCTAAAATGGCGGGGTCATCCCCTGTCAGGGCAGCTAGATCCTTCAGCTCTGTGAGGGACTTATCAATTTTTTGGAAGGGCGTAACGCGGGACTTTAATGCCTTAAGCTCCGAGATCGCCTCCTGCGCCCTGGAACCCCTGTTCCAAAAATCAGGGGAGGCTATCTCCGACTCGAGCTCCCCGATTCTCTTTGAGCTCGTGTCGAGGTCAAAGATACCCCCTTACCTCTTTAAGGCGCACGGAGAGGTCTTGAAGTCTATTTAAAATTTCAGCGCTCATGGGCCGCTCGTTTATCCTACCAGCTTCTTCACGAAGTTTCTGATTTCCTGAGGGGTGACGGGCTTGGCCATGAAGGGAAAGCCCCTGATGACGCGCCCCTCCGGACCCGTCTCGTCCCTGGAGACCATCGATGTCAAAAAGGCGACCGGGACCCGGGCGGTCTTCTCGTCTTCCTGAAGGGTCCTGGCCACCGCGGGGCCGTCCATATGCGGCATCATGACATCCAGCAGAATGGCATGAGGCCGGTACTCCTGCGCCACGGGTACGACAAAGGCCCCCCTTTTCTCAATGCGCACCTCAAATTCCCCCGTCTGTTCCAGTGAGACCTGGATGAGCTTCGCAAAGGTTACAACATCGTCCACTAACAGGATTTTCTTCTTGTCAGCCATGACTCTTACCCCTCACATTGCCCACAATTCTAAGCTCATCTTAAGACGCATTCAAGTACCAATGGCTGGGATCAGTTGCCCTCATCCCGTAC
>JACPQZ010000030.1 GCA_016190205.1 Candidatus Omnitrophota bacterium | reverse complement strand
GGACCAAAGGTCCTCAACGTAGCGCTGCGGCTACGTTTCCGGGCCTTTGGCCCCTGCGGCCTCGACCTCGGCCTTTTCGCTCGACCTCGCGACGAAACCACTTATGAAACCACCTCTAATATCAGCAGGCAATCTTTTTGTCGTACTTGGGCCAGTTAAAGAATGTTCCGAACGTATTGCCCAAGAAGATATTTCATGGTATCCTTACGTCGACAGAATGAAAAACCGCCCTCATTAACAGGTTTTTTAATGAGGGTATTTTTTTAGACTATTTTTAGCACCTTTAATAATCTTTAAACCGTCTCACAGCCCCAGGGAATAGAAACCCCCCGCAACTTGTTATGTATTTAGGAGCAAGAGGCCTGTGACAAAAATGTGGAAAGACATGTTCTGGATCTTTGTCCTTGCGGTCGCGTTGACGGTACTGCTTCTTATCGTGTCTTCCGCCGGGGCGGAAGAGCAGTCGGCTCAAGCGGCCGCTCCGGACCTCAACGTGCCCTACATCGAGCGCCTGCCCCGCTACCCGCGCTACGATGTGCGTTACCGCAAAGTGAATGACGAAGATGTTGAAATTCCCTACCTTCAGACCGGCACTGAAAACAACAAGCGCTGGCCGGATAGAGGGGAGAGGGTCACCTATGTCGCGCACGTCCTCAATCAGGGCGATGTGCCCGCAGGGTATTCCTATGAATGGCGGGTGGATAACGCGGTCGTTGATCATGGCTTTGCTCAGGCCCTTTATCCGCGCGGGGAGGCCACGGTGTCTTTCCACACCGTCTGGAGCAACCAGCCGCAAAAGATTACGTTCAGCATCCAGCCGATCCTTCCGAACGAAAGCGGGTTCTTGCTGGGCGGTCCGGTCCCAGACGCATACGCCGCAAATAACTCCCTCTCGATAGGCTCTCATGATCTCACCATCTCTATATTAGCGGAGCGGGGTTTTTGTGACCTTTTTCGGCAAACTCAGAATCTTGTGGGCACGCGCTCATTCGAAGACTGGATCAAGGCGCAGTTTGCCATGTGGAATCAGCGTCTGGGGGAGGCAAAGTTTCCCCTGACCCCGGACGGCATCCTCGACCGGGCCCGCATAGACAAGATTCTTATTTTGGAAAATCTGGACGGGCTGGACGGAAAGCACATGATCCCCGGTATCGATCCTGACCGCCAACTCATAGACGGAAGCTGGGCTTTTAGGGACCAGGATCCGACCAATGCAAAGGGGTCAGGCGGCAAGTGGCAGAAGTTTATAGACAAGCACGCCAGAGGAATCGACTGGGGGCTCGTCCATGAGCTCACGCATCAGTTGGGGGTCATTGATCTCTATCGCTTCAATCTGGCGAATCCCCAAAAGGGCGTGAATTTGCCAAACCACGGTGTGCGGGTTAAAGATCTAAACGGTCAAGTCATCCCGTCCGAGGCCTTTGCCCCGGTTAGGAAGCACGTGTTTTTCACTAATCCCGGCCGCATGGGGGGCGGGGACAGAGGAAGTTACCCGAACAACACCTATTTTTCCAGCCACACCGCGGCAGCCATGAACCGGCATGCCGGTATGAGGAGGGGATATTTCGGGGAATATCTTTTTGATACCCCCCGCAGAAATGCCCTGCGGATTGTGGACAAGTCCGGCAGGCCGATTGGGGGGGCCCAAATCAAGCTATATCAAAGCTCCCGCAAATATAAGTGGGTGGACGATGTGCCGGAAATAGAAGGCGTGACGGATGACGACGGGACTCTCCTCTTGCCCGAGCGCCCCGTTGATCCCGTGACGACCGCGACGGGCCACACCCTGCGACCCAATCCTTTTGGACAAATAGATTTCGTGGGCAGAAACGGTACGATGCTGGGAAGAGTCATCAAGGATGACCGGGAAGGCCTTTTTGTTTTCATGCTGCTCGATCTCAATATGGCCTATTGGGCGGGCGAAACGGAATCTGCGGTTTATACGCTTCAGACAAGCCTGGATAAGGAAAAAATTACGGATCTAGCCGGACTCATCCGGATAACGGCAGAAGGCTCCACACTTCGATTAGAGGCAAGAGAGTATCTCGTGGATGAAACGATTGAGCTCAAGAAACCGATAGTGTTGACAGGCGCGGGGGCCGATAAGACCGACATTCGCTTGCTGGGCTCGGGGCCCCTTTTTTACGTGTCGTCAGGCGGCGTTTCTTTCGAAGGCCTCACCTTGGATTTGAGACCTGCTCGAGGCCAAACAGCGGTTCGCGCGAGCCAGGCCATCGCCCTTACATCTTGCATACTCTTGGGCAATGGGTCAGGAGGTAGTATAGGGATTGCCGCTGACGGCGAAGGCCTGGTGGCGAATCATTTGGATATCATGGGTTTTGAGAAAGGCATCGCGCTCGGTGCCAGCGCACGGTGGTCTTTCATACGGCATACGGTTCTCATGAATAATGGCACGGGGATATATTCACCGGCGGATACAGCTGCTTCAGACATCCAGTACAACTGGTTTTTTCAGAACGCGTTAAACCACAGTACCCCATTGGACAGATGGGTGATTCATTATGCGGGCGGGTACATGAATCCTTTGTTTGTAGATTCTGAAGAAGATAATTATTATTTGCAACCCGCCTCGCCGCTCGTGCGTGCAGGAAAAGACGGCCAGACCATCGGGGCGCTGGGAATTGACGAAAACGTCGCGCCCTTATCGATTGAGCCGCTCAACCCGACCATTGCGGTGGGGGGAACGGTGCAGTTTTTTGCCCGTGGCGGTACGGAGCCTTATGAATGGCAGTTAAACGGACGAGAGTTACAGCAGAAGGCAAATGAGGAAAAACTGACGGGGAGCACCTTTTTATTTAATGGCGTAAGGAGCGGAATCGATACCGTGAGTGTGTCAGACCGGCAGGGCGTGGTGGTCCAATCGCTGATTTATGTGAGGAGCGCAGATCAGGGTCTCCCGCCAAACCGCCCGCCGCAGGCAGTACTGGTCTTCGCTGACCGGCCACACCCAATAGGTGTGCCCATTCAATTTTCCGCTTCCCGCTCCTCCGATCCCGACGGCGAGATCCGCCGTATTATTTGGCGGTTTCAAGACGGGACGGTTTTGGAGGGCACCTTGGGAGGCGCTATCACGAGGGAAACTGTGCCCGGCGCCGGCGGTGCCGTCCCCGGCTGGACGGTGGTTAGAGATGACGGCGGGGAGTGGGCGATTCAAACAGGAAAAGGACTTATTGGCAGTTCGTCCGTAAATCATAAATCGATTATCGTCAAGGACGAACCCATTTTGACCCCGAGTGATCTCAATACCTACACCATCGGCTGGAAAGTGAATTCCATACCACGCCAACCGCCCGGCTATCACAATGCCCTAACAGTCTTTGGCTATAAAGATCCGCGAAACTACAAAACGATTGGTTTATACATCGGAAGGAAGACCATCGAATTAGAAGAGCTGCGCGAAGGCGTTCATAAAGGCTTATTGGTCGTCTCCATGCCTGAACTTCAGAGCGATCGTACTTATCAGTTGGAACTCAAGGTGGTGAATAACCACACGCTTGAGTTTTATGTGGATGAGGTACTCAAGATGCACGCCGCGAATCTCTCCGACAATAGCGGGAAGGTAGGGGTGGTGTCGAACGGCTCTCATACGATATTCGAGGGCCCCTTTCTCGATGAAAATCTTTGGAATCCCGTTCACCGCTACAAAGAGCCCGCAATCTATTGGGTCGCGCTTGAAGTCGTAGACGATCAGGGCGCGAGCGACATAAGGCAAGAGGGGATTTTAATTGAGCCGGATCATGATACTGATAGGACGCCCGATTTAGCCGGCTATTATATTTTGGACCGGTCCGGGGCCGGTCACCGGGTGGTCGAAGACCCACTGGCACCCGCCCTGCCCACCACGCTCCAGATCCAGTCCTTTTACAGAGGTCCGGGCGCGCCGGTTCCGCAGTGGCCGGATCTTGATCTTGCCCGGGATCTTGAGCTTTACTCGCCCAATCCCCGGCAGGGGCTTTTGCTGATGGACGGGTTCGGACGGCTTCAAGTCATCGGAGACCCCTCCATCCAGGTCATCGGCCTGCCGCGCTGGAACTGGGATGTGGCCCGGGATGCCGCCGTGGGTGTGCGCGGAGCTGTCTATCTTCTGGACGCGTTTGGCGCCGTGCACACGACCGGAAGATATCACGGCGGAAAGTGGTGGTCTCCGGACGCCGCAGCGGCCGGCGCACCTGCGTTCGACCGTGGAGGGGGTGTGTATCTATGGCAGAGTCCGGGGGCCCTCACGACATGGCATGTCCGGCTCATAGGCCCAGCGAAAATATCGGCACGAATCGCTTCGGTCGAGCAGATCTACAAGAGCCGTGAGCTTATGTCGCTGGAGTCTAATCGTGTCTTGAGCCTCCTGCCGCGCGCGGAGCCTACCGTGCGACAGGTGCGCATGGGGGAATTGAATCTTGAAGCGGACCAGGGCGTATCTTTTGATCTTGTTACAGCGGCGCGTTGTCCGCTTTTATGGGATTTCACTGTAGATGGCCAGCGTGACCGCAGGAAAATCTACATCGGTTCGGGTGAAAACCACCCTACTCAAGTCCCCTTTGGAGACATGGGCCGCGCGCTCAAGCTGGCCGAGGATTCATTGGGAAATGTCATGGGCTACTATATTTTGGACGCCGCCGGAGCGGTCCATTCGTTCGGGAGCGTTCCAAACTTTCGCGGAGGGGCCCAATTTGAGCTGGATGCCGCCCGAGATTTTGAGCTGTACCAAGACCCTCTGACCCGGGAAGTGAAGGGCTACTATCTTTTGATGGACGCCGGTGTCGTCGGGCTCGTGGGGGAGGTGCCGGATCTTAGTCCGTTTTCATTAACCACAACTTTTGAACCCCTCGATGCGTACAACCGCTATGTGGATTTCGAGCTCGCATACGATAATGAAAACGCAATAAGAGGGTACTATCTCATGGATGCAAGAGGGCGCGTCCATGCCTATGGCCAGGCACCGGTTTACCCGGATCAGAACGCGGCCAGCTCCCGGCACGACCCGTCCTGGGATACGGATTGGGCGGTGAAGCTTGTGCCCGCGAAAGAGTCTGATGGGCTGGGTGGCTTTGCGGGGCGTTAGATGCTGAAAGATCTGATTTGGGTGTTTGTTCTTTTGGTCGCGATGGCGGTGTTGCTTGTTATAGTGTCTTCCGCCGGGGCGGAAGAGCAGGGGACTGCCCTCAATCGCGCGCCGCAGGCGGTGGATGACGAGGTCAATGCGCGTCCGGGCCAGGCGATTACGATCGACGTCCTGGCGAACGACAGCGACCCGGATGGGGACCCCATCGGCATCGTCTCGTTCGACCTTCCTCGTCACGGAACCCTCTCACAGTATGAGCTTCCAGTTCCACACACGGGAGGGGGGTTGCCCCTGGGAGGCGGGCGCGGCCGGACGGTATTTGAGTATAGGCCGGAAGATGGATTTTACGGAGTGGACAACTTCACCTACACGCTGACGGACCGCCTGTTGGTGGTGGAAGGGGCGGATGAGGGGCTCACTGCCCGGGCGACGGTCACGATCCGGGTGCCGGTGCCTTTTCATGTCGAGGAAACCGTTCCATTAGATGGAAGCGCTCCGGCGCGGCGCTTTCCATCCCGTTTCTTTGGACATAATCTTCGGGCAGTCGATGGGGCCTATGTTTGGGATGCGGAGCGGGGTGCACCCAACAAGGCCATTGAGGTGGAATCCCTTGAGATTTCCCTGCCGGAGGCGATCCGCGGGGCAAGGTCTTCCCTGATCCGCTTTCCCGGGGGGAATAAGTCGGCCAGATTTTTCTGGCTGGACAGCGTGGATTTTTCTGAAGAGCGTGACGCCCGGCCTTTCGGGATTACCGTCTGGTACGACCCGCGCTATCCGAGGGAATCAGTGCAGCCGCCGAATAACATAAATTACTTCCCGCTCCATTTCGGGACCGATGAGTTTCTGCGTCTCGTTGAGAGGTGGGGTGCCGCGGCGGTGATGCAGCTCAACTGGAGTTGGGGAACCCCCCAGGAGCACGCGGCATGGGTGGCCTATTGCAACGGGCGGACAAACGATAACCGTATGATTGGATGGGATACGCCGGGAAAATACGTGGAGCTCAACCGGCCTTTGCGGGACTGGAAGACGGTGGGTTACTGGGCGCGTCTGCGCGCAAAAAACGGGCGTTTCACGCCGTACGGCGTAAAGTTCTGGGGGCTGGGTAATGAGCAGTATCTCCACCAGTCGGCGCGGCCCGTCGGGGACACCACGCTTCCCTGGTGGGAGCTTACGGCCAGGAAACAGGGCCGCCTCACGGTTGACGACTACGCCCAAGAGGTAGTCAAGACGGCAGGTCTTATGAAGTGGGTAGACCCGAACATCCACGTGCTGGCGACTGCGTTTCCTGACCGGCGGAACTGGGAGGGGAACCCCGGCGAGTGGTTCACGGTGGGCGATGTGGACGTCGTGAGGGGCACGGGGTTAAGCTGGAACGAGCATCTCATTAAGGTCGCGGGAAACGCCGTAGACGCGCTCGCGCCCCATTTCTATATCGGGCTCGGTCCGGAGTCTGCGCTCCGCTATCTGGAGGAGAAGGTTACTCACATCCGGTCCGCTTTTACAGATACACAAGTGTACGAGCCGCGGGAGCTTTTGTTTGCGGAGAATTTAGAAGGGCGGGGGGCGGTGCCCTGGATGGAAATGGGGACCAGTGTAGCAGCCGGTGCGGACGTTCCGGCACACGCGCATCCCTTTATACCGTCTTCTGCTTCGTCCCAGTACCACAAATCGTCCGGCTGTGAGATCAGCCGCCAGGATGCGGATCTGGCGACGCTCATCATACATACTTTTCCTCATGCGCGAGGTCTCAAGGGCAAGACCGTTCGGGTGCGTGCGAAGGTGCATGTCTCCGACGTAAAAAGCAGGGAGGAGGCCGTCCGAGCGGGCGCGCACGTAACCCTTGCTTACAAAGCGGACGGCCGCTGGACATACTCGGGTTATAAAAGAACCCCGCAAGACGGCACGGGGCTGCGGGCCCAAGCGGTGTATTTCACCGTTTCCGTGCCTTCCCATGCCACCTGGGCCATCTTAACCGTCGGTGTGAAAAATGCGGTAGGTGCCATCAAGGTGGATGAGGTGCGCGTGGAAAGTGATGGGAAACTCATTTTTGAAGACATGTTTGAGGATGCGGCCCTGCCAGGGTGGGAAAGGCGCGTTAATGGAGGGAAGATCCGTGTTCAGGCCACGGATGGAAACAGCCGCGCGCTCAAGGTAGGTCCCGACGCGCATATCTCCATTCCCCTGGACGGCACGGCTGTCTCCGGGCGCCGCGTGAGGTTGAGCGGCGAACTGTATACCCGGTTCCAAGACCGCCCGGGTGATTCCGCGCGCGGGCGCGCCGTTTTTAAGGTGACGTGGCGGGATGCAGGCGGCGCGCTCCAGGAGGCCGATCTGGACGAAGCTTACGGTGACGAAAGGGGTTGGATCGAGAAGGAGCTGGATGTCGACATTCCTGCGGGCGCAGACCATGTCGCGTGGCGCTTGGGACTCGAGGGAGCCGAGGGTGAAGTCTTTTTCGACAATTTGCGCGTGGAAGGCGTCGAGCTCGTCCCTTTTAAAAAGCAGATAGACCTTCATGTGACGGAGTATAACACTCATCTAAAGGACGTGGAGGACCTGGACGGAGACGGACGGACGGACGAGCCGTCACTCCGCTTGACGTACCTTAGGTCCGCACTTAAGGTCGCGGAGATGATCTTCACCTTCGCCAAGGCAGGGGTTGCCTCCGCAGAAAATTGGAACCTTCTCAATTTTAGTGAAGGGGCGCGGCCTTATAGCTCCCTCTACGTGGAAGCGGAGGGAGACGATGGCGAGCGGAGCGTTACGGTGTATCCGAAGTATTACGTTCTGCGGGCCTTTGCCGAGGCGGGACTGGAGGGCGGCCAGATCGTGGACGTGGTTCTTCCGGAAACGGTTCGGCTTTCCTCGCTCGCGGTCGTCCACACGGACCAGAGCACACTTTCAATTTTTGTAGTCAATCCAGACCCCCTAATGAGTTATCCCTTGGAGCTTCGGCTTCCTGACCCAGCGTGGCGTCTTGATAATGTCAAAGTGGTGACCGGTCCCGATCTTGATTCTGCAGAGGCCGAGGAGCTTATCCCCAACCCCTCCCAAGCACTCGTCTTTCCTCCCAAATCCCTTACGCGCTTGACCTTTACGCGCTAACGCCTTATACTATATATCCCCGATTGAACCATGATGCCCGAGGTCCTCTTCGCGCCATCCGAATCAAACTAGGAGTGCTTACATGAAAAGTGTGCATGAAACATCGGAAGCTGATCGAAGAAAGTCGGATCTCGAGCTTGCGTTGAGCCAAATTGAGAAGCAGTTTGGGAAGGGAGCGATCATGAGGCTCGGTTCAGAGCGGCCCAAGGATGTGGATGTGATCCCGACTGGGGCGATCGCCCTGGATTGGGCGCTCGGCGTTGGAGGGGTCCCGCGCGGGCGCGTGATTGAGATATTTGGGCCGGAGGCGAGCGGGAAGACCACACTCACCTTAAGCATCATCGCGCAGGTGCAGGCCCGGAAAGGCGTCGCAGCGTTTATCGACGCGGAGCACGCGCTGGATCCTGCGTATGCCATGAAGCTGGGCGTGCGGCTTAAGGATCTTCTAATCTCACAGCCGGATTCCGGGGAGCAGGCCCTCCAAATTGCGGACATGCTCATACGCTCCAATTCCGTGGATGTGGTGGTCGTGGACTCTGTGGCGGCCCTGGTCCCCAAGAGCGAACTCGAGGGCGAGATCGGCGACACCCATGTGGGGCTTCAGGCGCGGCTCATGAGCCAGGCGCTGCGGAAGCTCACCTCGTCCATTTCGAAGTCGAAGACCTGCTGTATCTTTATCAATCAGATACGCGAGAAGATCGGCGTCATGTTTGGCAATCCCGAGACGACCTCCGGCGGCCGTGCGCTTAAGTTCTACGCCTCGGTGCGCCTGGATATCCGCAAGATAGGCCTCATCAAACAGGGCGAGGTCACGGTCGGGAGCCGCGTGCGGGTCAAGGTGGTCAAAAATAAAGTCGCCCCGCCCTTCCGCAATGCCGAGTTCGACATCCTTTTTGACCAGGGCATCTCGCGCGAAGGAGGCGTCATTGATCTTGGCCTGGAGCACCAGGTGGTCCAGCAGTCGGGGGCGTGGCTATTGTTCGGAAGCGAGAAGCTGGGCCAGGGGCGTGAAAAGGTGAGGCTCTTTTTGCGGGAAAATCCCAAACTCTTGGAAGAGATCGAACTAAAGGTGAAGGAGAAGATGACGGCCCTTGTGTGAGGGCTGCATCCGGGACCTTTGCTGTGAGAGACCTTAGAGCCTCCAAGGGGGCGTGGTCTCTCACTGTTTTCTAGGGAGGATTTCAAAGTGAAGGCAAAGCCGGTAGTTATATGGATCACATGTGTGCTCGTGGTGCTTGCGGCGGCATTTCAAGTGCAGGCGGCCCTGTTTCAACCGCCGGGCACGGCCGAGCCGGGCGCCCTGCCCACTTTTGCCGATGTGGCCGAGAAGGTCTACCCTTCCGTGGTGAGCATCATCTCGGTTCATGTCCAGCGCATGCGGGCCCTGGGTATTCCACAGGGACCGCACGGCGATGAGTTTTTTGATCAGTTTTTCCGGGAGTTTTTCGGAGACGTGCCGGACAGGGAGTTTCGTTATACGGGCCTGGGTTCAGGGGTCATCATCGATGAGCAGGGGTTTATCCTGACCAATTATCATGTGGTGGAAGGCGCCGACGAGGTGACTGTGCGTCTCCCGGACGGGCGGGAGTTCAAGGGCGAGATCAGGGGGACCGACCGGCGCAGTGATCTCGCCGTGGTCAAGGTGAATGCGAGCAAACTCCCCGTAGCGCCTTTGGGTAATTCCGACAAGATCAGGATCGGGGACTGGGCGATTGCGATCGGTAACCCCTTCGGTTTCTTAAATGACCCCCAGCCTTCCATGACGGTGGGCGTGGTGAGCGCGCTCAATCGGGCCCTCCCGCAATACCAGGAGGGCGACCGCTACTACGGGAATCTCATCCAGACGGACGCCGCGATTAACAGGGGCAATAGCGGCGGCCCCCTGGTCAACGCCAAAGGGGAGGTGGTCGGCATCAATACAGCCATTTTTGCGACTCCCGGGGGAGGTTATATCGGAGCCGGTTTTGCCATTCCCATCAACCGCGCGAAGGAGGTCTTGAGCGAACTTGTGGCGGGCAAGCAGGTGCTGTACGGGTGGCTGGGGGTAAATGTTCAGGATATCGATCAGAACTTCGCCGAATATTTCAAGCTGGCCGATACCGACGGGGTGCTCGTGGCGCGGGTGCATCCGGCAAGCCCTGCCGAGCAGGGCGGGCTGCGCGAGGGGGACATTATCCGGTTCTATGATGGCGATAAGGTTGTCGACACTACGGGTCTCATTCAGCGGGTGGGCCGCACGACCCCCGGCAGGACCGTGTCCGTCGTGGTTATCCGCGAAGGCCAGAACCTGCCACTCCAGATCCTGATAGAACCCAGGCCAAGCCAGCAGGCCGCGGTCGAGCAGGAACCCGAAACAGCCGTGACGCCCTGGCGCGGGATTACGGTGGCGCCGCTCACGGAGGAGCTCGTGAAGGAGCTCGACATCACGGACACGGAAGGCGTTTTCGTCGCGCAGGTGGAACCCAAGTCCCCTGCGGGGGCCGCCGGACTGGAGCATGGAGACGTCATTACGCAAGTTAACAGGCAGTCTGTCGCGAGCGTCGAGGGCTTTGCGAAGCTGACCTCGCAGCTTAAAGGCGACGTCCTTTTGCGCACGCTCCGGGGGTATATCCTGATTAAAGAGGCGCAATAAGGGTGCGTACAGCGTACTGCGTACTGCGTACTGCGCAATGAGGACGGACGAGGTACGCGAGCGGTTTCTTAAGTTTTTCGAGGCGCGGGGGCATTGCATTGTCCCGAGCGCGCCGCTGGTTCCGGCCGGCGACCCCACCCTCCTTTTCACGGGGGCCGGGATGAATCAGTTCAAGGAGTATTTCTTGGGCACGCGCAGGGATTTGAGCCGCGCGGCATCCTGCCAGATCTGTTTGCGGACGCCGGATCTCGCGCAGGTGGGAAAAACGCCGGGCCACCACACGTTCTTTGAGATGCTGGGGAATTTCTCTTTCGGGGATTACTTTAAGAAGGAGGCTATCCTATGGGCATGGGAGTTTTTAACCCGTGAGCTCTCCATTCCTGAACCCAAGCTCTCGGTGTCGGTGTATCAGGATGACGAGGAGTCCTACGAGATCTGGAGAAAGGATGTGGGCCTTGTTGAGCAGGGGCGCATCCGCAGGCTGGGCGCAGAAGAAAACTTCTGGCCCGCCAATGCCCGCGAGGAAGGCCCCGATGGGCCCTGCGGGCCTTGTTCGGAAATTTATTACGAGGACATGGAGGTCTGGAATCTCGTCTTCACCCAGTTTGAGCGCAAGTCTGACAAGAGCCTGGCGCCCCTCCCTAAAAAAAATATTGATACGGGGATGGGGCTTGAGCGATTGGCCTGCGTCTTGCAGGGAAAGAAAACCAATTTTGAGATCGATATCTTTGAGCCCATCGTCGAGAAGGTTCTTCAAGGCTTCCCGAAAGGTCAGCGGTCGGGTGAAGACCGGATGCACGCCCACGCGATTGCAGATCATGCGCGCGCCATTGCCTTTGCTGTAGCGGAGGGTGTGGCTCCGTCCAATGAAGGGCGGGGTTATGTCATACGGAAATTGATCCGGCTGTGCATGACGCACGCCTGGTATGTTTCAGGCTCGGCGCGTCCGTTTTTACATCAGTTGGTTATCCCGGAAGTGGTTCGCGTCATGGGGAGCTCGTATCCCGCATTGCGGAAGGAGGAAGGACGCATCCGGCGCGTGGTCGAGCAGGATGAGGCGAGCTTCAGCAGGATCTTCGTTGAAGGTGAAAATCGGTGGCATGAGGAGGCCAGGAGGCTTCAGGCAAAGGGGTGTGGGGCCGCCGACCCGGAATTTGTCTTCCGGCTCCATGACACACATGGTTTCCCGTTTGAGGCAAGCCTGCTCTTGGCGCAGAAAAGGGGTCTTGCCCTGGATGTGGAAGCAGTCGAAAGATTGTTTGGGAAACAGCGGGAGCGTTCCCGGCAAGCGAGTCAGATCTCGGAGGCTGTGTTCGATCCTAAGGTGATGAAGGGCGCAGGGCTTGAGAGCCGCTTTTTAGGCTATGGAACGGCACGCGCGAGCGGGCGCGTCCTCGCGCTATTTGAAGAGGGAGACCGGCGCGTAGACGAGCTTCGCCAAGGCGCCCGCAGCCAGGTGGTTTTGAATGAGACTCCATTCTACGCCGAGCAGGGCGGGCAGATCGGCGACCGAGGTGTTTTGAATGGCCCTCAATCAGCTAGGTTTGAAGTGGAAGACACGCAGTATGCCGGCTCGGCCATTGTGCATGTGGGGAGGGTGGCGGGCGGCACGTTTCGCGTCGGGGATACCGTCGAGGCGGAGGTGGATGATGAAAGGCGCTGGCATATCCGGCGCAACCACACGGCGACCCATCTCCTCCACGCCGCTCTGCGGGAGGTGTTGGGAAAAGAGGTTCGGCAGGCAGGTTCCCTCGTGAGCGACGAAAAGCTCCGTTTTGATTTTAACTACCCCCGCCCGGTAGCTGTACAGGATCTCGATCGCGTGGAGAGGCTCGTCAATCAGAAGATTCTTGAGAATCATGAGGTGGGCACCCGGGAGATGGAACCTCAAGCCGCCCAGCGCGAGGGGGCGATCGCCTTTTTCGGCGAGAAATATGGTGAACGCGTACGGGTAGTGGACGTGCCCGGTTTCAGCAAGGAGCTGTGCGGAGGGACGCACTGCCGGCGGACCGGAGACATCGGCCTATTTCGGATCGTGAGTGAGGGCTCGGTTGGTCAGGGGATGAGGCGCATCGAAGCGGTCACGGGCTGGGGGGTGTTTGACCAGGCCCGGCGAGACGGAGCGAGGGTCAGGGAGGTAGCCGGCGAATTAAACGTGGCGCCGGATAAAAGCGCCGGGCGTGTCCGAGAACTGGTGGAGCAGGTGAAAAATCTGGAGCGGGAGGTAAGCCGTCTGCGTACGGGGGCCGGATCCGGAGTGCTGGACACCCTTCTTAAGAATGCCGTTCGTGTTGGGGAAATGACTCTTGTGGCAGGTCGAGTGGATGGATACGGCCTCAAAGAATTGCGCGATCTCTCCGACCGCCTGCGCGAGCGCACGCCGCGCTCTGTGACCATTTTAGGGAGCTCGGACGGGGAGAAGGCCACTGTCATCGTCTCCTTGTCGCGCGATCTTAAAGACTCAACGCTGGACGCCGGTCTCCTGGCCAGCGCTTTTGCGGAACGGCTGGGCGGGTCAGGGGGAGGCAGGCGGGACTTCGCCCAGGCGGGGGGAAAGGATCCTTCAAAATTGGACGAGGCATTGAAGGCGGCGAGGACCATTCTGGAACAGCAGTTAAGGCGTGGCACATGATGCAGCTTATTACGGCGGATGCGTTTACCAAGCAGTGGGCAAGTGCCGCGCGGACTTACGATGTGGACCCTGCGGTGGCCAAGACCGTGGCCAGAATCCTGGCGGACGTGCGGAAAAAAGGCGACAGGGCCCTCGTTAAGTACACCCGGCAGTTTGACGGCGTTGCTCTTAAACCAAAGCGGCTGCGCGTAGCTGAGGGGGATATCAATCGCGCCTTTAACGAACTCAACGTGTCTCTGATACCCCTCTTGAAGCAGGTGGCTGAACGTGTCCGACGTTTTTACCGGCGGGAAGCGGAGCGCACGCTCAAAATCTGCTCCGAAGACGGGGTAGAGCTCGAGGAGATTTCGGGCCCGATCGAACGCGTGGGGATTTATATCCCGGGGGGAACGCGGCCGCTCGTCTCGACGGTCTATATGACGGTCCTGCCGGCGCAGATGGCCGGGGTGAAGGAGATCGCCCTGGTTTCGCCTCCTTCCGCGCGCCGCGACATCGACCCCCATATCCTCGCGGTAGCCAATCTCCTGGGCGTGCGCGAGATCTACCGGGTGGGGGGCGCCCAGGCGGTGGCAGCCCTTGCCTTTGGAACGCGCACGATCCGGAAGGTGGACAAGATTGTGGGGCCCGGCAACCCCTACGTGACTGAAGCCAAGCGCCAGGCGTACGGCTACTGTGCGGTGGATATGGTGGCGGGACCGAGCGAGATCGCCGTGATCGCAGATGATGACGCCGACCCCGATTGGGTCGCGGCAGATCTCGCGGCGCAAGGGGAGCACCACATGGGCAGGATGTTTCTCATTACGAATTCCAGACGGCTGGCCCTCAAGGTCCAGCGCAGTCTCGCGGGGGGGACCTGTGTTTTGACCCGGAGCCTGAATGAAGCGGCGCGCATAGCCAACAGGATCAGCCCGGAACACCTGGAGATCATGACCAAAAATCCCAGGAGGCTTTTGAAAGAGATCCGCCACGCCGGCGCAATCTTTTTAGGTCCGTTCTCTCCCGCCGTCCTGGGCGACTATGTGGCGGGCCCGAGCCACGTCCTGCCCACGGGCGGCAGCGCCAGGTTTTATTCCAGTTTAGGGGTGGAAGATTTTCTGAAGCGTTCCCATGTGATCGGTTACACGCGCGAGGCCCTCTCGAGGGCGCGCGGGATCGTCGGCCAGCTGACCGAGATGGAAGGATTGCCTCTCCATCGCCGGTCCGTTGAAGTGCGTTTTAACAAGGAAGGCTCAAATGAAGAAGATAAAAGTTAGACCCCTTTATCGGGCGGCCGTTATCCGGAAGACAAAGGAAACCCGGGTGAGCGTCCGAGTGGCGCTGCCTGGGCGGGGAAAGGCCCGCGTCAATACAGGCATTGGGTTTTTGGACCACATGCTCACCCTGTTGAGTTATCACGGGATGATGGACTTAGACGTTGCGGCCCGCGGAGATCTCGCGGTGGATATCCATCACACCAATGACGATGTGGGGATTACCCTGGGTCAGGCGCTCAAGAAGGCCTTGGGACCCAAACGGGGCATCCGCCGGTACGGGTTTTTTTACCTTCCGATGGACGAGGCCCTGGTCAAGTCGGTCGTGGCCCTGGATATCAGCGGGCGCCCGTCTTTTCACATCACGGGTGGAAATAAGGTGCGGGGCCAGGCGGTGAGGGGGCTTTCCAAAAGAGGGCGCGAAGTGGCCTACACGCTTCAGGACGCGGAAAATTTTTTGACGGAACTCGCCCGGCATGCGGGTATTACCCTGCACGTCCAGATCATTGCGGGGCGTGATGTCCACCATGTTCTGGAAGGGATCTTTAAGGGCCTGGGCAAGGCCCTGGACATGGCGACACAGGTAGATGAAAGGCGGCAGGGGGTGCCGTCCACGAAAGGAGTGATATGAAGGATCGTACAGCGTACAGCGTACGGCGTACTGCGTACGGAGTACTGCGTACGGCGCCAGTTGGGCAGCCTTCTTCTAACATCCGTTGCATGAGTGGGGTAGTTGAATTAGGCGAGAGGCAGGGTGGTTATTTTCGTTACGCAGTACGCACGACGCAGTACGCAGTACGAACATGATCGCTATCGTCGATTATGGCATGGGCAATTTGCGGAGTGTGGAAAAGGCCCTGGAGCACGTAGGTGGCAAGGCCCTGGTCACGTCAGACCCTGCGCAGGTGGAGGGCGCAGATAAAGTGATAGTGCCGGGCGTGGGGGCCTTTGATCAAGCTATTCGGGAGCTCCGCACCCGAAGGCTTTGGGATCCGCTCCAAGGCTTTGTGAGGGCCGGGAAGCCATTTCTCGGGGTCTGTCTGGGATTTCAGCTCCTCTTTGAGTCCAGCGAGGAAGGTCAGGGGGCGGAAGGTTTGGGTGTGTTCAGGGGGCGAGTCCGGCGCTTCCGGTTTGAGGGACGTGGGACGAAGGACGTGGGACGAAGGACGTGGGACGTGGGACGCAAAGCCCGAGACCAGCGACCAGCGACCAGCGACCAGCGACTGAAGATCCCGCACATGGGCTGGAACACCGTGACCTACAAAAAAGGGCGCTGTCCCCTTTTTAAAGGCGTGCCCGACGACAGTTTTTTTTATTTTGTGCACTCGTATTATGCGGACTGCACGGACCGGGGTGTTGTTGCAGGGGAAACGGAGTATGGCGTGGGCTTTGCCTCTGCGTTGTGGGGAGGCGCTGTCTTCGGAACCCAGTTTCACCCGGAGAAAAGCCAGGCCGTGGGCCTTCAGTTACTAAAGAACTTTGTTGAGCTGTGAGACCGTGAGATACCAGAAACCAGAATCCAGTAACCAGAAGAAACCAGAAACCAGATACCAAGTACGTACTTCGAACTACGAACATCGACCTACGAAGTCCGAAGTTCGAGGTCCGAAGTTCGGTCATCGATGCCTTCTGGTCTCTGGTAGCTGGAATCTTCTGGTATCTGGTAACTGGTATCTGGTTACTTATCAGAGTGAGATATGCTAATAATTCCGGCCATTGATTTGAAGGGCGGCAAGGTCGTCCGTCTTTATAGAGGCGAGTTTGATAAGGTGAGCGTCTACTCCGATGATGCTGTCCAGATCGCCCGAGAATGGAGGCTTAAAGGGGCGCAAAGGATACACCTCGTCGATCTGGACGGGGCCGAGTCGGGGGAGCTTAGAAACCTTTCCATTCTCAAGGGCGTCGTGGAGGCGGTGGATGTCCCGGTTGAGTGCGGCGGCGGCATCCGCACCCGCGCTTCCGTGGATCAGCTCTTTGAAATGGGGGCGCGGTATGTCATTCTGTCTACCGCGGTTTTCACCGACCTCGATATGGTGAGAGAATCCGTTGAGGCGTATGGCGACAGGGTGCTCGTGAGTATCGATACCAAAGAAGGGCTGGTCAAGGCGAGGGGCTGGCAGTCGAGCGCCCCGCTCAAGGTGGAGACGGTTGCCAACATGCTGAAAGGCATGGGTGTTGAGACGGTCATCCACACCAATTGCGCGCGGGATGGCACCCTGGAAGGGCTGGATTTTTACGAGATCCGCAAATTTCTGGAACTCACCAGGCTCAAGGTGATCGTGGCCGGCGGGGTAGCTACGCTCGATGATCTACAGCAGCTTAAAAAATATGAAGGGGACGGCGTGGTGGGCGCGATCTTGGGACGGGCTCTGTACGAGGGGAGAATAGACCTCGGAGAAGCCATCAGCCGGTGCTAGAGGATGCTCGCCAAGCGTATCATTCCGTGTTTGGATGTTCAGGCGGGGCGCGTGGTCAAGGGGGTTCGCTTCGTGGCACTCAAAGATGCCGGCGACCCCGTCGAGGCCGCCCGCGCCTATGAGGCCCAGGGCGCCGATGAGCTCGTATTTCTGGACATCACGGCTTCGTACGAAAAGCGCAAGATCATGATCGATGTCGTAAGCCGGACGGCGGAAAAGGTGTTCATGCCTCTTACGGTGGGCGGGGGAGTGAGGGGTGAGGGTGATTTTCGGGAGCTCTTGAAGGCCGGCTGTGACAAGGCCTCGGTCAACACGGCGGCCGTGGAGGACCCCGAGCTCATCCGCCGCGCGGCCGGACGCTTTGGAAGCCAGTGTGTCGTGCTGGCCATTGACGCGAAGGCGGACGGGCAAGGGTCCTGGGAGGTCTACACGCACGGCGGACGCAGGCCCACGGGAATAGACGCCGTGGAGTGGGCAGTCAAGGCCGAGAAGCTCGGCGCCGGGGAGATACTCCTCACCAGCATGGACCGGGACGGCACGAAAGATGGCTTTGACCTTGGGCTTACTCGGGCCGTCTCCTCAAGCGTGGGGATCCCGGTGATTGCATCCGGGGGCTGCGGCCGCATCGAGCATTTTTATGAAGCTTTTCATGAGGGAGGAGCAGATGCGGCCCTGGCGGCCTCTGTGTTTCATTACGGGGAGCTCTCTGTCCCGCAAGTGAAGGATTATCTGCGCGAAAAGGGAGTGCCTGTGAGGATATGAAGAGAGCGTACAGCGTACTGCGTACTGCGTATTGCGTATTGCGTATTGCGTGTGGAGGGTTGGCATGAGTTCCACGGTGCGTGAACCTAAGTTCAACGAGCAAGGGCTAGTGGCCGTGGTGGTTCAGGATGATGCTACGGGCCAGGTGCTCATGCAGGCGTACATGAATCGCGAGGCCTTCGACAAGACCATGAGCACGGGTAAGTGTCATTATTTCTCGCGTTCCCGCAGCCGGCTCTGGCTTAAAGGGGAGGAATCGGGGCACTTCCAGGAGGTTCGGGCCGTTTATCTGGATTGCGACGGCGACTGTGTGCTCGTCAAGGTGAAGCAGACGGGCGGCGCCTGCCATGAGGGTTACGAGAGCTGCTTTTTTACCCAGATCGATCCTAAAGGCCGATCGGCCCGGGTCGTTGGAAAAAAGGTTTTTGACCCGAAGCAGGTTTACAAAAAGATTTGAGTCCCTGTTTGAACTTCTTGCTCTGTCACCTCAACGAGGTGCGTCTTATCCTGGATTTTCACCTGGTAGGGCCCGGTGGGGCGCGTGCGGTAGGGCGTCCCGCGGGTGGCATAGGGCACACGAACCTTGAACCGGCCCTCGGCGTCGGCCGTCGTTTCCTCAAGCCAAACGAAGCCCCGCAGGTGGTTTGTGCGCACGGGTAAGGCGAGTGTGACGTGCGTCCCTGGGTCCGCCGCGCCTATGAGTTCGGCCCCTTGCACGAATTCGAATACCTTTGATCCGCGCGTGGGTACGCCCTCCACCCCGATCACGGCGGTGGCGGATTCGTACACGAGCCGCAGGCGCGATGCCGAATTTAACGTGAGCTCGCCCAACTCCATGCGGTTTCCATCAAAGAGGTGCAGGCGCGCGTAGAGGCTCTTTTGGAAAGGCTCTTTGAAATCTAATTTCATTTTTCCGGGCGCCGAGCGGATGAGTTCAAAATAATCCGCCCGCCGGCCGCCCATGACGCGGATCATGCCCTGGAACTGGCCCTCGGCGGGCGGCATCCACTGGGTGAGGATATAACGCGCACGGGTTTCCTCCAGGATGCTGTAGGCCGGGCCTTCTTCTTGAGCCAGATAGAAGCGGATGGACTTGGGCGCATTCCAGAGAAAGTTATCCGCCACGACGGGTCTTTGGGAATAATACATGAGGTGGTGTCCCACTTCCCAGGGGGCGAGCACAGCCCAGGCAGGTGGTTCGCCGGGCCGGTTGTAGTCTCCGGGTGATGGGGTATGTTCTTTGAGCCAAAGATAGGTTTCCTTAAGGTCTTCATTGGGGACAAAGGATGCCCTCATGGAAAACCGTAACTCTTGGGCAAAAGGGGCGAGGACGATGGCGAGCATCACGACGGCGGCCCAGCCGCGTCGTATCTTAGCCAGTTTAGGCCACCATTCGGAGAGCGCGGCAGCGGTGATCAGAATGACCGGAAACGCCGCCCAGAGTTCAAAACGGATCTGGCAGAGGGTAAGCCCTAGAGTAGTCACGGTCCATGCCAGGAGATAGAGCAGAAGCAGGGAATAAGGAGATGGTTTTTCCTTGCGCACCCTCCATAGGGTGACGAAGGCCGGGACGAGCAAAGGGAGCAGCAGCCCGAAGGCCTGCCAGGGACCCTTCAGGCTGAAGGGGCCGGTGAGATACAAGAGGGGCCGAGCCTCCAGCACCGTTGCAATGACGGGATCGGAGCGGCTTAGGAAGTTGAGCGAATCCTTGAGGGCGTGGCGCACAGGGGACACGAACGCCACTGCCGCGAGCCCTGCGCACGCCAGGGCGAACGCTGCCGCTCTTTTCTTCAAGTTGGCGTGGGCCGAAGGGGCGGTCAGCAGGAAGAGGCCCGAGACGGCCAGCGCCCCCACGAGGGCGGCGGGCTGAAACCAGGAAAAGTGCTCGTAATCGAAAAGCCACTGCCGCGCCCGCGCAGAAGTCAGGGCGATGGGCGCGACGAGCGCGAGGGCAGAGAGTAACATGAGCGTGTGGGCCTCGGCCGCCCGGCGCAGAAGGTCCTTATCTTTCAGGCGCATAAGGCGCACCCCTGCCAGGAGGACGAGGCCCGGCAGGAGAAAGCCGATGGAGACTACGGAAGAAAGTATTGACGCGCCAAGCGCGAGGCCCGACCCGAAGGAGCAAAAGAGGCGGCGTCTTGGCCCGCCCGTATTCAAGGCGGCGAGAAAAAGTCCGGCAGAGCACAAAAAGAAAAAAGCCTCTGCCACGTGGTGGTCCGGGCGGGCGAGGAGCGAGCGGCTGACGTGGGAGGGGATGACGGCAAGCAGGAGGGAGGCAATGAGGGCCGCCCGGCTTCCCAAGAAGCGCCGCGAGAAGGCGAAGAGTACGGCGAGGGTGGCGAGGGCAAACAGCGGAGCTATGAAGGCGCCCGCCAGGCGGATGGAATAGAGGGTGGGGTGTCCCAGCCCCAGGGCCCAGCCAAGCCAGATGATGCAGTGGTCGAATAAAGGGGGCCAGACCTCGAGGGCCCCCTGCGGGTAGTTGGAATAATAATCCAGGCCGACGAGTTGGGGAAAGTTCTGAAGGGCAAGTTCCGCGCGGCGCATATGGTAATAAGGATCGTCGAAGACAAAGACGATCTCGCCGGGCGCGGGGAAAACGGAGTGCCAGTCATAGATACGGACAAGGAAGGCGAGTACCAGTATGGCCGCCCACAGAATGCGCATAGCCTCATTATAGGATTTCATGACAAGCCCTGACAAGAAGCGATTTCTGAAACTGGCGCGCCGGGGAAATTTAATCCCTGTTTTCCGGAAGATTCCGGCGCGGGGTGAAACTCCTGTTTCGCTCTTTGAACGCATACGCCATATGCCCAATGCCTATCTTCTGGAATCGGTGGAGGGCAGCCGTGAATTTGCCCGCTATTCCTTCATGGGCTTTGGCCCCCGCCTCGTCATCTCCAGCAAGGGACGGAAGGCGGTCATCGAGGAAGACGGGGTGCGGAGGTCTCTCCGGATCAGCGATCCCCTGGAAGTGCTCAAACGGTATCTTTCGGGATTTAAGTATGTGCCTACACCGGGCCTGCCGCGTTTTTCGGGAGGGTTTGTGGGGTATATGGGCTATGACTGCGTCCGCTTTTGGGAAAGGCTCCCCGATGATAATCCGGATGATCTTAAACTCCCCGACACCCTTTTTATCCTGACCGATACACTTTTGATCTTCGACCATCTTAGAAAAGAGATCTCCGTCGTTTCGAATGTGCGGATCAAATCGGCTCGTTCAGCGAGCGTTCTTAAGAAGCGGTACGAAGAAACCCTTTTACGGATCGACGAAATCGTGAAGCTGATCCATGACCCTGGCTCGAAATTGAACCGGCCGAGACGCGGCCGCCGGGGCGCGGGGGCCATGAAGATTTCGTCTGATTTTTCACGGGCGGCTTTTGAAAAACAGGTCCGGAGGGCCAAGGAATACATCCATGCGGGGGATGTGGTTCAGGTGGTCTTGAGTCAACGGTTTCGTACCTCTCTGGGCGCGGATCCCTTTCTGGTGTACCGCAAGCTTCGGGTCTTAAACCCATCGCCCTACATGTACTATCTCTCGTTCGGTCCCTGCACCTTCATCGGGACCAGTCCGGAGCTCTTGGTGCGTTGTGAGGGGGACCGGGTCAGGACGCGCCCCATTGCGGGCACCCGTCCGCGGGGACGGGGCGCGCGCGCGGACGGGCGGCTGGCGCGGGAACTTCTTCAAGACCCCAAGGAGAGGGCCGAGCACGTGATGCTCGTCGATCTGGGCCGGAACGACTTGGGCCGCGTCTCGCGCTTCGGAAGCGTTCGGGTTGAAGACTTCATGCGCATTGAGCGTTTCTCCCATGTCATGCACATCGTGAGCGACGTCAAGGCCAAGCTTGCCTCCGGACGCGGGCGCATGGACCTCATTCGGGCGGCGTTTCCGGCCGGCACCGTCACGGGGGCCCCCAAGGTGCGCGCGATGGAGATTATCGATGAGCTGGAACACCACCGGCGCGGGCCGTATGCAGGCATGGTGGGCTACTTTGGTTTTTCAGGGAATTTTGACACGTGTATCATGATACGCACAATTATCGTCAAGGGAAGGACGGCCTATGTCCAGGCCGGTGCGGGCATCGTGGCCGATTCTGTCCCTGCCAGGGAGTATGAGGAGACGGTGAACAAGGCGAAGGCGCTTTTTAAAGCGATTGAGATGGCTCGGAAATGAGCAATAGGCGCGTCATTGCGAGGTCGCGAAGGCGACCGAAGCAATCTCATGAGATTGCTTCGCCCCGCTTCCCTCCGGGCCTTCGGCCCGCAAGGGCCGGAGGCGCGGGTCTCGCAATGACGAGGAAACAAAAATGATTCTTGTTATCGATAACTACGACTCATTCACGTATAATCTGGTCCAGTACCTGGGCGAGCTGGGTACGGACCCGATCGTCTATCGTAACGATAAGATCACGGTGGGCGAGATCCGGCGCTTGAAACCGCGCCAGATCGTCATAAGCCCGGGTCCGTGCACGCCCCGTGAGGCGGGGATTTCCAATGAGGTCATCCTTCAATTTGCGGGGAAGGTCCCCATCCTGGGCGTGTGTCTGGGGCATCAATGTATCGGGGCCGTGTTCGGGGGCCGCGTGGTGCGGGCCAACAGGCTCATGCATGGAAAGACATCCTGGGTTTATCACTCGGGGCATCCGCTTTTTGAGGGTGTGGAGAATCCCTTTGAGGCCACCCGCTATCATTCATTGCTTGTGGAACGCGGGAGCGTCCCGCCCACGCTGGAAGTCATTGCCGAAACGCGTGATCTCGTGGGCGGCGAGCCCGCGCGAGAGATCATGGCGCTGGCCCATAAGACGCACCCGGTCTGGGGTGTTCAGTTCCACCCCGAGTCCATCTTAACCATGCCGGGCAAACGCCTTTTAAAGAATTTTCTCACGCACTGCCGATGATAGTCCAAGCCATTCGCCGCGTGTTGCAAGGTAAGGACTTGACGGAGCGTGAGGCCAAGGCCGTCATGGACGAGATCATGACGGGCCGGGCTACCCCTGCGCAGATTGCGGGATGGCTCGTAGCCCTCAAGATGAAGGGCGAGACCGTCTCGGAGCTTGTGGGCTGCGCGCGCGTCATGCGCGAGCTTGTGCGCGCCCCGCGGCTGGATGGCCGGGATTTGGTCGACACCTGCGGGACGGGAGGCGACGGCGCGCGCACGTTCAATATTTCGACCGTGAGCGCGCTCGTTGCGGCAGGAGCGGGGGCGCGCATCGCCAAGCATGGCAACCGGGCTGTATCCAGCCGCTGCGGCAGCGCCGACGTCCTCAAGGCGCTGGGGGTGAATATTGAGGCCCCTGCGCGGGTGGTAGAGCGCTGCGTCACGCGCGTGGGCGTGGGGTTTTTGTTCGCCCCTCTTTTTCATACGGCGATGAAGTATGCGGCTGCGCCCCGGCGTGAGCTGGGCGTGCGGACGCTTTTTAATCTCTTGGGCCCTTTGACCAATCCGTTCGGGGCCAGGCATCAACTGGTGGGCGTGTACGAAGAGCGGCTGGTTCCGCTCGTGGCGCAAGCCCTCCTTGCCTTGGGTTCCCGCCATGCCATTGTATGTCATGGCGAAGACGGGTTGGATGAGGTGACCACGACAGGTCGAACGCGGATAGCGGAGGTCGCGGGGGGGAAGATCAGCAGGTTTACGCTCACCCCCCGGGACGCTGGGTTGAGGCAGGTCCCCTTGAGTGCCCTGACCGGGGGATCGTGTGACCGCAATGCGCGTATTGCCTTAGGAATCCTGAAGGGGCGCAAAGGGCCGCCCCGGGATATTGTTGTGCTCAACGCAGGGTGCGCCCTCTATGCCGGCGACCGGGTTCGGACGATCCGGGAAGGTGTCTCCGCCGCTCAAGAGGCGATTGATTCGGGACGCGCCCTCGAAAAACTGACGCTCTTGAAACAAGAGAGCATGGGAGGAAGACGATGAAGGCACAAAGAGTAGAAGACCTGGATTGCTGGAGAGAAGCCCGGGTCTTGGTGAATATGGTTTTTAAGAAAAGTCAAGGCCGCGCGTTCCGGAAGGAAACGCAATTGCGCGGACACGTGACCGGCGCGGCGCTGGATGTCATGAACGCCATAAGCGAAGGATTTGTGACGGGCTCGGATTCGGAATTTATCCGAACGCTCAAGTATGCGCTGCGTTCCGTTTCCGAGGTCCAGACGTCTCTGTACGCGGCACTGGATCTTAAGTTGATCGGCAAGAATGACTTTATGGGGCTTTACGATCACATCCAGAAGACGCGCAAGGTCATCGATTCGCAGAGGCATTTTCTTTCCGGGCGCCATGAGCGGCCTATGCACCGGTGGAGGGGACGCCGTAACCGACCGCCCCATGGACCGCATCAGGGCGGGGGAGATAGACCGTCCCAGCCTCGGGAGGAGCAGAGGAGCGAGGAGCCGAGGAGCGAGGAGCCGAGGGGGGGGGATTGGTCCCAGACCGAGGCCGCGCACGGCGAGGGCAGCGGGGGATCGCAACCTTAATCGGCTTGACGCGCATATGATCCTTGAAAAGATTATCACGTCGAAGCGGAAAGAGGTGGAGGAGGCGCGGGCCAAATGCCCTGAGGAAGAGATGGCGCGCAGGATCGAGCCCGGCCGCAGGGTTCGATCGCTGGAACAGGCTCTCAAAAACCCGGTGGGCGGAATAGCGCTCATAGCCGAGATCAAACGCGCCTCTCCCTCGAGAGGTCTCATCGCCAGGGATTTCAATCCGCTCGCCGCCGCCCAGATCTACCAGGATGAAGGGGCCAGCGCCGTAAGCGTCTTGACGGATGCCCCCTTTTTCGGAGGGAGCCTGGCCGTCTTAAACCAAGTACGGCAGGCGGTTCGGATTCCGGTCCTGCGTAAGGATTTCTTGATCGACCTCTATCAGGTGTATGAGTCGGCTGCCTCCGGCGCGGACTCCGTGCTCCTCATTGTGCGCGTCTTAGAGGGGAGCGAACTGGGGAAGTATGTGAATCTGGTCCATGAGCTGGGGATGGAGGCCCTGGTCGAGGTGCACAACGAGGAGGAGCTCGAGCGGGCGGTCCAGGCGGGCGCGAAGATTGTTGGGATCAATAATCGCGACCTTTCCACCATGGAGGTGGACACGAGCACGTGTGAGCGGCTTATCCCTCATGTTCCCAAGGGGGTTTGGGTGGTGTGCGAAAGCGGGATCAGGACCCACGCGCAGATCTTAAGGCTTAAATCCCTGGGCGCGCACGGCGTTTTGATCGGTGAGGCCTTTATGGAGGCCCTGGACCTGCGCGGCCGCGTGCGTGAAATCGTGCATGGTCCGCATTAAGATTTGCGGCATCACGCGCGCCGAGGATGCCCGGCTTGCGGCACGCCTCGGCGCCTGGGCCGTCGGGCTCGTGTTTTACGAGGAGAGCCCGAGGAACGTGGGAAAAGATGAGGCAAGAAAGATCTTACGAGGCCTCGACCCGCATGTCCTCAAAGTCGGGGTTTTTGTAAACCCGACCCCGGAAGAAGTCCTTCGATGTTCTTCGGCTGCTTCATTGGATGCGGTACAGCTCCACGGCGACGAAAGCCCCTCTCTCTGTCTTAAAATCCGCGAAAAGCGTCTGCGGATGATCAAGGCCTTTCGCATGCAGGGACCCCAGGACCTGGATGTCCTGCCCGAATATGAGGAAGTTTGCGATTTTTTCCTGCTGGATTCTTTTACACAGGATAAGCGGGGTGGAACGGGACTCGTCTTCGACTGGAGCTGGGCGAAGCAGGCTATAGAAAAAACGGGTAGGCCCGTGATTGTCTCGGGCGGACTTAGCTCGGAAAATCTCATAAGCTGTATCCAAGAAGTGAAACCCTATGCTGTTGACGTTTCAAGCGGTGTTGAAACCGCCCCCGGGATAAAGTCCGCAGAACTCCTTCATGACCTGTTCAGACAGTCGTATAGTACATAACATGTTTAGACACAGTATGTTACAAGTATTAATATATTATACAAATACTTGACAAGCAATTTCTTGTGTGCTAAACTGAACACACTATGGCAAAAGGGACACAAAGCGGTGGTTGGAGGCTGCATGTGTCACCACTCCTCATCGCTCTCTTTTTTTCCCTGACACATATATGCTATGCCTTCCCAGATGCGACGCGCACGGATGCCTTGCGCTGGGTCCGGCAGGAGGTTCAATCTTCCAGCGGGTGGGTTAGGGTTTCCGAGGCCAGTCAGGAAGGTTATGTGTACGATAACTGTCTGGCCGTTCTTTCCTTCCTGCAGGCGGCGGAGTCGGGTGACACAGTGGCGCTCGGGGATGCCAGAAAAATTTTGGCTTTTTTGGAGGACCACGCGGTAACGGACGGACTCGCGTCCTATTGGTTAGATAAGGTTGGTGCGGATGGCGCGAGCCTGCCGCAGGTGGCCGTCTCAAGCGGGAATCAGGCATGGGCACTTTATACGCTGGCCCGGTTCATGCGCGCAACCGGAGAGACGCATTATCTTGCTCTCGCCCGGTCGGCGGCCCGCTGGCTTATGGATGAAAGGCGGCTGGATGCAGCAGATGGCGGCATACGAGGCGGCCTGAATTCCAATGGCACCGACCGGCCCTGGACGGCCACGGAGCATAATGTCATCGCCTATTTTGCTTTTAAGGAGCTCTTTGCCGTTGATCCGGTTGCGGCGTACCACGAAGTATCGGAGGGGTGCGCGGACTGGCTCATCACGAGGGGCTGGAATCCCGAGAAGCGGTATTTCAACCGCGGCGAAGGGGATTCGGTGCTGTCTCTGGATGCGCAGACGGGCGGAATTCTTTTTTTGCTCGACCGGGGTCTTGATCTTGAGGCCTGGTCAGCGGGAGCGGTTGTTGTTAAGAGGCTCTTAAACCGGATCTGGATTCGTGAAGGGCGCAGGCAGGAGAGTTATTTGGGAACAGAGTTTGAAGATGGGGATGGAAGCCTTTGGTGGGAAGGAGCGGCCCAGGCCTCTTTGAGCTTTGACCGGCTCTCGGTCAGGCTTCGGGAGAGGTGGGATTCAAATCCCGTTCCCAGTGAGAAGTCAACGCTGCGCGCGAGCGAGCTTTTCAAAAAGATGGTGGAGGACTTGCGCGGGAATTTGTTGAAGAGCGATGACCCTTCTACGGTGGGCAGGGATAACGACGGGGACGGGGGTTACCAATACGCCCTGGAACAGGGCTCCAACGTTGGCCTCGGGACCGGTGAACAACCCAGCCCGGGTCTTTGGCTTATATTTTCGATCGGCGAACATGAGGGAGACGTCACGCCGCTTTATGGAGAAATGCCATGACATCTAAACCCTGGTACCGGCGCACCGCCCAGGACTACACTGGACTTAGACCAGGCCTCTTGAGCCACCCTTCCCATGCGGCCGCTGTCAACTTGATCGTCATGAGCCTCGTGATGGGACGCCCCATTATTGTGGTCGGAATATACGCGCTGTCGTTTCTTGTCCTGGCGGCATTTAAGGAGATTTGGAAATGAAAGCACTTTGGAAGATTTTATGTTTGCCTTGTCTCATAACCTTCAGCGTGATGAACGCGGATTATGCCCAGGCCATCGCGCCGGAGACGGCGACGGGGGAAGTGGCCACCCAGGCCCGTTTTCTTCAGGCCGAGGGAGATGTCTTGGTCCAAAAGGGGCGCTACGTCGAGGCGGCGCAGGCCTTTGGGGATGGTCTCCGTCTGGTAGAAAATGAACTGGCAAAACTTGAGATCAGCCTGGATGAAGAGCTTGACCCGAGGGGCCGGGAACTGGCCGAGATCCGGGATACCCTGGCTGCACGCCTTGCGGAAGCAAGCCGCCAGGCCGGGCAGGGGATTAAAGTAACGCGCACGGTCCTGCCTGCTCCTCCGGGCGGAGAAGGTCCCGCGAGACCGGGGCTTTTCCCCGTGGTACCTCCCGGGCAGGCGGAGGGAACGCCCGCGATGATCTCCCCGCTCCTTACCCGCATATTTGTAAATATGCGCCAGCCTGTGGTCTCTTTGGATGCTTTGGCCGATGAGACGGGCGTAACTCAACAGGAGGTGGTGGAGGCGTTTGAGGGCTTAAGTGAGGGCGAAGCCCTTTCGGCGGTAAATGAGGCAAGGAGATTGGCAGGCGAGAAGCCCATCGAAGTCATTTACCCCGTTGGAGTCGGGCGGGTTGGGGAGGTTTCCTATGAGCGTATCGAGCCCACATTACGAACACCCGGAATTATCGAGCGTTTTGTCAGGGGCCAGGAGCCTATTCCCGGACAGGGACTTCCCGCGGCCGCCGTGGGTTTGGCCGCACCGCAGGAAGCGCAACCTTTCATAGTTCTCTCACCGGAGGATTTTCAGAAGGTCGAAAGAGCGACCACAGAGTCTGACTCCGAACTCATCGCTTTAGGTATCCGTCTGGGCGGAACCGTGGATTTGCTTGCCCTAAAGGAGGGCGCCAGAGAGCTGGGGCAATCTTCGCAGGGCGTTGCACAAAGTTCTGCTGGGACGAGTCCTGGGACGCGAGCTTCCGGGAATAATTTTTCTCTCCAGACGGAAAGCGCCCTTTTGGGTGTGCTGGGGGAAGCAGAGGCTCCGGTTTCTTTGCGTGAAGTGACGGCACAGATGGTCGGCATGGGCTTTGGGCTGGAGGGCCCTGTAGAACCGTCAGGGGTAGTTTTGGAGGCCGCGGAAAGGCTTAAGCAGCGCGGGCTGGTCGAATTCGAGGAAGGCCGGGCAGGGATTTCCGCTGAACCCAGTCTACGCCTGACTGGTTTCGGGAAAGAGGTCGGGCGCGCGGGACAGGAGCTCGCGCTCCTGGGCGGGCCGTTGGGAACGAGGGGAGGTCCGCAGATCGCAACAAGCGTGGTCACCGTGCAAGCGCCTTCGCCTGCAGAGTTTGCTCGTCTCGTTGCGCGGGCAGAAGAAGAAGCGGCAGAGGCCAGACAGATTTTGGAAAGTCCGGAATTCGGGAATGCGGCGGGTGAGGCGATTCAACGAGTCCTGGGACCCCAGGCGGCATTTTTGCAGATGTCCCCATTTGTAAGCCTTGCCACGCCGGGGCAAGTTTCCAGGATCACTGCGGTGCAAGCAGTGGCGCAGAGTGCCGTCGTCGAGACCGTTCGTGAATCACCGGTTATAGACCTAGCAACGGAGGAAACACTCGTACGCGGCATGGTCGCGGTTTTTGAAGCGGGGCAGGAAGAGGCTGTTCAGGAGGCCTTGATTGCTTTAGCCGAGCGCGCGCAGGTGGAACGGTTGGCGCCTCCGCAGGAGAGAGTTACGGAAGGCGCACGGCGGACTCTTGATCGCATCCTGCGCAGTCCCGAAGTTCCGGAGCCGCTCCGGCTCATCGCGTTTGAAACCGTATTGACCACAGGGCAGGGAAGGGTGGAACTCGCACGGGAATTTTTGGCTGACTCCGGGGCTCCACGCACTCTAAACTTAAGGGCTGCGGAGGAGCTGGCGCGTGAGCTTGGAACGCTTGCACAATCTGGAAAGCTTGAGGAAGCCCGCGCGCTTGAGGGTGAGGTGGGTGCCCAAATCACGGCGCTCGTGACAGGGCCGGAGACGGTTCCTCCCCGAACAGCGCTCGCCGTTTTGGAAGGATTGGGCCCCAACGCCGAGACGCCGCAGAAGGTACAGCTTGCCCGAGCGTTCGCTTTCCACCCGGAGCCTGAAGTGAGAGAAGCGTCCCTTAATCAACTCAAGGAAGTGGATCTTTCCGCCCAACCGGCCGAGGAGAGGGAGGCGATTGAAGCTGTGGTAAGGCTTGAACTTGAAGACCGGCCGCAAAACGCGCGGATCGCTGAAGACATACTTAAAGGGTTCGGCGTCGCGCCGACTGACGCAGGGCAGGGACAAACTACAACGGGGCTTTCTATTCCTGGTGTCCCAGCCACAGTCCTGCGAACGAAACTGGGGCGTGCTGTTGAGGCGCTCGCCCGCGTGGTTCAAGATACGCGCTCCCGCATCTTAGACAGGTTATTCGCGGCGCGCGCGTTGGAGACTCTGGAAGGGGCCAGGGGTGTTGTGATCAAGCCCCTCGTGCCTTCCAGCGCGCGCATCGTTTATAGCCATGAGTCGTTGGTGGGCGAACAGCGCGCCCTTTTCACCGAAATACGTACCGAGGTGCCGCAGGGCGCCATCGTCGAATGGGATTCGGAGGATGAAACGGGAATCGTCAAAGCCCTCGAAGGGACCACGGCCGTTTTCATACTCACTCCGGCTGAAATCCAGTCCTCCCGCTTTAGGGACTTCGAGCTGGGCACGCGCCACCAGGCGTTCGGCCTCGAATTTTATCTCCTGAATCCATATAGCGTCGTGAGCGATATAGAGCTCTTGAACGAACTCATCAAGGTTGAGGATGTTCGGGACATCAAGGATATTAACATCCGCGCTTACTTCCTGGCCTTGATCGGCGAAGCGGTAGAGGCGCTTCCCCCTCCCTCGATCGAGCAGGAGCGGCTCAAGCTCCATCACATCAGGATCGGCAACGCCAAACTTATCATCAAGGCGTAAAAGCTATTATGTTCACGGGGTGGTGGGAGACCCCCCATTATGTCCTACAATTACTTTTTCAAAAGTATCGCAGCCTTTGTCTGCCAAGCCTTCTTCCTCACCTCCATAGGTCTTGAACCTGCTTTAGCTCTCGCACCCACTGATCAAACCCAAGACAGGTCCTTCCAACGCGCCTATGCCTTAAAGGCAGTGGGAGACGGAATCTATCAACTTGCCCAGCAGGGAGTAACCGATCTCGCTGAACTGCGCAGGCGTTTGCTTCCTCTTCATGCCGGGAGCGGCGAAGACAGACCTCTTCATCCAACCTATCTTGAACAATTCAACCAAATAGAGTCGGTATCCGTTCAGGGCGACGGAGTGCTTCTCGCCCGCCAAAACGGACTATCCACCATTCAAATTACCCCGAACGGGTATTTTGAGATTGACCCTGGCTCTCACCAGGCCCGTCCTGTTGAGACGGGCTACGATGAATTCAATGAATTCAATCGGAGGGGCGGTGCCCCGCTGGCTGGGGATGGGGTTGAGACCACAGCTCAGCGAAAAGGAAAACCGCAGTCATTTGAAGAAACCCGATCGCCTGGGCTCGCCAAACGTTTCCTCAATGACACTGTTCTCCCCCACCTCAAGCGGACGAGCCTCCGCATTCGGCGATTGCCTACTGCGCATGCGCCCTTGCCGACGGCTATCAGCCGGGCGCTTGCTCTTTCCATGTGGTTCTCGGGCTTGGATCTCGGAATACCCGGCGAGCTAAATAAGATCGAAGGGGCTGATCCTTCCAGGCTGCTGGGTTGGGAAATACACCGCTTCCTGAATAATGCATCCGATTTGCTGAAAGCTGAAAAGTGGGTTTGGGTCACACCGGAAGATGAAGTGGATCATTTTTTCAGCCGCAAGCAGAATGTGTTAGTGTTCCCCAATCATGCGGGTGGATTTGCGGTGGATCTTATCCTGCTGTCCGAATTGGTGCGGGCCGGTCATCAGGTAACCCTGGCTCTTGAGGGAAGTCCTGCAGGGCTCGCCATGCAAGCAGAGGAGGCAAGGTCATGGCTGTCCGAAAATGCGCAGACCCTCGACCGGAACCTTGCGTTGCCTGAAGACACCGTTTTTTCAGTCGTCCAATCCGGAGTTGGAACGACATTTCAGGAAGCCTGGAATGAAGCCACGGTGATTGTGGCTATGGGAGTGAGGAACTTTCAATCCCTATCAAGAAAAAAAGTGCAAAAGCCGGTTTTATACCTCGTGCGTGAGCGAACTCGCATAAATCCCAGCACGGCCGAGGAGGGCGGGGAGGCTGCGAAGGGATACATCCGACTGGCCCCATCTGGTGAGGATCCCCGGTCCCAAAGCGCTCGTCATTTCGCAAGTAAGATCCGTGAACTGAATCCGGAACAAATGATCGCCAAGGCCCTCGCGCCATACCGGGGAAACGATCCGGCTAAAGCCCTGCGATTGGCCGAGCAGGAGGTTACGCACCGGAAGGCGGCGTTTTATGACAAGGGGCCTGAAGGGGTTGTGTTCTACCCCGAGCTGGGTTTTTCAAAAAACAGGAAAATGCTTGTCCTGCCGGACGAGCTTGTGGGGCGCGTTCGTGTCAAGAGGGAGGTGGTAGGAGGAGACCCCCGCTTGATCCTGTTCAATCCCGACAACGTGTCTCAACAGGTGATCTTCGAAGATCAGGGTGCGAAGGCGCTCATGCGGGTCAATATTCCAGGCGAATCATCGGCTGAACGGCCGCTGGAATGGAACCGTCAGATACTGACCCGATATACAGAATTTGTCGACTTCCGCGACAGGGTATTGGGAGTGCCGGGGCGTGGGAGCGACCGTAGGGAGTTGCTAGCCCGTTGGATAAGAGACATAGGCATCCTCCCCAGGACGCTGGACGTGACCTACGTACATTTTAGTGGGAAAAGGCTTATCCTGCCTGACTACTATGCTGGCCGCGGCGAGGGAAAGGTGACCATCACGCGCAGTCAAGGCAAATCAGATTTTGCCAGCGAACTTCTCCTTATCAGTGAAACCGAGAACTTAGAAAATTACTTGGTATTAAGGGCCGTGGGGGATGAGATGTTCGTCGTCGGGGAAGGAGACGAGGGTGGGGACGTGCGCCTGGTTGCAGGAGGGGAGCTTCAGAATACCATCATGCTTCGCGGTTACGAACCCTTTGACCGCTTCGACGAAATCCTAGAAACAGGTTATTACACCGTCCCGCTTTGGTGGGAGGGTGATCCGCAGCGCACGCTTGCCACCGACGTAAATATCCGCGTAACGAATGGGGAACCCACATTCCTCGCAAGACCCGGCCATGAGCCCCGAGGGCCCCTCCGGATCGGAAAGAGGTATGAGATCCGCGGCCCTGATCGCGCAGCCAAGCTCACGGCGGTTACGCGCGTGGGACCCGAAGAGTTTGTCGTAGAAGGCTTCGGCGATGAGAATGGCCCCATACCTATCAGCGCACGCATCCTGCACATGAACCGCTTGATACACGGCCTGCCGGATTTAGCATCACAGGGTCTCAAAGAGGCGTTTGAAGTACCACTCGAAACCCTGGCTGAAAGACATGGCTGGAGAAACCAGCCGGCCCGCTACATCTACCGCGCGAGCGAGCGAAGGGTAGTGCGGGTAGAGGCCGCTGGCGATGGCTTAAGCGGGGCGCCGGGCGGCTTCATGCGCGCGGCGCGGTTTGCGGCGCTAACCCTCGCGGCCGGCTTTGCTTTAAATACGGGTGCTGTGTTATACGCACAGCCATTTAGCCCTGGCAGCCCGCTCCAAAGAGCTTTCGAGTTGAACACGCAGTCATTGTTACGCGAAGGGGCGGAAAAGCGTGAGGAGCGGCCGTCAACCGTTTCGGAGGCCACGACCCGGACGATCGAGCTGCGGGAGGATGGCAAGGCGCTCGTGGTGCGATATACAGGCCCGCCTCCCGCAGGCATGTCACTGGAGCGCTTTGAACGAGAGATGAAGGAAAGAGAAGTCGAGCTCTTTTCATATGATACGGTCACCTCATCCACTTGGCAGGCCGCACGACTTAAGAGGACCACGACCGTTATTGACCGGGCAGATTCGGAAGTGATGGGGCTATTGCGCGAGCACGGAATTACCGTTAGCCCGGAGGTATCCTTTGAGCTAAAACCTTTCGTGCTGGACCCCGCCATTCCAACCGCATGGTACGATCCAAAGACGAAGACGCTTCATGCCCTGGTTGCCGTGCCCTGGGAGACGGACTCCTTGAAAGAGGCCCGGATGACAGGAGAGGATCCAAGATCCCATTACGTGTTTTATACCCCGCCGGCACTGGGCCATCACATTTTGTTAAAAGCGTGGGATACCGTCCAGTCCGCGCAAGTTCGGAAGATCCGCCGGGAGATGTGGACCTTTTTTGGAGTCATGAGTCTAATAATCTTAGCCGTACTGTCACCCGTTATCGTCTCGGCAGCCAAGTCTGGGGTTGAGCGCCTGCGATCCGGCCGGCCGGACGACTCGGATCGTTCCGGAGGAAGCCAGGGCGACGGCCTCATAGGGCATATCCGTGCCCCTCTCGCCGCCGCGGCGCTGGCTGTGATGGCTCTTACGGCCGGACGCGCGCCGGCACAGGGACCAACCGTGCCGATCATTCCTGCAGGTGAAGAGCGGGTGGAAGAGGTTTTGGAAGATGCTGGGATGGAGCCCTCCCCGGAATGGATTGAATATAAGAATCAAGAGCTGGCAAGACTGAAACAGGAAGAGGAAGAGCGCGAGCGGAAGATCCAGGCGGAAATTGCGCGCGGTGAACGCTGGGAAACGGAATATGCGCCTCTCTACAAGGAAAGAACCATCGGCTATTCGGAGCTTGCCGAGGAGGATTCGGGGGTTTGGAAGGGGTGGAACATGGAGTGGGGCCGACAGCGGATTGAAGAAGCCCTCAATCTTTTGGAAGATGTTATGCCCGATGTTCGTCATCAAATCTCAAGGCTGGGCATAAAAATAGTTCCCAAAATCGACACCAGCAACGAAGCGCTGGATGGGAGTATTTACACGAGTACCTACGACCACAGAACCCGCACTTTTGAGATTGTGGTTGCTTACGCCAACTGGCCGGATCCCGCCCAACCCGAAGAGCGTGCGAAATGGGAAGCGGCCCGGCGAATGATTCAGGAAGAAGACAGAGAGCCATTTCCACATTACGTGTATCGTGAGGCCCCCATCGCAGTAACCACTATCGCGCATGAGCTCGAGCACGTGAAGACCCGCGATGATGCGGAACGTGGGATCCGGGCCCGCACTGCCGGGCGAATTCCGAGCTGGTTCTGGAACCGGTACGCGAACGCTCGCCTAGAGCTAAAGATGAACGACATTTTAATGGAGGATGAACACCACGCGCGCCTAACCGGGGAAAAAGTGGCCCAGGCGCTTTACGAGAAAGGGCTGGGTCCTCGTCCTGAAACCGACAGCTTCAAGCCCTACCACGATAGTTATTTGCAAGACAGGTCCCGCGAGCGCGTGTCTTTATACGCCCAATACTTCATCCAGCCGGCGGCCCTCCTCCTGTTCGTGATAACCCTTCCTATTGCGGTCTGGCTGGCGTACCGTCATCGCGGGCGAATTAAAGGTTGGTACCTGCGCGAGATTTCGGACACGGGGAATTTAGCAGGGGACAGGGTACTGCGCGAATTTTTTAATTTTGTGTTAGAGATGCGATACGCGGGTCCTAAGGCCCTAGATGCAGACGATTCGAGAGCTGCGTTCCGCACTTTCTTCGATGAGACGATAGAAAAAAATGGCTTGGATGTTCAGGCCCTTGCCGCTCTTTACCGCCGCACAGTTTACCTTCATTTAAAGGCCTTAGACCAAGGGCATGAACGACAGGCCCTCATCATGGGTCTGGCCTCGGAGGTCTTAGCAGAAATTTCTCCCATGAGGTTTGGACGGGATAGCCGCTACACCGCACTTGATAGAAGCGTTCTTCAACTCGGCTGGAGATTTTATCCCTTGGTGCACGATCTCAAAGAACTCAAATCAGCCCTTATTTATTTGAGGGGCTCGCAGGACGAGGATTCAGAATCGGGACGCGGGGTTTACGATGTTGCGTTACATGAGTACTCGTCGTTCCGGAAGTTGCTCGAAGGTCATGTGAAATCCCTTGAGAGGGAGTATCATCGCATGGCAGGACCGCACGAAGTCTCCACCCAGCTCATCAGCGATATTTTTTACGGGACGCTGGCGCGGATCAGTTTTCTGGTAGGCCGAGACGATCCGGATAGTTACGAAGAAGCCATCCAGGTTGTGAGCTACATCGGGGGCATTCTCACCGCGCTCACGGCACTGGGGCCGGGCCAGCTCGTTTTCGATCAAGAGCTCAAGATGATTCAATTAGCGGAGACTATGCAGAAAATTAATCCGAGCATAAAGCTGCCTGAACATCGCGCGGCGGGGGACGGTGTTGCAGGAGATGACTGGTTGAATAGCCCGGTTTATGATCAACCCTTTCTGTTTATGCGCTACGTGCCGCTGGATGAGGTTGAAAGCAGGGTGAGCTCGCATCTGAAGCCTGCCTTCGCCATCTTAAGCCAAGTGGAAAAGGGCTTGGCGCAGAATGACGCTGACTCGACGGAAGCCCTAAAAAGAAGACATTACGAGCGCTTGGTCCGGTTGCTCAAAGGGGAGGACTTCTGGTTTAAACCGACTGAAGATGAAATTGAGGCCATCGGGGAACTCCTGCTCCTTGAGTCTGTTCATGCCGGGCAGGCGGGTAACCCTCTGCATAAATTTGTCTGTCTGGGCGCCGAACGGGCCCTGGAAAATGCGTTCGAGGAAGCCCGGCCGCAGAAGGCAGCTGGAGACGGGGTGGAAGTGGGAGCGTACGAAACCATCAGGGCGCTCATTCCATTGGTCATGTATACCGCTGCGGAATTAAAGCGTGTCGAAGCAGCCGTCAGGAAACTTCGGTCTGTGAACGGGCAGGGTCTGGAAGCAGAAGAGGGTGCCGAGCAAGCATATCACCAGGTCTTTAGAGAACTGGTGAACCAAGTGGCAGATTTAGAAGATGGGATCCGAGAGAACGTTCGAATCCCGTCACCGGACCTGGGCGCCCAGCTGATTCGGGGCCTGTTCCGGGACCGCCTGACTATCATCCATGTATTGGTTACTCATTTTCCAGAGAAGGCCGCCGCTGTAGCAGAGAGAAATCACCTGTCAGAAAGCTACGTCAAAAACAAAATATATGACCGTGCATTGCAAAGTTTAAATGATACCAAGATGCGTATCCACTTGTTGGGCCGGGCCCATCCCTCCGATATCGTCATCGACACTAAGCTCAACATGGTGATTTTGGATAGGACTCTTAGAAACATTGAATCGCGCGTTCAGGTGGAGGAAACGCAAGGCGACGGTGTGGACGGTGCCGGGTTGCGCACCGCGACGGCTGACGAGGCGCGGCGGGTGCATGAGGTATTGTCGGAGATCGGGTCGCAGGTCGTTCCCCTTTTCGATCAGGTTCCAGTTGATGTCGTGTCGGATCCAGGGTCCCCGTTACAATATGTAGGGGCCTTGGAGAAAATACTTGAGGCGACTGATAGGGTCAGTAAAAACGCGCGGGCCGGAGATGCTCTTCCGAAAGGGTTGGGCGAGAGCCTTGTTGTCAATCTGGTAAAAGACCGTGTGATAGCCGCGATGGAACGCGATCGCGGTACGTCAGACAACAGAGAATTGTATCGTGAGGTGCAGGCGCTCAAGGGAGCAATCGAATATCTTTCAACGCTGGGGCAGGAGCACATCATCCTGTTTGGGTCAGGACGTAAAGTCGATGTCGCCGCGACACTTAGGTCTTACGTGACTCCTGCCGTTAGGCCCGCAGATACGGCGTCAGGAGACGGTCTCAAGGAGACGGTTGAAGGGATCCTGATGCAGCCGGCAGATATAAACGAGCTCTTGACGGTAGCCGCCTCGCCGGAAATTCAACTGCCCCATCTGGGCTTGGTGCGAGTCGAGCTCTTAGGCCAGGGTGACGGTATTACTGGGCAGGTGAATGCCAGCACCATCCAAATTGCCTATTCGGATTGGGCGGACGATCACGCGGGCGGCGCAGTGGATCTTGTTAAATTGGAAAGCAAGGTAAAAGAATTGGGCTTTCCGCTCCATATTTTTCTCCCTTCCCCCTCAATCCATAGCTGGACAGGGGAGCTCGCCTCCAGCGTGCGCGTGGTAACCCAGCGCATCCTTGAGCAGCTTGACCGCTTCATCGACCGATTCCCCGCAAGCGACCAGCTGCGCGAAACCCTCCGGAAAGTCCTCTCTAGCTACGCCTAGATACAAGTATTCCTTAACCAGGCTATCAAATTTAAACACCCGTCTCGTCCCCTTGGCCCCCACGCGGGCCGATCTCAAGCAGCCAGGATACAGCACCCGGGGCCGGCACCCTTCTCCGCGAAACGGCCGGTATACTACGTAT
>JACPQZ010000027.1 GCA_016190205.1 Candidatus Omnitrophota bacterium | reverse complement strand
TATGTCACTCTTCGCAATGATGCCAGAGAAATCACAAGCATGTTAAGGGCTCTTATTCTTTAATTCTGGTATCTGGTATCTGTAATCTTCTGGTTTCTGGTAACTGGTTTCTGGTTTCTCTTTCGGAGCATTTATGGAGATTTTAGGCATATGGCGTGTTTAGTCACCGGCGGGGCCGGGTACATCGGTTGTCACATCGTGCAGAGGCTTGTGGATGAGGGCGTCCGGACGGTGGTGCTGGATGATCTAACCAAAGGCCACCGGGAGCTTGTGCCGCGGGGCGCCGATTTTGTCGAGGGGAGCACCGCTGATCCTGACGGGGTGGCGGAGACCCTTAAGAGATTCCATGTCGAGTCCGTGATCCACATGGCTGCCCACTGCGAGGTGGGCGAATCGGTGCGGGATCCGGAAAAATACTTCACGAATAACGTAAGCCACGGACTCACTCTTCTCGAGGCCATGGTCCGTTGCGGGGTAAAAGAGATCATTTTTAGTTCCACGGCCGCGGTCTACGGAGAACCGGAAGAGGTGCCTATTCCGGAGCACCACCCCTTAAGGCCGACCAATCCGTACGGCTGGTCGAAGCTCGTATTTGAGCGGGCGCTCGAGACGTACCGCGCGGCGGGTTTCATGCGCACCGTCGCCCTGCGTTATTTCAACGCGGCGGGCGCGGATCCCAAGGGGCGTTTCGGGGAGGATCATGAGCCGGAGACACACCTCATCCCGAATGTCTTGAACGCCGTGTTGGGGAAGATTCCCCGGCTTGAGATCTACGGCACCGACTACGCGACTGCTGATGGCACCGCTGTTCGCGATTATATCCATGTGAGCGATCTGGCCGAGGCGCATGTCCTGGCGTATCGCGCGCTTCGCGCAGGAAAGGATTCGGCAGTTTACAACCTGGGTAATGGAAAAGGGTTTTCCATCAGGGAGATTGTTCAGGCCACGGAAGCGTTATTGCGGAAGAAGGTCCCCTTCGTGGACCGGCCCCGCCGGCCGGGGGACCCGGCGGTCTTGGTGGCGTCGAGTGAACGCATTCGTCGTGAGCTCGGCTGGAGGCCGAGGTATTCTGATTTGGACACCCTCATTGGGAGCGCGTGGAAATGGGCGTCGAAAACGGTTTCCGTCTAAGTTTTTTGACGAGGAACCCGCAGGGCGGGCGGGTGCTGGACGCAAGTTCCCTAAACGGCACCGGCGCGTCTGGCGCCTGGCCTTTTCCAGACAAGAGTTTTGACGGTGTGGTCGTGCCTGATGCGAGCCTGGCCTCCCAAGGCTCTTCCCCCAAATTTTTGGCCGAGGCCGCGCGCGTGCTCAAGTCAGATGGGTGGCTTTTTGTAACCGTGCCCAACCGCTGGGGCTATAACCACCTCGTGCGCGCCAATGGGATGAGACATGCCGTTTCCAGAAAAAAAGTCAGGCGCGCACTGGAGCAGGCTGGCTTTTCAGGTGTCCGCGAATACGCGCTGCATCCGGATGCGGAAAACGCTGGCGAGGTCATGGGCTTAGGCCCCAGGCCCTTCCGGGGAGCGATCAACCTGCGGGAAGGCATCAAGGAAAGGTTTTTCTCAAGCCGTATTTTTTCGCGCTTTGCCCCCGCGCATGCTCTGACAGCAGTCCGGGAGCCGGCTGAACCGTCATTCATTGAGGCGCTCTTGCGCGAGGTGTCCAGCGAGGCCAAAAGGCGCTGGCATGTCACGGCGAGTCCAAAGGTGGAACGCGCTTTCGTCCTCCACGGTAAAGGTGTTTTACAGGTCCGCCTGGGGAACCGACTGCTCGCGGTCAAGTTTCCCATCATACGCTGGGCCGAGGGCTTTATGGAGCATGAGGAAGAAATCCTCAAGGCGCTTGGGAAGAGGTTTCTATTGAAAGAGATCAAGGCGCCGGAGTTCTACTGGGGCGGGGTCCTGGAAGGCCGCCGCTATGCAGTGTTGGAAGGTTTTCCCGCAGTTTCTGTGGACCAGCCCACGCCGGTTCTAAGGCCGGTCATCGCGCAGGCAACCGGTTATCTCATCCAGTTTCAAAAGATGACCTGTGAGCGCCGCACGGTGGATGAGGCCTTGTACCAACAACTCTTTGCGAAACCGTTCCAGGCGCTCTATCCCGCCCTGGGGGAACGCGCCTCCGGCCTCAAGCGGATCGAAGACGCGGTCCACAAGATAGTTTTAGGCCAGCGCATTCCGCTGGTCTGGGAGCATGGGGATTTTTACTACGAAAACTTTTTGGTGGATCCGAAGACCCGGCGCCTCGCCGCCATCGTGGACTGGGAGATGTCGAACGAAAAGGGTCTCCCACTCCTCGACCTGTACTACAGCGCGGCGCGCGCAGGGGAGCTTTTTTACGGAAAGACTTTTGAAGATATGATCATCGGGGAGTTTATGCCGCAACAGTATTCCGGGCCTATGAAGCGGGATTTCGACGTTTACCTAAACCTCCTCAAGATCCCGGCAGAAGTCATGCCTGCCCTATGCGTGATGGCCTGGGTGTGCCGCCTCGTGCGGAGCGGGGGGGTGCGTCATGATCCGAAATGGCTGGCAGGCTTTGACCAAGTTCTGAACGCGGTCAAGTCAATCCTAAAAGGGAACGCGTGATTTCGGTAGAAAGACCCCGGTGCGGGGTGGAGAACGGGCAGTTCATGGTTTCCTCGAGGATCCATGTGAAGAACGATCGAAGCTACGACATCTATTACCGTTCTTCACAAGGCCCTGTTTCGTCTGGTGACGAAACATTTTTCGCCGCCACGCTCATTCCCGCGATGCAGGAGGGAGGACCGCTCCACCTCGACGGGAGCGTATCCAAAAGGCTTTTTCGGGGCGCAGCGCGCATTCAGGAAATATATCGTGTGTGGGACCCCGGTTTGCATGGGGTTCGCACAGATGTCCGGACAGGCGGCGGTTTAGGGAACGGTGCCGCCCGCGGAGTCGGGTGTTTTTTTTCAGGCGGGGTAGATTCATTTTATACCTTCCTCAAGCACCGGGAGGAGATTACCCATCTGGTATTTGTGCACGGGTTTGATCTTAAGTTGGCCGATACTGCTCTGCGGGCCGAGGCGGCCTGCGCCATCAGGGGGATCAGCAGGGAGTTTGGGAAGCAGTTGATCGAAGTAGATACCAACCTGCGAGATTTTTCGGAAAGGTTTGCCCACTGGGGCACGCATTATCACGGTTCTGCTCTGGCCAGCGTGGCCCTGCTCCTGGCTCCGCAATTGGGAAAAATTTATATCCCAGCTTCGAATACGTATTTACACCTTCATCCAAGAGGATCACATCCTCTGGTGGACCCCCGTTGGAGTACGGAGGGGATGGAGATCGATCACGATGGCTGTGAAGCTACACGCTTTGGAAAAATCGAACGTATCATAGGGAGTGAGATCGTTCTCAAAACCCTTAGAGTCTGCTGGGAAAACCTGGGCGGCACCTACAACTGCGGCCGCTGCGAGAAATGCGTGCGGACGATGATCCCCCTTTCCATGCTGGGCGTGCTGAACCGATGCACGACATTTCGATCCAGATTCAGTATAGCCAAGCTTCGAAAACTGGATATGAGTGAAGGTACGGTGAAGTATGTGAAGGAAGATCTTGAGGCGGCGCGCAGGCTGGGAATAAAAAGCGTCCTCACGCGTTGCCTGGCCCTTTGGCTTGGGTTCTACTATGCGAGGAGGGGGGGTCTGGCTCTGTGGCGAGCCATGAAACAAGTTCTGAAGTGGGGTCTTCGTAGTCTGCATCTGTGGCGGCCCGAGGTTAAGAGCCATGTCCCAACACATTAGCCCGTGCGGCTCCATCGTGTCCACCAAGCTATTCCGGTTGTTTCGGGAATACCGTCTATCCCGTTTTTTGTTTGTTGAGCCGGGCGGTAACTTTGGAGATTACTTGATCTGGAGGGGGGCCGAAAAACTTGCGGCCGCGGCTGGGATTCAATTTGAGCGTAAAGACGTAGCCTCCTTTATGAAGGCGGAGCTTAAGAAGGAGGACGTCGTCTACATCCACGGCCACGGCGGGTACACTTCGTGGTGGTCCGGAGCTCCTTTCGAGATTTTAAAGAGGGCGGTAAGCACACATCGCGGCGTGGTCATTCAAGGTCCGCAGACTCTGGAGGACAATCACCGCTTCCTACAAGAAAAAGTTTTCGGTGCCTTGGATGTCCGCTCGGCTCTGAGGGTCCATATGTTCGCCAGGGAGGAGAGGTCCTACCGCAATTTGCAGGCGTGTGCTCCCAAGTGGATGGAGATCGACATCGATCATGACACGGCGCTCAATATTTCACCCTCTGAGCTTGCATGCAGCGGCCTCACAGGGCGCTTCGTTTTGCATTCCATTCGGGAAGATCCGGAAGGGGTGCCACTGGCCGCACGAGAGTACGCTGCCGTCTGGCTGGATCCGGTGCTTTTTTGCGATACGTTTGAGCAGTGGGTTGAGCTACACAGCCGGGCCCGCGCCATCGTGACCAACCGTCTGCATTCGGCATGTTTAGGATCACTCTTGGGCAAGCCGACCACGCTCATGCCTAATAGTTATCACAAGAACCGCTCCGTATGGGAATATTCGTTGCAGGGGAGGGGGGTACGATGGTCGGACGAGCTTCCCATGACCGCCGTCTCGAAGCTGATAAACGCGATGCCTCCGGTACGAGGAGTGTTCAGCTCTACGCTTGTGCAGAGGGCGTTCCGGGTGGCCTATGGGGTTCGCTACAAGAGTCTGTTGGGCGGCTGACATGGATATTTCCGTCGTCTTATGCACCTGGAAGAACAGCCGGCGCTTAGGGATCACGCTTGAAGCCCTGTCCCATTGCGTTGTCCCTCAGGGAGTCACCTGGGAGCTTGTGCTGGTGAATAACCACTCCGCAGACGAAACTGAACGCGTGGCTAAGGATCATACTGAACGGCTTCCGATCGTATACGTAGAAGAGCCTCTGCCTGGTTTGAGCAGGGCGAGAAATAAGGGATTGTCGCTGGCAAAAGGAGATTTGATTGTATTCACAGATGACGATGTCCGCCCCTGTGTGGACTGGCTCACTTTTTATTGGCGAGCATACCGTACCCGCCCAGAAGGCTACTTTTTTGGAGGGCGAATCGTCAGTGAGTTTGAAACAGAGCGCTTTGATAGGGAGATGATTAAGCACGCTCCTCTATGTATCAGGGGACTTGATTGGGGGGGTGAAGAACGCATTTTGCGGGAGGATGAATATTTCATCGGCGCAAACTGGGCAGCCCCGCTCGAAATGGTTCGCCGGGCGGGGGGGTATGACGTCACCAAGGGACTAAACGCTGTACCAGGCCGCACGACCACAGGCGAAGAAGCCGATCTCATGAACCGGATGAAGCATATGGGGTACCGGCCGCTTTACCTGCCGGACGCCGCTGTCCACCATTTTGTTCCGGAGCGAAAATTGAACGGGCGGCACATCGGGCGCCGCCTGCAGGCGAGCGGCTATGCCTATGCCGGTCTGGAAGTTCCACCTGCGCCTGGACCCTACATAGGCAATTTGCCACGCTGGATCTATAAGCGCATCGCCTTGCGGCTCATGCGCTATGGTGCGATAAGGTTAAGGGGGGGTAAGGGTTATCAGGATTATTTTGACCTTAGGTTTGATATTGGATATGCGTTGGGCCTGCGCGATCTCGCCTCCGCACGTCATGACAGAGCGGTGTCAAAATGAACAAACACCCAAAAGTTAGCGTCATTAACCTCCTTAAGGTCCCGGCGGACGTTACCCATGCCCTGTGCGTGATGGCTTGGGTATGCCGCCTGGTTAGGAGCGGCGGGGTGCGGGACGGAACGGGCTGGGTCGGGCGTTTCGACCGCGTAGTCGGCGCGTTAAGGGGAGGCTTATTATGAGCGCCCCGTACGGAAAGGTCACGGCTGTCATCCCGGCAGCCGGAACCGGCTACCGTCTTGCATCGTTGGTTCCCAAGCAGATCCTAGAACTTAACGGAAGACCCATCGTCTGCTACGCGCTGGACCTTTATGAGCGCCTGGACAGTGTCGACAGAGTGATTTTGGTGGTGCATCCGTATTACTTTTCGTTTTTCGAGCAGCTGATCCGGGAGGGAAATTACGCAAAGGTCCAAAAACTTGTGCCGGGGGGAGCGACCCGCTGGGATTCCGTTTACGCAGGGATCGTGGAGGCCGACGCGGATACTGAAATTGCGGTTATCCACAATGCCGTCTGTATCTTCACGCCGCCCCGCGTCGTAGAGGGATGCATCGCGGCGGCCCGCAGGGTTGGGGCCGCCATGGCTTGCACTCCCAACACGTTCAGCAACGTGGTGCGCAGGGGGAGTCAGGTGGACCATTTTATCGATCGCTCGAATACCGTGGAGGCCCGCGATCCCCAAGCCTTTCGGCTTGATGAATTGAAGCGTCTGCACCGCCTGGCTCGTCGGGAGGGAAAGGGTCCCTATATTAACGATGCCATCCTTTTTCTCAACTATGGAAAAGAGGTGCAGCTGGTGGAGTCTCCGCCGGAAAATATCAAGATTACGACGCGGCTCGATTTAGAGCTGGCTCGGCTCATGATTTCAATCGGCCGGCGGGGAGGGGCGCGTCAAGCCCAAAGGGCGGTGGCAGTATGAAGAGAGGCGGTCTTATCGCTGGCTTTTTGAAGCGCGCTTATTTAGCCGTGGAGTCGTTAGTCCTGCGGCATAAGCGGAAGAAAGATGTGCTCATCGTCGTTCACAACAAATTGATGTGGACTTATGCGCGGCCCCTTTATGAGGGATTGCGCCGGGATAAAGGCATGCGCGTGTGGGTCTGTTTCGTGTGGCCTCATCTCTGGGAGTCGGGGGACATCAGGGCCCTTGTGAAGAGATTCAGCTTGCGAACCGTGCCGTACCGGTTGGGCGTTTATTTGAAATGGGATCTCATCGTCTTTCCGAACCACGGACCTTATTTCAGAAGGGACTGCCGCAAGATATATATCGGACATGGATTGCACTCCGGGAAACTGGTAGGCGGCAAAAGCTATGTTTTTGGCTCCCGGTCTTTGGATGAGCGCGGAAAAATCCTTTATGACCGTTTATTTGTGTCCAGCGAATTCGTCCGCTCTCAAGTCAAGGATCATCATCCGGATTTTTACCCTGTGGTCCGTGCCGTCGGCAGCCTCTTGATGGATGAGATGCTGAACGGGCATCGGCGCAGCCGGGAAGAGGTGCTGAAGGAAATCAACCTCGACCCGGGGCGGCGGACCATGATGATCGCTTCGACGTGGGGCCCCTTTTCACTGATTGAAAATCAAGGGATGGAGCTTGTCAAAAAATTACCGGCCCTATGCGCAAAATACAACGTTATTTTATCGCTCCACTTGCTGAATTACGGCATCTGGCCGTCGGAAGGCCGCAATTGGAAGCCTATTTTAGACAAGGTGAAAGTCAAGAATCTTTATATCATCCCTCCGGGAATAGGCGGCCATCTTTATATGGAGGCGGCCGATCTCTTAGTTACAGATCACTCTTCCGTCGGCCTTTATTTTCCTGCTTATGCGAGGCCCATCATCTACTACCAACGCCCAGATCTAAAGCTGGATGGGGTCAGTTTAACTCATGAGCTGCGCAGCGTTTCCTATTGTGTGCGTGACACCTCTTCGTTGAGCGCTGATATCGGAAGGGCTTTAAGTAATTTTGATGTTCGACCCATGGAGGAACTGGCCGATAAAATTGCCAGTTACCCCGGGCGTGCGCAAGAGAGATATCTGGAGGAACTTTTGTCGCTCATGGGGATGGATGGCAAGAGATGAAATTTCTAAAAGGGCGCCTTACCAAATGGATATAAGCATCATTATCTGCACCTATAATCGTTGCCAGAGCCTGAAGGACACGCTCCATTCCTTGCTGACACAAGATCTGGACCACGGTCTAGCTGTCGAGTTGCTCATCGTTGATAACAACAGCAGCGACAACACGAAGACCGTTGCCGAAGGCTTTGCGCGCACAACCAGGTGGGACGTCAGATATATTTTCGTTAAGACACAGGGTAAGAGTTATGCATTAAACCGAGCTGTTGAAGAGGCCCGTGGTCGGTTTCTCGTATTTACGGATGACGATATCATACCCCATCGCGACTGGCTGTCCGTGCTGTGGAGGGCGTACGGGGATATGAATGCCGACTGTGCGGGTGGAAGGATTCTGCCGTCATGGTCGGAGACACCTCACCCGTGGATGTTGCACGAAAAGATAAAGGGGCATATACGCGGGATGTGGGGATGTCTGGATCATGGGCCCCATGTGATTGTGGCAGACGAAAATACCGACGACGCTTTTCTCTTTGGCGCTAATATGGCCATACGCAGATCTGTGTTTCAGCAAGTCGGATTTTTTCGAACGGATATCGGTAGGACAGGCAATCTTCTGACCCAGGGAGAAGAGACAGAATTAATTTCGCGCATGATCAAGAAAAAGATGAAAGTCGTCTATGACCCCAAGGCAGTTGTCAGACATAAGATTCGGCCTGAGCAAATGCGTTTATCTTATGCAAGGATGCGGAAGTTTTACGGGGGTTTGTCGGATGCACGTAGGTTGGCGCAGGAAATCGGTAAGTTACCACGTTGGATTATCCGTGGGTTCTTGGAAAATGGCTTCAAGTCCCTCTGGGGCTATTTGAGCTTTCAACGCGACATCGGTTTGCATTATGAGTTGCTGTTCTGGGATTACTTAGGACGTTTTGTAGGGGGCCTTGGTTTAATTTTTAAAGGGTGGGGAAAGCAGCATGTTTGAAGAGATGAAACGGTTTGGAAGAAACTCCTTCGTATACGCCTGCGGAAATGTTTTAAACCGCGGCGCGGCGTTTATTCTTCTGCCGCTCTACACGCACGTCATGAACCCAGCCGATTTCGGGATCTTAAGCCTTTTTTACCTTGTCTCGACCATCGCCCATACCCTGCTCTCGATGGGTCTGGCGCACGCAACCCTGCGGTTTTATTTTGAGTACACAGAAGAGAAGATGCGCAGGACCGTCGTGAGTACGGCCCTGTTTGCCACAATGCTCATCGGAGTGGGTGGGACGGCGCTGGCGGTTCCGTTTATAGGACTCATTGCGAGCGCGCTGTTTCAGGACGAGGCCTACGCGCCCCTCTTTTATATTTTGTTTGGGACCCTCGTGTTAGAACTCGTGATTGAGGTGTCGAAGGCCCTCATCCGGGCGCAGGAACGCCCCATGGTTTACGTCTTGAGCTCCGTCTTTAAGCTCTTGGCCCAGGTGGGATTTAATGTCTACACGGTCGTCATCCTTAAAAAGGGGATTCAGGGGATCCTGCTCGGGAATCTGGCAAGCGTATTTCTTTTGGCATGCCTGTTGATTCCGTTTACCCTGAAATATTCCGGATTTCGTTTCAATTTGTCAATTTTAAAGAGCTTCTTGCGTTACAGCTTTCCCATGATTCCGGCGACAGTTATCGACATCGTCATCCGTTCCCTGGACCGTATCTTACTGCTCAAATTCTCGACCCTGGCTGTGATCGGTCTCTACAGCCTGGGAGGCCGGTTCAGCCTGCTCCTCACCGAGCTCTTTTATCAGCCGTTTACGATTGCCTTCGGGCCGCATCGCTTCTCCATTATGAAGCAGGAGAACGCGCGCGAGATTTACGCGCGTTTCTTGACCTATTTTGTGACCTCGGCTTCCTTCCTATGGCTCGGGGTCTCGGTCTTCGCGAAGGAAGCGGTCCAGCTCATTGCCTCGGATGAGTATCTGGAGGCCTACCGCGTGGTGCCTCTGGTCGTGTCCACCGTCATTTTGATGGGTTGTTCCTACATTTTCCAGACCGGCATCCTCCTGACCAAAAAAACCAAATACGTTTTTTACGTCACGGCCTGCTGCGCCGTTTTTAAGGTCATTCTCCTTTTCTCCCTCGTGCCGCGCTTCAATATGTACGGCGCGGCTATCGCCACGCCTGTGGGATCACTCCTGGGGGCCGCGCTCACGTGTTACTTCTCCCAGAAGGAGTACCCGGTCTCCTTTGAGTGGGCGCGCGTTTTCAAGGGGTTTGGGGCGGCGCTTGCGCTCTTCCTGGTATCCACCCAAATTAGAACGGAGGCCCTGCTTGCGGGCCTCGCGCTCAAAGGCGCGCTCGTCCTGACCTATCCCTTCATCCTGGGCATGGCGGGGTTTTTCCGCAAGGGGGAGCTTGTGGTGCTCAATCACCTGATCAGGTACCGCGCGTTCAAACCTGGGCTCGTGTCGCAATGAGTACGACGACTACTTTCCAGAACATGCACACGGTGGTCCCCGGCCTGGTGAGCGTCGTCATCCCGGCCTATAACGCCGCCCGTTACGTCAAAGAAGCTATTGACAGCGTGCTGGCGCAGACTTATCCGTCGATCGAGATCGTGGTCGTAAACGACGGGTCGACCGACAACACCCTGGACATCCTGGCCACTTATGGAGACCGCATCCAGGTGGTCACGCAGAAAAACGGCGGCCCCTCTGTTGCGAGAAACAAAGGCATCCGCTTTTCGCGCGGGGAGTTCATCGACCTCATGGATGCCGACGACGCTTGGCTTCCCACGAAGGTTGAAAAACAGGTAGAGGTTCTCAAGAGCGACCCTGAAATAGGCATGGTGACCTGTTCCGCTTTTTATGTCGATGGCGATGGGAAGCTCTTGTCGGTCCGAAAGGCCGGTCGGTATGCCACGCGGGAGGAGGCGAGGCAGGCGTTCTATGTGCGCAACTGGATTGTGGGGGGACCCTCAGCCGTCATGATCCCGAGAACTTGTTTTGAAGAAGTCGGGATCTTTAATTCCAATATTAAGACCATGGAGGACTGGGACATGTGGATCAGGGTGACGGACCGCTTTCGGGTCGTTAGCCTTTTGGAGCCCCTGGTCCGCTATCGGGTGCATGAGCACAACCTGCATAAAAATGTGGAAACCATGCAGAAAGGGCAGTTTTGGTTTATCAAAAAATACGGCCGAGAGATGGGCTGGCTCAACCGCCGCAAGGCCTTGAGCTTTAGCTGGCAGGACGCCTCCTGCGAGTATCTCAAGGCGGGGAAAATCGGCATGGCGTGCTTAAGTGCGCTAAAAGCCATCGGCCATTTCCCGTTTCGCGTTTATGAGGGCGATGACAAGTACCCTCTGCTCTTAAAGACCCTGCTTCCCCGCCCGGTAGCGCGGGTGGCGCGTACGGTCAGGCAGGCCTTGAGTCCAAGGCCTGGTAAGGAGGTCACATGGGCCTCCTGATTATCTTTCTCTATCTGGTCGCGCTCTTCATCCGGCCCCAGGACTGGTATTCCGGCATGATCGGTGTCCCCGTGGTGGACATGATATTAAGCGTGGGAATTCTCGCGGCGCTTTTATGCCTCATGCAGCAAAAAAAATCGGTTTTTCTGGCGCCCACGCGCTTTCTCATCGGCTATTTGCTCCTCTGCTTTATCACGAACGCAGTGCGGGGGGATTTTGCGTCCGGGTTCGGGCAGTTTGTCTTTTACGTGAAGCGCGCGGCGCCTTTTCTCATGCTCCTGGCCATTCCCAATTCGTTTCAGGACGTGCGCCGGGTGTTGAAATGCATCGTGTTTTTGATCGCCTTTATGGCGGTTCAGAGCCTTTACCAGAGGCATACCGGAGTGGGTTTCGCGGGACAGGAGATGTTTACGGCCAATTATGAGCTGGGACGGGCAGTCTGGGTGGGGATGTGGGACGGGCCTAACGTGCTCGCGCTTCTTTTTGTGACGACCTTTCCCATCGCGCTCGAATTTGCGCTTTCAAAAGGCGCCAATCCCTTGTCGCGGCTCTTCTATTTTGGGGTATGCGGATTGCTCCTTGCAGGGATCCACGTGACGGATTCGCGCGGGGGCTTTTTGGCTTTTCTCGCCACGCTCGCGGTAGCCATCTGGCTAAGGGTTCAAAACAAGAAAAAGGCCGCCGTCATGGGCGCACTCACAGTCTTCTTGTTCTTCACGTTCTTAGCCCCCTCGCGCCTTTCCCAGCTTACCACGGAAGAAAAATCCGCCCGGGAGCACACCTGGCTCTGGGAGCAGGGCCTAAACACTCTGGAGGCGAATCCTGTTCTCGGGGTCGGTAAAGGCCAGTTCGGGCGCTACACCGGAAGCCGCGAATCCCTGACGCACAATAACTTTGTACAAAACTTTGCGGAGATGGGGCTCGTGGGGTTTTTCGTTTACTGCGGCATGTTTTACGTTTTACTGAAAGGGCTCCATCGCGTGCTTCGCCATAACGCGCGCCACGCGGACGGTCTCGACCCCGGCCAGCTCGCCCGGCCTATTTTCGCAAGCCTCGTGGGCTACGCGGCGACGACCTTCTTTGTCACTATGGAGCTTGACGCCATGTTCCTGTGGTGGGGCTTAGGCGCCATCGTGCTTGTCCTCGCCCAGCGGGAGCTTAAGCTTGAGCCCTTAAAGTTTTCCCTGCCGGACGCCGGACGGGTGGGGTTTGGAATGCTGGGGATCCTTTTTTGCGTCTATTTATTAGCTGTTAAGGAGATATTTTGAACATGGCAATGACGCGCGATCGCGTACACATCCTTTTCGTCAATTACTCCCTGGGGATGGGCGGGATTGAGACATTGATACTCGAGATTGCGAAACGCATGGACAAAAACCGGTTCAGGGCATCTGTGTGCGTTTTTCATCAAGCTGAAGAGGTAAAGCTCATCCAGGAGTTCAACGAGGCGGGTATCCCCGTCTACACCTTTGAGAAGGGGCGGGGCGTCAACTGGACCTTGCCGTTTCAGATCGCGCGCCTCGCGCGCTCAAAAGGGGTGGACGTCATTCATTCGCACAACCCCTCCGGGTGGTTTTACGGGGGACTTACGTCATTAGCAGCGCGGCTTCCCTTGGTGCACACCGAGCACACCTCCCCAGACTATGATTTTAAGCGCTGGTACGCAATCGAGCGCTGTCTCGCACGCATCACGGCCCGCATCACTGCGGTCGCCGGGAGCGTGGCCCGCTTCATGAGAGAAGAGGAGGGGATTCGTAAACCCGTCGAGGTCATCTACAACGGCGTGGAGGCCGCGCTCTACGACATCCAGATTGACCGGGCCCAAAAAAGAAAAGAGCTGGGTCTGGACGAAAAGACCCCCGCCATTGGAATCGTGGCCCGCTTTTTCCCGGAGAAAGATCACAAGTGCCTGCTCGAGGCTTTTACGAAGGTGGTTGCGCGCATCCCCCGGGCCAGACTTTTAATCGCGGGCGACGGGCCCCTGCGGGATGAGCTCGTGACTTGCAAGGACAAGCTGGGTCTCGACGGCCAGGTCACGTTTCTCGGAAACCGCCGGGACATTCCGGAGTTTCTCAAGGCCCTGGACCTCTTTGTGCTTTCTTCATATAAAGAGGGCCTCCCCGTCGTCCTTTTGGAGGCGATGGCGGCGGGCCTAGCCACCGTGGCGACCGATGTGGACGGAAACCCGGAGCTCGTGCTGGATAAAAAGACAGGGCTCGTAGTCCCCGCGAAAAACCCGCGGGCCCTGGCCGACGCCATCTGCGAGCTCATCGCGGATCCCGCGCGGGCCGGCCGCATGGGAGAAGAGGGCCGCCGCATCGTCCGCGAAAAGTTCAACTTCCGTCAGATGATTACAGCTTATGAGTCGATTTATGAGGTGTTGGCGCGGAAAGTGGACAAAACGTCAGCGACTTACGAATCACGAAACACGAATCACGATTCACATAACACGCAATATAGGAGTGAACAATGAACGTTCCGGGAGCGAAGATCGTTTTCTTTGAGGAAGACAAAGACTGGATTTTAAAGGAAGTAAGGACTGTCCTCGACACCGGCCAGCTTACCTTAGGCAGGCACGGCCGCGCGTTTGAGGAGGATTTTGCCAGCGCTCACGGAGCGCGCTACGCCGTGGCGACGAACAGCGGCACGAGCTCGCTCGAGATCATCCTGCGGGCGATCGGGGTGGAAGGCCGGGAGGTCATTGTACCGACCAATACCTTTTTCGCAACGGCCGCGGCCGTGGTGCACGCCGGGGCGACACCCGTATTTGCCGATATCGGAGAGACCTTTGCGCTTACACCCGAAACCATCGAGGAGCGCCTTACCCCAAAGACGGCTGCAGTCATGCTCGTCCACATCGGCGGGATGATCACTCCCGACATCGCCGCCATCCAGACCTTGTGCCGCAGGCACAGGCTCGTCCTCGTGGAAGACGCCGCGCATGCCCACGGCTCCTCAAGGGACGGCCGCCTGGCGGGCACCTTCGGCGCGGCAGGGTCCTTCTCCTTTTACCCCACCAAGATCATGACGAGTGGTGAGGGGGGCATGATCGTGACCGATGACGAGGCCATCCGGAACGAAGCCCTTATTTACCGCGACCAGGGTAAAAAAGACTTTTCGAGCAATTTCCACGTGCGCATGGGATACAACTGGCGCATGAGCGAGCTCCACGCGATCGTGGGCCTCGCCCAGCTTAAGAGGCTCAAGCAATTTATCGCGGCACGAACGCGCATCGCGCGGATCTATGACGAAGGGCTGGGTCGTATGGAGGGGATCACCCCTGTGATTGAGTCTGCCGGAGGCGCGGGGTGCTATTACAAGTATCTTGCGGTGCTGGACGATGGTATTTCTAGACCGGCCTTTAAAAAACTTCTGCGCGAAAAATACGGCGTGGCCTTAAGCGGCGAGGTGTACGAGACCCCGCTCCACCGGCATCCGGTCTTCGAGGCCGTTGGGAAGGGCGCCTTCCCGGTGGCGGAGAGGCTGTGTGCGAGGCACATTTGTCTCCCCATTTTTTCAGATATGACGGAGGCCCAGGCGGAGTATGTGCTGGAATCGTTGAAACATGTCATTGCGAGCCTCGCAGAGCGGGGCGAAGCAATCTCTATGACTACTATAGGAGGTGTACGATGAAGGTTGCTGTTACGGGAGGTTCGGGCTTTATCGGTTCTCATTTGGTGGACCGGCTGAAGGACGAAGGGTATGAGGTCATCGTGATCGACCACCGGGTGAGGCCGCACAGGAAAGATGTACAATTCGAGGACGTGGACATCTTGGACGTTGCGTCCGTCATCTCTGCGACCAAGGGGTGCGACTATGTGTACCACCTGGCCGCCGTCTCGAACGTCAACTACGCGTACAAGTATCCCGTGTACGCCGTGGAGCTTAACATCAAGGGGACCACGAATATCCTTGAGGCCGCGCGCCTAAACGGGGTGCGACGGGTCTTTTTCGCGAGCACGGTGTGGGTCTACACGGGCACCCGCGAGAACGGCAACGGGAAGATGGATGAGGACGCGCCTTTTTATCTTCCCGACGCGGGACACATCTACACATCGAGCAAGATCACGTGCGAGATGCTCATACATAATTACTGGCAGCTCTACAAGCAGCCGTTCACGATCCTGCGCTACGGGATTCCCTATGGGCCGCGGGGGCGGGATGAGCTCGTGATCCCCATCTTTATCCGCAAGGCCTTGAAGGGAGAGCCTATCGTGATTCAGGGGGATGGGAGTCAATATCGGAATTACGTCTATATTGACGACCTCATCGAGGCGCACATCCTGGCCTCGAGCCCAAAGGCGGAAAACCAGGTGTTTAATCTCGAGGGGCCGCGGCGAGTTTCAATTAAGGAAATCGCCGAGGCGGTCAAAAGCGCCCTGGGTGGGGATGTCCGGATCGAGTTCGCGCCGGGACGCCCGGGAGACTATAAAGGAAAAGAGGTCTCGGCTGACAAGGCCCGCAAAATCCTGGGCTGGGTGCCGCAAATCGAGTTTGAAGAGGGCATCCGGCGCACGATTGACTGGTACCGCGAGGCGCATGCCGAAGAACTGGGGCTTACGAAGGAGGCGGCCGTCCGTTGAAGGTTCTCTATCTCACCGTCGGTAACGGAAATCACGATCGCCGCTTTCTGGTGAAGCTTGCCGAGCGCGGGTACGAAACGTGCCTCGTGTATTTCCACCCCGACGGCCGGCAGTATGAAGGACTGAAGGGGATTCAGCCCTTTTATATCGGAAACGGAAAGGCGCCGAAAGGGGCCTGGGCCAAGGGTGTGGACTATTTGAGGATGTACCGCGCCTTGAGCCGGCTCATCATGAAACTAAAACCCGATGTGGTGCACGGGGGCTGGGTCTTGAACGCGGGTTTCCTGGGCGCGCTCACAGGCTTTAAGCCCTACATCCTCATGCCTTGGGGCTCTGATATTTTGGAGCACCCTGATGAGAGCAGAATTTGGCGGGCCATGGCACGCTACAGCATCCGGCGTTCCTCGCTCATTACGGTGGATGCCGAGACGGTCAAGAAAAAAATCCTTGAGCTCGTCCCGTCCTACCCCGCGGAGCGCATCACCGTGTTTCCCTGGGGCATTGACTTGGGAGTCTTTCACCCGGACCCCGCGGGGCGGGCCGAAGTGAGAAGGGCCCTGGGGTGGAAGGACCGCAAGATCCTCATCATGACGCGCTATTTCCAACCGGTGTACGGCATCGACGTGTTCTTGAAGGCCCTGCCGGAGGTGAAAAAGTCGCATCCCGGTATCGGCGTCCTGTTGGCTGGCTCCGGCCCTCTAAAGGGGGAACTCGAGGCCCTGGTCCAGCGCTTGGGCTTGTCAGATGTGGTGCGTTTTTTGGGGGAGACGAGGCCGCAGGAGCTTGCCCGTTATCTCCAGGCCGCGGACCTTTATGTGACAACTTCGTACACTGACGGGACGAGCGTTTCGCTCATAGAGGCACTGGCGAGCGCGCTTCCCGTGGTGACGACGGATGTGCCGTCACTCCTTGAGTGGGTGAAAGAGGGCGAGAACGGGCGCGTCGTGCCCTGCGGGGATGTGAACGGGGTTGGCCAGGCGGTGAGGTGGCATCTGGAGCATCCGGAAGACTCCCGGCAAATGGGTGGGAGGAACTTAGGCTTGGCCCGCGAGCGCGCCGACTGGGACCATAATTTTTCACTGCTCGAGGGCATGTACCGCGAGGCGCTCCAAATGCATGCCGGTGGAGGACAGCTCTAATGTGCGCTATTTTTGGCATCATTCAGAAGGAGACGGAGGGCCTCCGGCCCTTGCGGGCAGTAGGCCCGGAGGGCGCGCTCACCCGCGAGTGGCTACGGAGCGCCACGGAGCCCATGGCCCACCGCGGCCCAGACGGCGAAGGATATTTTATAGACAGGGGAATAGGGTTGGCGCACCGGCGTTTAAGCATCATAGACCTTCAGGGTGGCCGCCAGCCCATGTTTAACGGGGATGAGTCGGTATGCGTCGTGTTTAACGGGGAAATCTATAATTTCAAAGCGCTGCGCGCCGATTTGGAAAAGCAAGGCTTCCGGTTTCGTACCTCGAGTGATACCGAGACGATCGTGCACGCATATGAGGCTTATGGTCTGGACTTCGTGACGCATCTTAAGGGCATGTTCGCCTTCGGCCTTTGGGACCGCCGGAAAAAGCGCCTCATCCTCGCCCGCGACCGGGTGGGTAAGAAGCCCCTTTATTATCATTTCAGTGAGCGCGGCCTTGTGTTTTCTTCGGAAATGAAGTCTCTCTTCAAGAGCGGCTGGGTCCGCCCGTCCTTAAACCGCGCCATGCTCGATTTTTACCTGACCTTAGGGTTCGTCCCCGGGCCGGAGACATTATTCGAGGGCGTGCTGAAACTCTCACCCGGCCACACGCTGATTTACGAGGACGGGCGGGCGAAGGTAGAGAGTTTCTGGCACTTGGAAGGCGTTCAGCCGCTGGACATTTCGTTTCAGGAGGCATCCAGACGACTTGAGGAAATGCTTTTGGAAAGTGTACGCGCTCGGCTGGTCAGTGACGTTCCACTCGGCGTTTTTTTAAGCGGGGGAGTGGATTCGAGCTCCGTCGTGGCCTCGATGCATGAGCTGGGGGTCAAGCCCATCCAGACCTTTTCCGTGGGGTACGAGGACGAGGCGGAAAGCGAGCTCGACGCGGCCCGCACGGTCGCACACCATTTCAAGACCGAGCACCATGAATATCGTTTGAGACCGATGGATTTCTTCGATTCCCTGGATCTCCTGCTCGAGCACACGGAGGAGCCCATTATTGAGGCGTCCGGCGTTCCGCTTTTTCAAATCGCCAAAATGGCTAAACAGCATGTCACGGTGCTCCTGTCCGGAGAGGGGGGAGATGAGCTTTTTGCCGGTTACGGTATTTACGCGAAGATGCTCATGTTAAACCGAATCCGTTCCCTCGTTCCGGCCAAGGCATTGCAATGGATGCGCAGTGCCGCGACGGCCGCGCGTGTACCGGAAAAGTTGGAGAAATATCTTGATTGGCTGGCTCTTTCCGGCGCTGCGCGCTACCAAACTGTGTCAAACGACCTGACCGAAACGGCAAAGTCGCGTCTTTATTCGGACGCATTCCGCGTGACCCAAGATCACCGCATGGAGACCTACTTTTCGGACCTCGTCCAAAGAGGACAGCGCCCTACGTTCTTAAGTGAGATGCAGTATGTAGATATCAAGACATGGCTTGCGGATGACCTTTTGCTCAAGGGCGACAAGATGACGATGGCGGCCTCTGTTGAGACCCGGTGTCCATTTCTGGATCAGGAGCTCGTAGAGTTTGCGATTGCACTTCCCGACGCCTTCAAGCTCAAAGGCAACAAGGGGAAGTTCATCCTAAAGGAGGTCATGCGCCGCCGGCTTCCGCCGGGGTGGACGGAGCGGTCCAAGAAAGGTTTCCCCCTTCCTTTAAAGGCGTGGTTCCGGGGACCCTTATATGAAAAGGCGGCGGCGATCTTGCTTGAGGAAAGGACGCTGGCGCGTGGGTATTTTCGTCCATCGGCGATTGAGGCCTTGCTTGAGAAACACCGCTCGGGCCGCGAGGACATGCACCGCAGAATCTTTTTACTGCTCGTATTGGAGTTGTGGCACAGGAAATATATTGACAATACCGATAACAACCAGAAACCAGAAACCAGTAACCAGTTACCAGATAGATTCCAGTAACCAGATACCAGGTTCGATGTCCGATCGTCGGTTTCTTCTGGTTTCTGGCCTCTGGTATCTTCTGGTTGCTGGTAACTGGTATCTGGTTTCTCATCGATAGATATGATGTTACTTTGGAGAAATCGTTCATGAACTGGAAACACCTGGCAGACCGGCTCGTGCCGGACGCATACCTCATGTCGAAAGTGAAGGCGGACGGCGGGCGCATCGCCCTAACGTTTGACGACGGGCCTTATCCGGGTCATACCGAGGAGATACTCTCGATTCTCAAGAAGGCCAAGGCACTGGCGACGTTTTTCGTGATCGGGCGGCAGGCCGCGGAACGGCCCGATCTTATCCGCCGCATGGTCCTCGAGGGCCACACGGTCGGCAATCATTCCCACTCACACCGGCGTTTGAGCGAACTCAATGAGGACGGCATGCGGCAGGAGTTCGAACGGGCGGAGGAGGTCATCCAAAGGGTGACCGGCAGGCCTTCACGTTTTATCCGGCCGCCCTATGGCGAGCTAAGTTTCCGGCTGCTCAAGTACGCCTTTGTGCGTCGGCAGACAGTGGCCCTGTGGTCCATTGACAGCTTTGACTGGCGCGACACCTCCGGCGAAGAGATCCGGGGCTCTGTGGCGCGTGCCGAGTCGGGGGACGTCGTCCTCCTGCACGAGGATTACGCGCAAACTGTGCGCATCCTGCCGCAGCTCATCGAAGACATCAGACTGCGCGGGCTGCAACCTGTAAATCTGGAAGCGTTCTTGAACGACGACAGTAATGAAAACTATTAGAAACCAGAAACCAGTTACCAGATACCAGAGGATACCAGAAGCCAGATACCAGAGAAGCCTGCAAAAAAATAATTTTCTGGTTTCTGGTAGCTGGTTTCTTCTGGTTACTGGTAACTGGTATCTGGTAACTGATAAAGAGTTATAGGCTATGAAAATCCTCTATCACCACCGCACGCGCGCCTCGGGCGCGGACGGCAATCACATCCGGCAGATGATCAAGGCCTTGAAGCGGCATGGGCATGAGGTGGATGTGATTTCACCTCCGGGCGTTGATATCTGGAATCCACCCGCTTTTGCGGGCGGGAAGAGATCCGGCCGACGGTCGGCCGGCGCGGCAAGGGAACTTGTGGAATTCCTGTATACATTTTACAGCTGGGCTCGCATGGGGGCAGCCCTGGCGCGGAGGCCCGGTTATTCATTTATATACGAGCGCTACGCGATCTTCAGCTGGCCGGGCGCGTTTTGGGCGAGGAAAAGGCGTATCCCCCTCATATTGGAGGTTAATTTCACCTCCCGCACGCCGTCCAATGTGTACCCCGCGCGCAGCGGGTTTTTCAAACGGCTGGAAGATGCGATCGACCGCTGGGTATTTAATCGGGCAGACGCCATCGTCGTAGTGACCCAGGTGCTTAAGGAGCATCTGGTGGAAAGTTTCAAGCTCACTCCCGAAAAGATCCGCGTGGTGGCGAACGCGGTGGATCCGGACGAGTTTCATCCGGGGGTATCGGTGGACGGCCTCCGGGAAAGGCTCGTTGTGAACGGCTCCAGGATCGTGGGTTTCGTCGGGGGCTTTTATCCTTGGCACGGAGTGGATCTATTGATCAAGGCCGCACAGGAAATACTCGCGCTAAGGAGCGACGTGGTCTTTGTGCTTGTGGGAGAAGGGCATCTCAAGGGACACTTTGAAGGTCTCGTTCAATCGCAGGGTCTGGGCCCGGCTTTCCGGTTTACGGGTTTTGTCCCGCATGCGGCCCTCCCGCAATACGTTGCCTTGTTTGACGTGGGCGTCCTGCCTCATACCAACACGTTCGGGTGCCCGATGAAGGTCCTGGAATACATGGGCATGGCCAAGCCTGTGGTGGCGCCGCGCGTCCCCACCCTGGAAGAGATTATGACGGATGGAAAGGAAGGGATCCTTTTTGAAAGCGGCAGTTCCGCCGCCTTGGCGCAGGCGATCGTGCGGATTCTGTCCGACCGCGAGGGCGCATCAAGGCTGGGTGAGGCGGGGCGCGCGCGCGTCGAGCGCCTGCACACGTGGACACGAAATGGCCGTGAAGTCCTCGCGCTCTATGACTGGGTCATGTGGAACAAAAGATGAAATACACTGGCGGGGTGCGTTGCGCGTTGTGCGTTGTGCGTTGTGCGTTGTGCGGGGTGAGTGATGCGGCAGGTCGTACAAAGTTATAGAAAGGGCGATCTCAAAATGGTGACGGTGCCTGTACCCCGGCTTAAGGCCGGAGGGGTGCTGGTCAGGACTAAGGTTTCGGCCGTGAGCATTGGGACGGAGCGGCTCATGATCGAGACGGCCCGCAAGAGCCTTCTCGGAAAGGCGATGGCCCGGCCCGACCTCGTCCGCCGGGCGCTCGAAAAAGCGGGCAAGGAAGGATTCTTGAGTGTGTGGCGCGAGGCCATGAACCGTTTGGATGAGCCCGTGCCTCTGGGTTACAGCTCCTGCGGCGAAGTGATCGGGGTAGGTGAGGGCGTAAGTCATCTTAGCGCGGGCGACCGCGTGGCGTGCATGGGGGCGGGATTCGCCGGCCATGGAGAAGTGGTCTGGGTCCCCGAGAGGCTGTGCGCCAAAATCCCGGAGGGTGTGGATTGGGATGAGGCCGCCTTCGGCATGGTGGGGGGGATCGCGCTTCACGGTGTTAACAACGCACGGATCGTTCCGGGTGACCGCGTGGCGGTCATTGGCCTGGGCCTTTTAGGGCTTCTCACCGTGCAGATGGTCAAGGCGCGGGGGGCCCAGGCCATCGGAGTGGATGTCGATCCGGCGAAGGTGGCCCTGGCCAAAGGGCTGGGGGCCCATCACGCTTTCCTCAACAGCATTCAAGAAGAGGTCGAGAATCTCACACGGGGAAGGGGGGCCGACCGCGTGATCGTGACCGCGTCGAGCAATGACACAGGTCCCATGGACCTCGCCGCTCAAATTGCCCGCGCGCGCGGCCGCATCGTCCTCGTCGGGGTGTGCGCCCTCACGCTTGACCGAAAGGCCTTTTGGGAAAAGGAGCTCGAGCTTACTGTTTCTAAAGCCGCCGGGCCGGGCAGTCTCGGAGAAAACGCAGGCGAGAACGGGGCGCGACAGCTTTTGGAAGAGTACCTAATGCTCGTCGCGTCTAAAGAGATTCAGATGAAGCCCCTCATCACCCATCGCTTCCGTTTTGATGAGGCCCTCAAGGCATATGCCGGTCTCATCTCCGGACGGGATCGGTACATTGGGGTCGTGTTCGAGTATGCCGATGGAGGGTCCACGGGGTGTGATCGTGATTCAACGGTTCAGGTAACCCCCATGTCCTCCTCTGCCCGCGCCGTCCGCACCGTCGGGGTTATCGGCGGGGGGCCCTTTGCGAAAAACGTCCTCCTGCCCCAGCTTAAGCTCGCCAAGGGCGTTCGTCTTAAAACCATCGCGACCACAAATGGGGTAGGCTCCCAGCACCTGGCAAAAAAGTTTGGGTTTGAATATGCCACGAGCCGGCACGAAGAGGTTATGGATGATCCCGAGATCGATTCAGTCATGATTCTGACGCGTCATCACCAGCATGCGCCTCTCGTGCTCGAGGCCTTGGAAAAAAAGAGGAACATCTATGTGGAAAAACCCCTTGCCATTTGCGAGGAGGAGCTTCTGGCCATCGCGGAGAAAATGTCCGGTTTAAACGGAAAGGCCCCGCGCCTTGCGGTGGGTTTTAACCGCTCGGCGAGCCCGCTTGTCGCGAGGGCAAAAGCGTCCCTTAAGGGGCGCACCTCACCCCTGGTCATGACCTACCGGATAAACGCAGGCTTTATTCCCCTGGAGCACTGGGTGCACGATCCGGCCGAGGGGGGAGGACGCGTGATTGGCGAGGTCTGCCACTACTTGGAACTTATGGCGCACCTGGCGGACTCGGATCCGGTTTCGGTCTATGCGAAGGGGGTGCCGGCCAGGGGCGGAAAGTATTCGTCTGATGACAACGTGGTTATCACGGTGGCTTTTGGCGACGGCTCCCTGGGCACGATTTTGTACACGGCGCAAGGCTCGAAAGCTTTTTCCCGGGAGCGGCTGGAGATTTTTTGCGGAGACTGCGTGGCCGCGATCGAAGACTTCCGCTCGCTCACATGGGTACAGGGCGGGCGCAGGCGCCAAACGAGGCTCATGGCTCAAGAGCTGGGATTCCGCGAAGAGCTGGAGCAGTTTTTTAAGCCTGGCCGGGCTTGCGCGCGAGACCTCAACCGGGCCCTGCGTGTTTCGCTGGCGAGCATCCGGGCGCGGGAATCCCTCGAGGCGGGTGTACCGCTTGATGTTGAGCCCTTGTGTGGGGTGGAGCCATGAAATTCCGTCTTGTGTCCTCGTATTTCCCGCCGGAGAATGGTTCCGCGTCGCATCTTTTTTATGAGATCGGGTCGAAGCTGGCCTCCTGGGGCCACGAGGTCGAGGTCCTGACCGGTTTTCCCTCGTACCATGTGGATAGGAATCGTCTTGATCCCAAGTACCGCAAGGGCCTTATCTTCGAAGAGGAGATGGCGGGCATGCGGGTGCTTCGGGTGCGCACGCTCTGCCTTCCGAGAGGGGTTCACGTTCTGCGCGGGCTCGATCAGTTTATTTCGGCCTTCATATTTTTTATCCGGGGGCTTTTGGCGAAAGGAGAAAGTCCGGACGCCACTTTAGTTTATTCGCCGCCGCTCCCGCTGGGGCTTGCGGGCTGGGCCCTTTCGAAGCTTAAAGGAGGCCTTTTTATATTGAACGTTCAGGACCTCTTCCCCCAGAGCGCCATTGATCTCGGGGTCCTCAAAAACCCGTGGCTCATCGGCGGTTTAAGGCGGCTGGAGCGTTTTATTTACCGTCGCGCGGATTTGGTGACGGTCCACTCGGTCGGAAACTCGCGCACCATCGAGCGCTGCGGGATCGATCCGGAGAAACTGCACGTGGTTCACAACGGCGTGGACATGGACCGGATTCAGCCGGGCCCCCGCGTGAATGGATTCCGGAGGGATTTTGGGATAGGCGCTGAGACATTTGTGGTCTCTTTCGCGGGCGTGATCGGACACTCGCAGGATCTCGAAACCGTTTTGGGGGCGGCTCGGAACTTATCTGACAAACCCGACATCCTTTTTCTTATCGTGGGCGACGGAGTGGATAAGGCGCGGCTTGAGAGTCAAGCGGGGGCCCTGGGTCTTTCCAATGTGCGCTTTCTTCCCATGCAGCCAAAGGAAAAATATCCCCGCCTCCTCCATGCCTCCGACGTGTGCCTGGTCACCTTGAGCAAAGAGGTAAAAACGCCGGTCGTTCCGTCCAAGCTCTTGAGCATTATGGCGGCGGGACGCGCCGCGGTGGCTGCCGTCCCGCTGGAGGGCGACGCCCCCCAGATTATACGCCGGGCGGGGTGCGGGCTCGCGGTCGCGCCGGGCGAGCCCCAGGAGCTCGCAGATGCCATTTTGAAGTGCCGTCAGGACCGCGTGCTGACGGAAGCATATGGAGCGAGCGGCCGGGACTACGCGGTACGCTATTTTTCGATAGAGTACTGTGCCCGCGAGTACGAACGGTTGATAACTAGGATCGGTGATCGGTGAAAGGAGTGGAAATGCCCGTCTCGTTCCCTTTGGCCGCCGTCTGTTTTTCCCCTCCTTCGCCCCCCGGAACTTCATGCGAAGGGGAGCTTCGGAGGGGTCGGTGTTCTCCTGGCCGGCTCGGGGAACGGCTGAACTCGGCCCGCTTAAGCCCTCGCGCTCCCAAAATCAGCCCACTGGCTGATTTTCCCCTGCTTCGCTCCTTTTTCGTCCAGGTTTCGGCGGGGAGCTACGCAGAGGTCGCGCTCGAATCGGGCCTCAGACAGCAGCCGTTCTCTTTCCCTCGCCGCCTGCGGAGAACACCTAAAACAGCCGAAGCGGCCTGCAGGGGCCGAGCCGGGCATTTCCCTATCGACCGGCTGGGCCGGTGTTGCAGGTCAGCGGGCCGATCGCAGCCGGGGGCGGCGCCCTTCGGAGCGAACCTCATTTTTTGTGCAGCAGGGTCCACCCGATCGCCCAGAGGTGAGCGGTGCACAAAAAATGCAGAGTGAGCGCCTCGCTGGGGCGCGAACGTTTCGCGGAGAAGGGTGCCGGCCCCGGGTGCTGTATCCCGGATGCTTGAGATCGGCCCGCATGGGGCCCAAGGGGACGAGACGGGCATTTCATCATTTCATAATGAACGAAAGGAGAGTGTTATGAGTGAGTATCTTAACGTATACAAAGGTAAGAGGGTGCTGGTGACGGGCGGCGCTGGGGCGATTGGGTCCAACCTTGTGCGGGCACTCGCCGAGGCGGGGGCGGCGCAGGTGACCGTGCTGGATAACCTCTCGAGCGCCGAGCGCTGGAACGTGCCTTCGCTTCCGAACGTGATTTTTGTCGAGGGAGACATACGGGACGAGGTCAAGCTCAAGCGCGTGTTTATGGAGGAGCCGGAGGTCGTGTACCACCTGGCCGCCTTTTTCGCGAATCAAAATTCGCTGGATCACCCGGAGACGGATCTTGAGGTGAACGGCCTGGGCACCCTGCGGCTCTTGCAGTATTCCAAGATGACGCGCGTCAGGCGCTTTATTTATGCCTCGTCAGGCTGTTCTATTTACGGAAGCCAGGCCCCTCTTCCCTTAAGGGAAGAGTTCATGTCGCTCCATCTTTCCACCCCGTATCAGATCACGAAGATGCTGGGCGAGCTCTACGCGAACTTCTTCTGGCACCAGTATGAACTCCCGGTCGTCAAGTGCCGGTTTTTCAATTCCTACGGCCCCGGGGAAATTCCGGGCCAGTACCGCAATGTCATCCCCAACTTCATCTTCTGGGCCATGCAGGGGAAGATCCTTCCCATAACGGGAAGCGGCGAGGAAACCAGGGATTTCACGTATGTCGGCGACATCGTGGACGGCCTCCTGCGGGCCGGCTCCTTCGACCAGGCCGTGGGCCAGGAATTTAATTTGGCCTCCGGGCGGGAGATCAAGATTATAGACCTGGCGAAAATGATTAACCAGGCTGTCTCCAATGAGGCGGGATACACCCTGACCGAGCGGCGCAAATGGGATACCAAGAGCCGTATTCTGGCATCCGTGGATAAGGCCCGGCGGCTCATCGGCTATGAGCCCGCCACTCTGTTCGAGACGGGGCTCGGGGAGACCCTTCGCTGGTTTAGGGAAAATTGGGACCGCATTGAGGCAAGCGCCCGCTTTGGGCCGGGAAGCTCGTCCGCAGTGCGGAGCTTTGTGGCGGGGTAATATGAAACGTGAACTGATTCGTCCGCGTGCATCGTGCTTCGTGCATCGTGCTTCGTGTCACGGTACACGGTACACGGTTTACGTCCCACGTCCCACGTCCCACGTCCCACAGTCTATAGGTGGTCTGTGGACTCACGTTGTATTTGTTACTCTCCTGCTCGCGGGCGCGGGCCCTGCCCTAGCAGCTACTTATTACATCTCCCCCTCCGGCCACGACGCAAATCCGGGAACGCGCTCCGCACCGTGGGCCACTTTCGAACATGCCTTTAGGAGGGGAATGGCCGGCGGCGATACCCTGATCCTCATGGACGGCACCTACCGGCAGTCGATCGGGAGTTATTTCTCCAGCCAGCCTTACTCGAGCTTTTCCCCGCCCAATGGTTCACAGACCGCGTACACCATCGTGCGAGCGGAGCGCGACGGGGGAGCTATTCTGGAAAGAACGTCTATTTACCTCGGCGGGCCGGTGGATGGCGAGGCCCGGGGTTCGTCCTATGTCCAGATCGAAGGTCTTACCTTAAGGAGAAGCAATATCCGTATACGCCATTCCGATCACGTCAAGATCATGAGGACGGGGGTCAAGAACGGGGTCTCTATAGACTCGCGCTACGGGGAGGTCGTCAGCATCAACGAGGGCAGTCACCACGTGCTGCTCGAGGACGTCTGGGTCGCGGGCACCATGGTCTACGGGGTCATCGTGTTTGAATCGAGCAACGTGATCCTCCGGCGTGTCGTGGTCCGCTTCGACGGCAATATCGAGCGCGAGCCCAAGTCGGGCGTCTGCTTTTACGGGGCAGTGGACGATATCACGGCCTCCCACGACTCGCTGGCCCAAAACGTCATTGCCGTGGATTTCAACCCGGGCCGCGGCCTCGGTGCCGGCATGCAGAATGTGCATGCCGCCAAAAATATCAGATACATGGGCTCAATCGCCCTCAACATCCCCTCCAACGGATTTTTGATCAATGAAGACTGGCCCGCCGGCGGGAATGAGGTGATAAATTCCGTGGTTTGGGATGTGCGCGAGGCCGGCATCGTCATGCGTGACGGGGATGCCGGCCAGGCCACCCGCATCGATCAGGTGACGGTAGGCCGCACCGATCAGGGCATCGCGCAGTGGTCGGGCTGGAAGGACGAAAACACATTCACCTCGGTTCGGAACAGTTTGTTTCTAGCCAACACGAATCGCAATGACCAGGTGGACGTCGCCGATTACAACTGGTACAACCCCTCCGGTCATGCCCTGGGGACCCACAGCCGCACGGATACCGCCCAGCTTGCGAGCATCGTCGAGACTCCGGATACGGGGACCGGCGAGGCTGGCAGCAAAAGGGGAGCGTCCGTCTTAAAGCGCTACGGCCGCTCCGGCACGCTGTGGGGCGAGCCCGGATATGATGTCTTGACCGATGAGGATCTTTGGCCCTGGCCCCACGAGGAGAGGATTCACGAACTTTTCGCGGAACCTGATGGCTTCAGCTACCCGGGCACGGACTGGGAGGGAAACCCCTATACCGTAGTCAATAATCCCGCGCGGGGCTTTGCAGCGCCCGGCGAGACCCTCACCCAATATGTGCGGGGGTATCTTACGAATGTCATTCGCTACGACGCGAGCGCCGGCGACCGGGACGGGGACGGTCTTCCGGATACCTGGGAAGCCGAAGCGGGCCTAAATCCCGGCGACCCCAGGGACGCGGCCGCCGATCCCGACGGGGACCACTTGACGAACCTGGAGGAATACCGGCTCGGGTTTGATCCGCGCAGGCGCTCGGTCCTGTCCAATCTTTTGGCGTCCTGGCCTCGCGCCGCCGAGGGAGGTGCGGTTTCCACTACTTTGGGGGACTTGGACGGAGACCGGGATTTCGAGTTGCTGTCGGGGTTCATGGTCGAAGACCCTGGAAACAGCCGGGTTTATGCCTGGGATCACGGCACGGGCCGAGTTGAGGGCTGGCCGGTCGCGACGAGCGGCTCCATCCTGGCTGCGCCCACTTTAGCGGATGTGGATTCGGACCGGGCGATGGACGTGATGGTAGGAAGCGAGACGAACAAGATTTATGCCTGGAACGGTGACGGCACCCCCCGCCCCGGATGGCCTGTCGTGCTCGAGGAGGGGATAGGCGCGGTGACTTCTTCCATCGCGGTGGACGACATTAACCGCGACGGCGCTTTGGACGCCGTGTTCGGAACGGCCGGGGACAGTGTTTGCGTGCTCACGCTGGAAGGCGCACCGCTCACCGGATGGCCCGTGAAGACGGGTGGTCCGGTTGTGTCTTCTCCTGCCATCGCCGACATACTGCCCGCAACGGGTCTGGAACTTATCGCGGGTTCCGACGACGGGACCCTTTATTGCTGGAGTTCCTCCGGCCAAGAGCTTTGGCACTTTCAGAGCGGTGACAAGGTTCAATCTTCCCCCGCCGTGGGCGACCTGGACCGGGATGGAAATGAGGACATCGCATTCGGTTCTCACGACGGGCGCCTGTATGTCTTGGAGTCCACGGGTGCGTTAAAGCCCGGGTGGCCGCGGGCGACCTCGGGAAAAATCACCTCGAGCCCGGCCCTGGGCGACCTGGACCGTGACGGTGATTTGGAGGTGGTCGTGGGCTCCGAAGACGCTAAGGTCTACGCCTGGCATCACAGCGGTGCGCCCGTTTCCGGGTGGCCGCGCACCACTGGAGGCGCCATCGAATTTTCGTCGCCCGCCATTGCGGACATAGACGGGGACGGCGGCATGGAGGTCATCGTGGGCTCCAGTGACGGTAAGCTCCATGCCTGGCATCATTCTGGCCGCCAGGTGGACGGATTCCCCAAAGTCCTGGGGGCCAGCGTGTATGCGTCGCCTATGATTGCCGATGTCGACCAGGATGGGGACCTCGACATCGCGGTCGGATCCAGTTCCGGCATGGTGTATGTATGGGATGTGCTGACCCCTTTCGATTCCCGTCTCGTCGAATGGGGGATGTTCCGGCTGAATGCCCGGCACACCGGCTGGTACCGCCGCTCGAGTGAGAGCGCCGTGGTCGAGGAGAAGGTGATCGGGGGGCAGGGCGGTATCGTATATGTGGAAAGCGCCTCGAGCGTGCTTTTCGGAACACAGGTCTCGGTGCCCGAGAACGGACTTTCGGAAACTACCGCTATTACAGTGTCGGAGGCCATGGATCCCCCTAGCCTTCCGGAAGGGATTCAGCCGGTGGGTCCCGTGGTAGATTTGGGGCCCGACGGCACAGAATTTAATCAGCCGGCCTTTCTCAAGATCCCTTACACGCAGACGGACCTGGACCGTGCGGGCATTCAGGATAAGTCGCTTCTTAAAGTTTATCAGTACGATGAGACTGTGGGCCGCTGGGTCGAACTTGCCGTCGTCGAAAACGACACGGTGAACCAAGTCGTCACCGTCGAGGTCGGGCATTTCTCCCTTTTTTCCCTGGGGGCTGAATCTCCCAAGCAGATTGCCGGTGCTCAAGCG
>JACPQZ010000025.1 GCA_016190205.1 Candidatus Omnitrophota bacterium | reverse complement strand
TTTGCCGCGATCATCGATGCTGCGCCGGCCATGTTTTGCACGATAATGTCCGGGTTGCCCGGGATGTACTTGCCCATGTGCCGGGCAAACAGCCGGGCGTAGAGATCGTACACGTTGCCTGCCCCGGTGCCGGCAAGAATGGTTATGGTCTTCCCCTGATAAAACGGGGTCTGGGCTCGCCCCAGTGAGCTAGAGAAAAACGCGAAAACGACAAGTGCTGCCGCGGAGATGATCCGGCATTTCATGATTACCTCCTTAGGATGTTATACCCAGGGCTGCGAAGTTCGCCGGCACCCACTCGAAGACCGCGCCCTCGGGAAATGGCAGTTGCAGGGCATAATCAAACAAGCCGTAAAAGAACAACCAGGCGGCCAACGTCAATCCCAAGGCGACGGGCCACCTCTCTCCGGTGCCGAATTTGAGATAAAGAAGGGTAGCGACGGCCGACGCCGCGGTAAATCCCAGGAGCCAAATGGCCAGAAAAAAACCGACGATCCAGCCGGTAATCGACAGCGTCCTTTGACGCGCGAGAATAGGATCGATCTCGGGTTGCTGCTGCGGATCAAATGCTTCCACTTTGACTTTTTGGGTCGAGCGCAAGAACTCCTGGACGAAAATGGACATCGCCAATAACAAGCTGGGCAGACCGATGACCCAAGGGAAAAGGGCCGCGCGGGGCTCCCAGGCCCCGAAGCCGAACTGCGCCTCGTAGACCACGTAGGCGAAGACGGCCAGGACAAAGAGGGCGAACAAGGCGCGCGCGATGCGGCTCGTCAGCGGCATGGACATGGTTTTTACGGCAGGCGTACCCGGGCCCGAGCGCGGCGGATTTTCCGAATCACGCGAACGTTTGAGGCGAGCCACCAGAACAGGATAGAGGATGCCGATGAGGGTGATGAGCGCGATGACCAGGACGCCCGGATGCAGAAGCCAGCTCGCGCCGTAAATGCGGCTGGCGATGAAGAGGTTGTTCTCCGCTATTCCCCCCAAGACCAGGCCGAGGAGGAGAGGCGGGCGCTGCCAGTCGAACTTGACCATCAGCCAGCCGAGGGCGCCGAAGAGCAAGACCAGGAAGATATCCCCGAAACTGTTCTTCACCGCGAACCCGCCAAGATAGATGAGCAGTAAAAGAAAGGGAATGAGATAAGTCCCTTTCACAAACGTGATCTTTGCAAGCTGGTTGAGGAAGAGGAAACAGATGGCGACCGTTATGATGTTCGTGATCACGATGATCCAGACAAAGGAGAAGGTAAGCGTTAAGTGTTTGGCCGGGTTCAAGAGATCGGGACCAGGCACGATTCCCTGAATGATAAACGCGCCGAGCAGAATCGCCATCGAGAGGCTTCCCGGCACGCCGAAGGCCAGAGTCGGGATCAGCGAACCTCCTTCTTTGGAATTGTTGGCGGCGCCGGGTCCGAGAACGCCTTCTACCGCCCCTTTGCCGAAGCGTTCTTTATCCGGCGAGCTCTGCACGGCATGCGCATAGGCCAGCCACTGGGCCGGACCGCCGCCCATCCCAGGGATCAAACCGATGTAGGCGCCGATGCCGCTGCAGCGCAGCACCAGCTTCCAATGACGGAAGGTGTCTTTGACGCCTTCCATGACGCCGCCGAGCTTTCCCGGATTGCTATCGCGGGCGATGCTGGATCCCTGGACGGCCAGATCGATTATTTCTGGAATGGCGAAGAGGCCCACAGTCACGCTTACAAGGGCAAACCCGTCCCAAAGGAAAAGCGCGTTGTCTTCTCCCAAGATGGGCTCCAATGTAAAGCGCGGGACGCTCTCTATGGGATCGAGCCCGACCATCGCGAGCACAAGCCCCAGGCCCCCGGCAGCCAATCCTTTCGACACGTTATTTCCGCTCAGCGACGCGACGAAGCTAATACCCAGCAAGGCCAGCATAAAAAACTCCGCCGAGCCGATGGAGAGGACCAGAGGACTGACGACAGGGATTGCCAACGCGAGGATAAAAGCGCCAAACACCGCGCCCACAAGAGAGCTCATCAGAGCCGCGCCCAGGGCGCGCCCCGCCTCGCCTTTCTTTGCCATCGGATGGCCGTCGACGATCGTCGCGGCGGTGATGCCCTCACCCGGCACGCCAAAGAGAACGGATGTGATGTCCCCGGTGGTCGCGGTCACGGCGTTGGAGCCCAGAAGGAAAGCAAACGCGGTGGTGGGATCCATCTTGTAAATAAAGGGCAGCATCAGCGCCAGCGTAGTAGCGCCGCCAAGACCGGGGAGAAGGCCGACAAAAAATCCGATCCCCATCCCCACCATCATGTAAAGAAAAGTTTCGCTCCCGTGCGGCGAAAAGGGCAGCACGTTCATTAGCCCCTGATTAAAGGCGTGCAGATATTCCAGCATAATCACTTCCACTTCATTGGACACCTGTGTACGGAGAGGATTCGAGCGCGGCGAAACAGGCGCCCTTCAACGAAACAAAAAAGCCCGGCTGGGGAGGACCCAGTCCGGGCAATGATGTCAATACACAAGATGTGACCAGATCAAAAAACCCAGCCTGCAAGCTCGTGTCAGTAGAGTGCGCGAGACTATGCCAGCACCGTACCACTGTCAAGGGAAAAATGAGACTAAGGTCGTAGCGGGAAGGCCGCCCACCCTCCAATAACTGAGCTCCAAAAGCGGATCTCTTTCGAACTTGAGATGCTATCCCTTCTCGGCTAACCTATGAGCAAATTTATGCTGGCCAAACGCATCATCCCCTGTCTCGATGTGAAGGCCGGGCGGGTCGTGAAGGGAGTTAAGTTCGTCGGCCTGCGCGACGCCGGCGATCCGGTCGAGATCGCCCGGATTTACGATCGCGAGGGCGCCGACGAGCTCTGCTTCCTGGACATCACCGCCTCGCAC
>JACPQZ010000029.1 GCA_016190205.1 Candidatus Omnitrophota bacterium | reverse complement strand
TGATCGAGCAGAACGACCAGGGTGTCTTGTTTCGTGATCGTTGCGTCAAAGTCAATGAAGCAAATTGACTTGTCATTGCGAGCCCCGCACCAGAGCGCTTCGCTCTCGCTGCGGGGCGAAGCAATCTCAGAGCTCATCATAATTTCCCTTGTTCATCATGAAGTAAACGTAGCCTTGCTTTTGTTTCAATTTCTCTCCTTTGAGATTGCTTCGCCCCGCTCTGCGGGGCTCGCAATGACGAGGGAGGTGGCGGGCTACTCTTTCACACTTCCCGCCGTAAGTCCCGCAATGATGTACCGTTGGAAGCACAGGAAGACGACGATGACGGGGAGGGCGCTGATGGCGGAGCCGGCCATGAGGTGGACCCAGTCCACGCCGTGGAGGCTTTTGTAGAGGGCAAGACCTACCGGGAGGGTGCGCATCTCGGTGGTGTTGGTGAGGATGAAGGGGTAAAGAAAAGTATTCCAGCTTCCCATGAAGGTGTTGATGCCGACCACGGCCAAGGCCGGTTTGGAAAGGGGGAGGATGATCCGGAAAAAGATCTGGAAGTCGTTCGCGCCGTCGACGCGCGCCGCGTCTTCCATGGCGAGGGGAAGCTTGGAGATATACTGGCGCATGAGGAAGATGTTAAAGGGGGCGATGAGGGCCGGCACCGTCAGGGCCCAGTAGGTGTTGAGCCAGCCGATGTTCTTCATAAGGATGAAGACGGGCACCATGAGGACTTGCGGCGGAATCATGATGCTCCCCACGATGAGGATAAACATGAGGCGCTTCCCGGGAAATTCCTTACGGGCAAAGGCATAGGCCACCATGGCGGGGAAAATGAGGTTTCCAAGCGTTACGATGAGCGCGATCAGGGTGCTGTTAAAAAAGTAGCGGCCGAAGGGGCCGCTGATCACAACGTCGGTGTAATTTGAAATGGTGAAACGTTTGAAGGGGAGGCGGATGTCGTCTAAGTAAATGCGTCCGGAGCCGGGTTCCGTGAATCGAAACCTAAGCTCCTCCGCGCGTTTTTCGGAGATTCCGGGCAAGAGCCCGGAGAGGTCGAAGCGCGTGACGGGAATCCTCATCCTGCGCCATTCGGGCGTCAGGCCTTGTGGCAGTATCTCTTTGAGCGGCAATGAGATGGTTCTATCGTTAATATCGGAAAATTCTATTAAGAAGTTCTCGCCGCCCGCCTCCCCGCGGGCATAGAACTCCAGCTCGCTGAATTTCCTCAAATCTTGTCCCAGGTGCGTCCACCAGAGCGTGGTGGACCCCGGGCTGTGCCGATACTCAATGGTATGACTGCGGCCGGGTTTCTCGGGGTCGCGGTTTTCCGCATCTCCTAAGGTTATGCCGGACGAAGGATCCGCGCGGGTCGCGATGACCCCCCCGATGGAGTTCGTCTCGCCCTCGTTAAAATCCGCCACCAGGATGTCGCTCACGGGCTGAAATAAAGTGCCTGCGGGCTTGAAAGAGGTATAGAACATCAGGATGAGGGGCATGAGGGTGAGGACGACGATGGCCGTGAGAATCGCGACACTGATCCAGATAAGTATCCGCTCCCGTCTCATGGGCCGTCCCTCGTCGCTCGTCCTTCGTCCCGCGTCCCTCGTCCTTCGTCGTTCTTCCGTAATCATTCCGCCTGCGTCTCCCCGAATCGAAATACGCGCATCTGCAGAAGCGAGAAGATCATGATGATCATGAACAAGATGTAGGCCACGGCAGAGGCCTGGCCCATCTCAAACCGGTGAAAGCCGATTTCGTAGAGGTGGTAGACCACCGTCGTGGTGCTGCCCAAGGGTCCCCCCTTGGTCATGGCGAATATCTCGGGAAAGACCTGGAAGGAGTGAATCGTATTGATGACCATGACAAAAAGCATGATGGGCTTAAGCTGTGGAAGGGTGATGTGCCAGAACTTCTGCCATTCCCCCGCCCCGTCGATGTCGGCGGCCTCGTAGAATTCGTGCGGAATGGTCTGAAGGCCCGCGAGGAACAGGACCATGTAATACCCGAAGCTGGACCAGACGTTCATGGCCATGATACTGGGAAGCGCCCAATGGACGTCATTGAGCCAGCTTGAGTCGGGGTGGGGGAGGCTGAAGCGGTCCAGCAGGGCATTTCCCGCCTGCGTGATGAGTCCCTCCGGAGAATAAAGGTACGAGAATATGGTGGCGATCACGATGACCGATGTCGAGACGGGTAGAAACAGGCCCGCCTGATAAAGCTGTTTAAAGGGGACCTGGCGGTTGATGAGCACCGCGCTCGCCAGGGCGAAAAATATGGTAAACGGGATGGTCCCGAGTGCGAAGAAGAAGGTGTGCCAGAGCGCGTTATGGAATTCGGGGTCTATGAGGACGCTCACAAAATTGCCCAGGCCTGTAAAGGAGAGGTGCGCGGTAAGAAGATTGTATTTCGTAAAACTGATGATGACCGAAAAAAGCAGGGGATAAAGCCCGAACAAAAGGAAGACCAAAAGCCAGGGTAAAATAAAGAGGAACGAGGCGTAGTCCCTTTTAAAGATGAAGCGCTGTTCGCGGGTCTTTCCTTTTCGCAGCGTGAGAAGCTTAAAGGCGATGAAGAGGAAGATGGGAAGGAGGATGCTCGCTGTGATCAAGGCGTCGCTCATGGTGACTTTGTCTTCCTCGCGCTCCAGTATGGCGTTTACCTTTGCCGAGGCATCGTCCAGGGCTTCTTGGGGCTTCCGGTCCCGGAAGATCACCTCTTCAACGGCCCGCGTGACGTGCTCCTGAATTTCTACCCAGTCCGGGTGGCTGGGGGGAGCCACGGCGGTCTCGAGCTGTTTAAAGAAAGTCCTTTGGTTGGGATGGGTTTGAAAGTAGGGGTGCTGGATGATGTTCTTGTGCGTGGGGACGATATTCTGCTGAAGCTTGGTAATCTCGATGGCGTTATCGCCGCGGATGAGAAATTGAATGAGCTTGAAGGCCTCGGCCGGGTGCTTCGAGTTCGAAAGGATGGTCAAGATCTCTCCCCCGGCAAAGGCGGCCCCCACGCCGCCCGGCTTATCGGGCCTCGGCAGGAGGGCGACTCCAAAGTTTAGGTCCGGGTTCTGGCGCGGGATCATGGTAAAGTTCCACGGGCCCGAAATCTGAATACCTATCTTGCCGTCGGCAAAGAGCTGGTTCACCTGCGCCTGGCGGTCGACCAGGGAGAATTCCTTAAGACGCCGGTAGTATTCCAGCGCCTCGATGGTTTCTCGCTCAGCGAGGCGCGAGGCCGTATGGTTTTTGTTGAGCACCTCGCCGCCGTTTCCCCACGCGAAAGGAAGGAATTCCTGCCAGACGGAATCTCCCTCGCCCGCGAATATGCCGAAGCCGTAGGTCTCGGGCCCTAGTTCATCGATGCGGTGCACGGCCTCGAGGAGCTCGTTCCAGGTTTTGGGCGGATCGTCGCGGTCCAGGCCGGCCTGCGAAAAAAGATCGCGGTTATAGATCATGACGCGCGTTCCCGCAAGCCAGGGCGCGCCGTACACCCTTCCCTGATAAAGGGTGGGCTCCCACAGGAAGTATTCGCCGCGTATATCCCGCACTTCGTCTGTGATATCGCGCAAGACGCCCGAGTGGGAAAACTTCGGCACCCACGTGGTGCCCAGCTCGCAGACATCGGGGGCGTTTCCGGCTGCGATGGACGTGATGATCTTGTCGAACCCCGAGTCCCAGGAAAGGAGCTGGAGGCGCACCTCAATACCGGGGTTTTCCTCTTCGAATTTTCCGATCAGGACCCGCATGAGCTCTTCCTGTACAGAGAGCTCCCAAAAGTTGAGGACGACGGGCCCTTCTCCCGCGGCTTTATCGTCAGCGGATATATCGGTGGCAAAAATTAAGGATAGGAAAAATAGGCAGGCAAAAACCCGGAAAGGCCTAATCAAACGATTGTGTAACGCCATATTTCTCTGTCTGTGGGGATTTTCATTCTGAATGGCGCCACAGTATAACAACGGCGCGGCGCCTTGTCAATGAAGCACGGCAGGTTATGAAAAGCACAAGCTGGCATTGTGTACAAATGTAACAAGATGTCATACAGTATATAGAATAAAAAATATATTGACACCTGGCACAATGCATGTTACATTAATTGCACGCTAGGATGGTTATGTTTCTTTAACTCCGTTCTAGCAAAGAAGCTACGGCAGTTAATCCGCAAAAGGGGGACGTCTTATGGAGCCAAGGCAGCTTGATGAAATAGTGCGCAATGTAGGCGATACCATTACAGACCTTGTGCGCACTTACTACAGACTAGGTCGGGATAAGCGCTCCAGCCTGAAAGTGACAAACTCGCAGGCGCAGACACTTCTTTCTTTTGCCGCCCAGGAGAAGCTGACGATGAATCAGCTTTCGCAGCGCATGGGGCTTTCCACAAGCACCATGACCCGGAACATTGACAACCTGGCCCAACGGGGTTTGGTGGAACGTGTCCGGGACGCTACGGATCGCCGGTTAGTGTTCGTCCGTCCCACGGCAAGGGGAAGAGAATTGGTAGAGGATATCATCCAGTCTCAACGGGCGCACTTTGCTCAAGTGATGAATTCGATCCCCGTAGATAGACGCGGGGAAATTCAGAGCTCTTTGGAAATTCTACTCAAGAGCATGGAAGATGCTCTTCAAAGAGGTGCGGCGTAACGCGCTGTTAACGTAATCGCCCTAGGTTGACTTAATCTAACGCGCAATCCTCTAGGATATTTTCAAACGGTGGGAGGTTACGTGTTTTTTTTAGAAATTAATTAAACTCTTTTAAAAAATTACTGAAGCAAGTTTAAAAAAGAATAGGGGGGCGGGAATATGAACAGGGTCTTAAGGAAAATCATAAGCGTGGCGCTGGCTGTCAGCTGGGTGCTGGGCTCACCCCCTGGCTGGGCCGCGATAGATACGGTAAGCGTCGTGGTGGTTATTGCATCGGGAGAGTTGTCTGTCACGGTCACTCCATCCGATGTCAATTTTGGGACTGTGCAGAGGACTGCTAGTCTCCACCGGTTTGCTCAAGGACCGATTGCCGTGACCTATTCTACCACCCAGGCATCCCATATCTTTGTGTACACCGACAATGCCGAGAATAGGACGGGGCTCATCGGGACCAATGGCGCGCAGATGCCCTTTAGGGCCTGGACCGAGAACTTCGGCGCAGGAGTGGGAGGAGCCACTCCACCCAACCCCCAGGATAACGCGAATTGGGTGGGCGATACGTCGGCTGTCTGGAGCACAATCCCAGAAGTGAACGAAGCCGGGAAGCTCAACCTGACAGAAGATTCACCAGTCGGGATAGACACGCCGACGGGCAGAGTGGATGTTTATATCGCCATTGATTCACTGAATGTGGCCGAGCAGGAGTACCGGGGAACGCTCATATTCGAGATCCTTAATCAATGAGAGTTCCCTCGCGCGTCATTGCGACCCCGCACCGAGATCAAGGCGCTCTGGTGCGGGGGAAGCAATCTCATGAGATTGCTTCCCCCGCTTTGCGTGGCTCGCAATGACAGGAGAACAGAAGCGGAGCTTCAGAATGAAAGGTAGTTTCAGAAGAGCGGTTTTGGGAGTTTTGATCGTGGCCATAGCTTTGTGCTGCGGCGCGAGCCCCGCGGCAGCGGATATGTCCGACTCCATTGCGGTAGAGGTCACCATTCAGCAGGGGGTTTCGGAGATTTCGCTTAAGGACCGTGATCTTAACCCCATCGGCGAACTTCCTCAAGTAAACGTGACCCCCTCAAGCGCGCGGCACCGCTTCGGTTTTGGAGAAGTGCGGGTGAACTACTTTGCGGCCGGGGCTTTTGATCTAATTGCTTTTACCGACGACGGAGGCACCTCTCAAACGCTCGGGATTCAGGGCGTGGGCGATTCAGGCCGGCGGCTGCTCTTAAAAACCTGGGCCGCTCCGTTTGGAATACCCATCCATCCGAGTGAGTCGCCTATGATAGATCCCCTGGGCCCCGTAACAGCGCAGGCGACGGTGCCAGACCCCCAGATAGATTCCCTGTGGGGGAGCGTGGACCCGGATGGGCCGGAGGGGCCCCTGGAACCGGGCGATGACCCGGACGGCCTTCCGGACGGGCGCGGAGGGGGAGAGCGCCTGGGCGGGGTGTGGAAGCTCATTGCGGAAAAGGACAGCACCGATGTGGACGGAGACCCGTTTTTAACGGTCCTTTCGAGTTCGGACCCGAGTGTTTTGGACCCCAATGAGATGCAAATCGCCCCCAACAATTTTCAGGTCTATTTTGCCTTTGACGCGCTGGGCACTCCGGCGCAGACCTATCGGGGAGAACTTATATTTGAGATTCGTAACAAGTAAATGACGGTACACTTTAAACAATCGCCCCAGGACAAAAGGAGAATACAATGAAAAAGAGAAATGGGATGAAAAAGTTAGTGGCTGCGCTGGTAAGTTCGGCGCTTACGGTGTTCTGGGTGGCGCCGCCCGCGCAGGCAGCCTCGATAAAAGACTCGATCACTTTGGATATCACGGTGCAAACCCTTGGAGATGCAGGTCTTTCGCTCGATGTGAGGAATAGCTCGAACCAGCCTATAAGTGCGCTACCGGCTGTTACACTTCCGCCTGGGAGAAGTTCGCTTAAGCGAATACCATTCGGAGAGCTCAAGATCGATTATTTCGTCGCCGATGCGTTTGATTTAAGGTGCTTTACGAGCGATGGAATAGACGTGAGTGGAAGTAAAACGGGTATACCTGGCGTGCGAAAAAATGGAGAGCCTTTAACGTTCGTTCCTCCTCGTCTCGATCTGAGGGTTTGGACACCGGTCATTGGTCCTAACCCTAACAGTTCTGGTATGCTGACTCCCCAGGATGGAAATGGAGACGGCTATCCTGACATTATAGGAACTGTCTCATCGAATGCCAGAGTACCGGACCCGAAAGAAAACGTTCTTTGGAACGATCAAACGAACGGTGTTTGGAAGTTTGTGGGTGAGCGAGAAAGCAGAGCATTGGATGTTTCTGGCTCGCCGCCTTATTACGCGCTTTTGAGCACCACGTTAGATCCTATTACCGGGAGGACCTATGTTTCCGAACCGGGTGATAGGTTTAGAGTTTACTTTGCTGTAGATCTCCTGGGCGTGGATGATAGGAAATACATGACTGATACTAAAGGAACGACGTCCGAAGCAGACGATGACGGCCGGCTGTATTTTGAGCTCGTAACGAAGTAAAGGGCATCAGACGCGGGAGGTCCCATGACCGCGAAAGCGTGCGCCTGGCGGTGCTGGGTTTTTGCTCTTGTGACCCTCTGTTCCTCCGGGGCGGGGGCTGAACAGGAAGACGCAGTCCAGATTGATCTAACGGTTCCTCCGTACGAGGTCATCTATGACTCGTATTTCCGGGAGGATCCGGGGGCCGATCCGGACGGTGCCGAGGCCCTTGCCCAAAAAAGCGGGCTCATCGCACTTGTGGGTCTAACGAATACAGATGCCCGTTTCGCAAATACGGTGACCGTTATCGCCACAAGTTGGGCCGATCCCGCTGTCCGTCACGTCCAGACGATTTTCCTCAATCCCCAGGAGAGCATCCTCTTTTCGCCTTCCTTGGCGACTGATCTCGAAAAGGGTACCAAAATTCCAGAAAATATTCCCTTTTCGGAAGGCCGCCTCCGCATAGAAGCGACGCGCGGGATTGTGGGGTACGTTGTTACTACATTGTTTCAAAATGGCGAGACCCTTTCAGCCGCTCAAGCTCCTTTCACAGCCCTCTCCCCTCCGGATTCCGAAGGGTATTTTTCACTCCATCTTCCGCATTTTGTGGACACCTACGCCGAGTCAGGCGGTGTGCGGCAAGGGCCGCTCACCCTCATAAGTCTTGTAAACGCCGACGCGGAGCGTACCAATACCGTTACCCTGGAGTACAGCTCCTGGTCAAGTCCATCCGATACCTACACGGAAACCTTAAGCCTGGAACCCGGGGAAGCAGTCTTATTTTCCCCTGCATCGGCTTCTTCACTTGAAAAGGGGCGCATCCCCCCTAATGTAACTTTCGGAGAAGGCGCAATCGGCATAAGGAGTGTGCATGCTGTTGCGGGTAAGGCGGTGGGTTTTGAATATGTTGAGGACCGGCTCGTGAAAATTTCGGAGTTGCCCTTGCAAAGTGAGCCGCCCTTGAACGACGAGGGCGAATATAAACTTTACCTTCCTTTTGCGGGCGCGGCCGGCCCCCGCCTTTATCTCGTGAATCTTGCGGAGACTGCAAATGAGCTCGCCGTGCACAGGGTGAATTTTCTGGGGCAGATTACGGATTCGCCGGAAGGGGTCGCTCTTAAGGCAGGGAAGAGCGCCGTATACGATCTTAGCCGGATTTTGCCGTCCGAACTCCTGCCCCAAGAGGGGTACATGACGGTGACTGCGAGCGGGAGTTTTATCACCAGCGCGTCTCAAGCCCCCCTGGCCGCTCCCACGCCGCCTGATCCGGAAGGAAGTTTTGTGTTGTATCTTCCGTATTTTCTGGATACCTATTCAGAACTAAAGGGCGTCAAGAGCGGGACAAGCACCCTTGTAAGTCTCGTAAACGCCCATGCGGAGCGCGCCAACACCGTTACCCTGGAGTACCGCTCCTGGTCAAGTCCATCCTATACCTACGCGGAAACCTTAAGCCTGGAACCCGGGGCGGCCGTTCAATTTTCCCCGGCCTCCGTAACTTCGCTTGAAGGGGGGGATGTCCTCCCCAAAAATGTGCTTTTTAAAGAGGGGGAGCTCAAGATAACCGGCACGGAGCCCATCGCAGGTCAGGTGACGAGTATGACTTTTAGCAAGGGGCAGTTGACCTATGCAACCTCGGGGCCGCTTGCTTATGAGGCTCATGGGAGCGGGTTGGATCAATCCGAATCGTTGGGGATTTTTGGGGAAACGGCGGGGGTGGGGTTGCTCTCCGGTGTAGACGCCATGCAAAACGTGAGCTTCGGGACCGTCTCCGGCGCTCCGGACAGGCGCCGCGTGAGAACGCCCGAGTCTCTCTTGGTCAGATATTCCGCGAATATCCCCTTTACCATCCGCGTGTTTACAGATAACGATACCTTTTTCGGGACTCCACCCCTCCCCGGGCTGGTGGGAGCCGATAATGCCAGCATGCTTCCGGTCAAGGTGTGGTGTCAAAATTACGGGCCGGACAGTACGGACACGAGAAGTGGAATCCCTCCCGATCCGAACATCGCTTTGGCATGGGAAGGAGATACAAACCTTCCTCCAAACGAGCGGCAGCCTAATTGGCTCAATCTTCCCGAAAACGACGAGCACACGGCTGATCGCTTCACGTGGCGCCGTCTCACTTGGCATGACGGGACGGAGCGCGGTGATGCCACGCTCGATCCGTTTGGGTTTCCCGTGTTCTTTGCCGTAGACCTTTTTGGAGTGCAAGATCAGTATTACAGGTCGGAAGTCGTGTTTGAGCTTCTCACGAATTAGGCGGTGGATCGGATTTGGCCGTGCAGCAAAGATAGTATAGAATAAGGGCTATGAGAAAACTTACAAGTCATTTCACACGGTTTATCGGGTTGTGCGCCGCACTTGGGCTTATTTTCCTGTCCTGCGCACAGCCTGCACTTGCCATGAAGGTCGCGCCGGCCGTGGTGGAAATGTACATCCCCCCCGGCGGCGAGTACGAGGGCGAGTTTGAGGTGACCAATACGGCCGATGCGGCGGTCGTGATTCAGGCGAGTTTCGAAGATGAATCGGAGTGGGAGCGCGCGCTGGTGGGCGAAGGTCGGGACGCCGGCGCGCTCAAGGCGTGGCTTACCTTGAAGCAGGTGGAGATTGCCTTAAGGCCCGGTGAGAGCGGGAAACTTGCCTACAAGGTGGCGGTGCCCAAAGAAGGCGTCCAGGCGGAGCTTAAGGGTCACGTCTTTTTTGAACAACGGGCCTTGGAAGAAGGGGAAGGCGCTGTGTCGGTAGTTGCCCGGATCGGAAATGCCGTGTATTGCATTATCCGTGGAACAGAGGACATCCGCGCTAAAGTCACGGAGTTTTCATTTCAACCTGATTCGCAAGTTTTTCGCGTTGCCATTCAAAATGAGGGCAATGTCCATATCCGTCCAAAGGGTGAGCTCGTCATCACCCCTGCTGGGGAAGTGGGCGCGGAAGGCGCGGTGGTCGTTCCCGTAAACGAGCGGGGACACCCCCTCATGTATCAGGAGTCGGCGCCCTTTACCATCCGTTTGGATAAACCTCTCCCGCCCGGAAAGTATCACGCCAAGGTCGAACTCGTCTTCGGGAACCCCGTAGTCATACTCAAGGAAGAGATGGATTTAACGGTACATCCTTCTGAGGCGCCTTGAGGAGGCGGCCGGTGCTCATCCGCGCATTCATCTGCCTCTTTTTATTAAGCACGAGCGCTTTTGGTGCAGATTCGCGCGTGGACGTTCGCGCGGAGATCCGCGCGGAGCCCGCCGCCCAGCAGGCCTTGCCGTCTGATACGGACAGTGATATCGAGATAGATGCGGGACAGGAATCCGGGGAAGAAGCATCGCCCGCTCCAGTTATAGTGACCCCGCCTGTACCCGGACCCGAAACGCAGACCATCACAACTTTGCCGCGTACCCCGGCTCCGTCGGGCGGGAGCGTTACCATTTTAAGTCCCGTAGGCTTCGACGGCGGGGGTGCGAGACCCGCGCCCGCCGATTCCAAGAAACCCGCGAAAGCCGCGGCCGTGAAGCCCCGGCCCGTCGCACCAGCCTCTCAAACAGAGCCGCCGCCGCTTCCAGAACCCCCCTGGGAGGGAACGCCTCCCGAGGAGTTTTTGCCGGAGGAGTTTATGCCGCCGCCTCCTTTTGAAGATTTTCCTCCGGTTGACGCCAGGCCCATTTCCATTGAACCGGTCCCGGTGGATATCGATGGGGATGGAGATGAGGACTTGATCCGGGTGGATCCGAGCATTCAGACCGGAGGGGAGGCGCTGGTGGAGGTTATGGTGCGTGACGCGGGCGGAAATCTTGCGGACGAGGCCATCAAACGCCTTTTTGATAAAGACGGGGTGCCCTTCATCTTTTTTGCGAGCGCGATACGGGTGGAAGATTTTAATCAGGATGGTGTCCCCGATCTTGTGCTTACCGTCAGCGGGGTTAAGCGGACGCTCAAAAACGACGGCGAGGGGATATTTCGGGAAGTGATTCAGGAGCCTTCCGCTCCCCGGCCGGGGGCTCTGCCTGCAACTCCTCCCCAGGAAAAGGATCACTCATCGCCAGCGACCAGCGACCAGCGACCAGCGACCAACAAATAATGAAGACCGGCATCAGCTACTTCGGCAACCGCAACCCTGAACATTTCCGGCGCGATGCCGAAGTGATGATGCGCAATCACTGCACCTATGTGGTGCACACCTTCAGCGAAACGGATCTCGCCTTTTATGCCGGCACGATGAAGGAGATCGTAGCGATCTCGCACGAGGCAGGCCTTGAGGTCTGGGTGGATCCCTGGGGGGTGGGTCAGGTTTTTGGAGGGGAAACCTTTTCGAGACTTATCGCGACCCATCTGGACCACCGCCAGGTGAGCGCCAAGGGCCAGAGCCTCGCAATCGCCTGCATCAACAATCCTGATTTCCGCCGTTTTATGACTCACTGGACTGATACCGCGATTGAGCTGGGGGCAGACGTCCTTTTTTGGGACGAACCCCATTTCCACATTTTTGAAAAGGGGGACGATGACTGGGCCTGTCATTGCATTCACTGCGAGATCGCATTTAAGGCGGCGAGCGGGAGGGACCTGCCGCTCGAGCTGACGCCCGAGGTGCGTAAATTTAGAGATCACTCCATCGTCACTTTCTTAACCGAGCTCTGCGACCGGGTAAAGGCTCGGGGCAAACGAAACGCCGTGTGCCTCTTGCCGCCCTATATCGTTCCGGACTGCCTGGCCGACTGGGACACCGTGGCCCGCATCAAGAGCCTTGACATCATAGGCACTGACCCCTACTGGCACCTGGGCGGCATCAAGGCGCAGGAGATTGTCCGGGAGTATTCCAGAAAAATAGCTGACCTTGCCCGCTTATACAATAAGGAAGCTCAAATCTGGATCCTCGCCTTTCGTATCAAACAGGGCACGGAAAGTGACCTTGCACGGGCCTGCGAGGCTGCCTACAAGGAGGGAATCCGCAACTTGGCTGCCTGGAGCTATCTGGGCACAGGTTACATGTCGCACCTCGCGAGCGACAATCCCCAGCTCGTCTGGGAAACCCTCGGCCGCGCATATCAAAAGCTCCGTAATCTCTAGCTGGCAGACACACTGGGGTGTCTGCCAGACACCCCAGTGTGTCTGGAAGCGGCACTGACAAACTCGCCGCTTCCCATCGGTGAGCCGTTCTTCATGTGATCTTCAATTTGTTCAGTCATTGAAACATCTTCCTGATCGTAAAGATAGTTCCTCCAGTTTCTTAACTCTTGATTTAGGAAACTCTCGGTTAGCAGCCTGTCGTGCACTTGATGGACGTGAGCCCTTGCGCTGGACCATTGGTAATCTTCAGCTAGCGCAGCCAAGCCAGCTCGCACGGGGTTCAACTCCACGTAACGCACCGCTGCATAGAGGTGCCTTTCTTCCATAGGATAGCTCAAAAAGCGACCTTGCCAGAGATGGCCGGCCCAGCCATTTCTAGTGTTGACCATCAGGGAATATCTATAATGCACCTCTCCAATGCACCTTGCCAAAGAGTCTTGTGTCCTTGGAACAAGCACCAAATGGACATGGTTGTCCATAAGGCAATAAGCCCAACATTCAAGGCGGTATTTGGCAACCGCCTCTTCAAGGAATCGTAGATATGCCTTTCGGTCCTGATCTGTGAAAAACACCCTTTGATTTCTATTCCCTCGCTGAATTACGTGATGAGGGTAGTCTGGTAGAACTATGCGTGGTGTTGCCATAACATACCTCCTCTCAGATAGACACACATGTGTGTCTGCTATAGTAGAATCCGTTCTGGTCCCTTTGATTGCATCAAGTTTACGATTTTTCTACAGACACACATGTGTGTCTGTAAAAAGGAGTTGCAGAAAAAACTCTTGACCGGCTGTAACATGCATGATAAAAGATATTAAAATGTATTAATTCGGTCGGAGGAAATTTATGAAAAACTTGAGCATATCTGAATCTATCCTGTCCGATCATGAGCGCAAGAACCTGGCTATCCTGGAAACGGTTAGGAAAGAGGGTCCGCTTTCGAGGACCGACATATCCAAGACGACCAAGTTCAACATCGTCACTGTATCGAACTATATCAATAGCTTTATCAAGCAGGGTCTGGTGCTGGAAAAGGGTCTGGATGCCTCGAGTGGGGGGCGCAGGCCGGAGATTGTGGAACTCAATCCCTCCTTTGGCTACGTTGTGGGAGTGGATCTTTCCTTGGAAAGGATCAGCGTAGTCTTGGCCGACTTAAGCGCCCGGATTATCAGCAAGGCTTCTGCGCCGAGACCCAGGGAAGATGCCGAGGGGGTGGTAAACGCCCTCCTCGATCTCATTGCCGAGGTTATTAAAAAGTCAGGCAAGGAGCACACCAAGGTGCGCGGCGTGTGCGTGGGGGCGAGCGGCGTCATCGACAAAGAGGCCGGGACCATACATTGCACGGAGGGCACGACGAGCATCTACGTGCCTCTCGCGACCTTGATCGAGCAGAAATTTGACGTCCCCGCGTTCATTGAAAACGACGCGACCGCGGCCTCTTATGGAGAGTGGTGTCTTTCCTTAGGCCACGTCGCAGATATTAAATCGATGATCTATATGTATTCGGGCGTGGGTTGTGGAATCATCATCGACGGCGAGATCTATCACGGCTCGAGCGGCAGCGCGGGAGAACCTTCGATCAAATGGAGCGAGGAGAAGCCGCTCTGCGACCAGGGACCCGCCTGCGCCCTCATGCCCTGGGTGTTGGATTTGGGGATGGGACAGCAGGTGCTGGATGCGGTTAAAAGGGGCACGCAGACAAAGATCGCTGTTACGGATGGGGTGGTCGAGATGGAAGACATCTTTAGGGCCGCGCGCGATAATGATCCGCTGGCCATGGAAGTGATCAAACGGGCGGGGAGTAATTTGGGGATGAAGGTGGCCTTTATCGTTAATCTCTTGAACCCCGGCGTGGTCATGATCGGGGGCGGCATTGAGCAGGCGGGTTCTCTCCTCATCGATTCCCTTAAAAAAGCGATCAGGGATTATGCGTTCGATGAGATGGCCAACGCCGCAAAGATTGTGCCCGCGCGTTTGGGAGACGATTCCGTGTCGTTGGGGTCCGCCTCCCTCGTTATTCGAGGAGTTTTTGCCCAATCTTAAGTAAGACCCACCGTAGCGCACTCCAAATCATTATTGCAGGGTAGAAATTCCAAGAGTATAATGGGGGACTCTGTCTATCTAGTATACGTATGGCTGTGTCATATCAAATGTATCTAACGGAGGATTAATGAGTTACGGTTATTTCAGTTCGGATGGAAAAGAATACATCATCACCAGGCCCGATACCCCCCGCCCTTGGTTTAACTACCTGTTTAATGACCGCTATCACGCCCTCGTGTCTCATTCCGGCGGCGGCTACAGCTATTATCTCGATCCCAAATACTATCGCATCCTCCGTTATGATCACATTCATACCGACCGTCCCGGCCGGTATATTTTTATCAGGGATGAAAAGACGGGTAAGGTTTGGACTCCCAACTGGCAGCCATTTCGAAAACCGCTTACCTCATGGCAGTGCCGCCAGGGCTTAAGCTATACGACCATCACAAGCCAAAATGACGGAGTCGCCGCCGAGATCACCTATCTCGTGACCGTTGAGGACCCGGTGGAGCTGTGGCTCGTGTCCCTCACCAATAGGTCTAAGGTGCGTAAAGAGCTCAAGGTTTATCCCTTCGTAGAATTTATTTCGGGTGATGTGGAAGTCGAGACGTGTTACCGGAACATCATCTGTCTCTACAACGAGGCCCGGTACGATAACAAACAGGAGGCGATCATCTCGTTTAAGCACCCGTTTAAGCATTTTCACAAGCAGGGCTGGTCCTTCTTCGGCACGAGCGCCAAGGTCACCGGTCATGACACGCAGAAAGAGTCCTTTCTTGGGCGGTACAATGATATCCAGAATCCGCAGCGTATTTTGGATGGTAAACTCGGCAATTCCGAGACGCGCGGCGAGGACATGGTGGGTGTGCTCGAGACCGGGGTGGAGCTTGCCCCCGGCGCATCGAAGGAATTCGTAGTCGTCTTGGGCTTTACCGACAAACGCAATGATGTGCCACAGCTCCTCAAGAAATACAAGAGCGTTCCCCAGGCCAAGAAAGAGCTCGCCCATATTAAGGAATATTGGGATGAAGTGATTGAGCGGGTGAGCGTGAACACCCCCGACCCCGAATTCGACCGCATGGTCAATATCTGGGGCAAATATCAGCTTTGCGCCATCACCCACTGGCGGGGGACTTCGCACTATCACGGGGTGGAGGGGGGCCTGGGTTACCGCGACACGGCCCAAGATTCCGAGGGCCTTCTGTCCCTCGAGCTTGATATCGCCCGCAAGAAGCTTGAAAAAATCCTCTATTATCAGTACAACTCCGGCCACGCCGTGAGCGGTTTTTCAGATATTGAAGGAACCTGGGAAAACACGGCCGCCAAGGGCGTGACCAAGAAGGCCGATGTGGCCGTGTGGCTTCCATACACCGTGGCCTCCTATATCAAGGAGACGGGGGATCTCAACTTTTTGAAAAAGGAGGTGGCCTTCCACGACGGGGGCTCCGCCACGGTTTATGAGCACGTCCTGCGCGCCGTGCGCTATATTTACAGCCAGCGCGGAAGCCACGGGCTCCCCTTGATAGGGCTCGCCGACTGGAACGACGCCTATGACCACGTGGGCCTGAAGGGAGAGGGGGAGAGCGTGTGGTTGGGAATGGCCCTCGCGCGCGCCTGCCGGAAGGTAAAACGCCTGGCGGAGTTCGTTGGCGATCCCAAAACGGCCAAGGAAATGCAGGAAAAATACGAAGAGCTTAAGACAATCGTCAACACGCAAGGCTGGGATGGCAAGTGGTACCTTGCGGCTTTTAATGACGACGGTTATAAGATCGGCTCGGCTGACAATAAGGAAGGCAAAGTTCCTTTGAATAGCCAGACGTGGGCCATCTTGAGCAAGGTGGTTCCCCCGGACCGGCTTCCAAAAATCCTCGACGTCATTGACCATTATCTGGAGACCCCGTACGGGCCGGCCTTGTTCCTGCCCTCCTATTCAAAATTTAATCCTGGGATAGGCCGCGTCACGTCTTTTGCGGAAGGCACCAAGGAAAATGCGGCCGTCTTTTCGCACGCCTGCGCCTTTAAGATCGTGGCGGACTGTGTTTTGAAACGCGGCGACAGCGCCTACGAAACTTTCAAAAAGCTCACCCCCATGAACCCGGCCAAGTCCGATGCGGAGCGCTACCGCGTGGAGCCCTACGTCTGGGCGGAGTACGTGATCGGGCCGGGCTCGGAGTACAAATTCGGCGAGGGGGCGTTTACCTGGAACACCGGGACGGCCCCCTGGATGTTCACCGCGGCGACGGAGTGGATTTTGGGCGCGCGGCGCGACTACGAGGGCCTCAAGATCGATCCCTGTCTTCCCAAGCGGTGGCGCCGCGCGTGGATACGCCGCCCGTTCCGGGGGGCGGTGTATGAAATCACCCTGCGCAACCCCGAGGGCGTCACGTCGGGCGTCAGGGAAGTGACCGTGGACGGAAAGAAGATCGAAGGAAACGTCGTTCGGCCCCATTCGGACGGCAAGGTGCATCAGGTGGAAGTGCTCATGGGAAGCAACCAGAAACCAGTAACCAGAAACCAGAATCGGGCCGCCAAGCCGAGAAAAACCGCTATAAAAAAGTAACTATGTTAAAAATTAGCGTTTCAGGCGTGCGGGGCGAGTATCCGGAATCACTCACCGCGGACGTGGTGAAGCGCTTTTCATTTGCCTTTGCGAAGCTCATAAGGGGCGGCACGGTGCTGGTCGGCCGGGACACGCGCCCGAGCGGGCGGGCCCTTAAGCGGCAGGTGTTCGAAGGACTTTTTCTCGGAGGGTGCCGCGTCGAGGATATAGGCATTGTGCCCACCCCCACCGCCCTCTTCGCCGTCCGAAGCCGAAAGGCCGCCGGCGCCATCGTGATTACGGCAAGCCATAATCCCAACCCCTGGAACGGTCTAAAATTTATTTCACGCAAGGGTATTTTCTTGACGAGCCGCGAAGCCAATCAGCTCTATAAACTTTTCTCGTCCGTCGTCCGTCGTCCGTCGTCCGTCGTCCGTCGCAAAGATGTGCGAAAGTGGGGAGGCGCTGTTGACGCTCACATCCGCGCAATCGTGAAGCATGTTAACCTCAAGGGCATCCGGGCGCGCCGTTTCCGCGTGGCGGCCGACATGGGAAATGGAGCCGGCGCTGTGGCAACCCCAAAGCTCCTCCGCGCCCTGGGCTGCGACATGCGGGCCATCCGGGGCCATGCGGACGGGAACTTCCGGCCCGATCCGGAACCCACCGTGAAAAATCTTAAGGAGCTCGTTAAGCTGGTTAAGCGGGCAAAGGCCGACGTGGGTTTCGCCCAGGACCCGGACGCAGATCGCCTCGCCATCGTCTCGGAGAGAGGGCGCGCAATCGGCGAGGAGAATACTCTTGCCCTTGCATTGGACCATGTCCTTTCCGGGAAAAAGGGGCCCGTCGTCGTAAACGTGTCCACCTCATCCGCATGCGATACCATTGCGAAACGTCATCACGTGCAGCTTTACCGCTCCCGGATCGGAGAGGCGAATGTCGTGGAGCTCATGCGCCGCAAGGGCGCCCTTATTGGCGGTGAGGGAAATGGCGGGGTCATTTACCCCCGGATCAATTCCGGCCGCGACAGCCTGGTCGCCATGGCTCTTGTGCTCGATGCCATGGCCAGCCGTACAGGAAATGGAATAGAGGCTCTCCTTAAGCGCATCCCAGAGCGCAAAATGGTCAAGGAAAAGATCCCCCTCTTAAGATCTGGATTTGAGGATGTGCTTCAAAGGCTTAAGGCGCAGTTCAGGCTTCACGCTCTCGATCTGACGGACGGCCTCAAGATTTACTTTAAAGAAGCCTGGGTACACATCCGCCCTTCCAATACCGAGCCGGTGGTCCGGCTCATTTCTGAAGCCCGCACACTGAGGAAAGCTCGCCAGCTCATTGCCCGATTCAAGTCAATCCTTCTGTGACTTGTCAGACACGACAGAGTGTCTGCGTTTAGGCGTTTTTAACTAATTTTTGACAAAGATAGACAGTAGTTACTATTACTGTAATACAAACTTTTTTTCCGCCGAGCCCCCCATTTTAAAAATCATATGCTATATTTATAAGGACATAGTAATACTTAGGTTAGCGTGAAATACATTCTTTCCATTTTGCCTAAGTAACCGCCCCAGAATAGCAGTACCGCCCCTATTGAGGAGGAAGTCATGAATAGGGGCTTTTTTCTTAGGATCGGGACCGCTCTTATCCTGATGTTTCCGTCAGCCTTCGCCGCACAGGCGGAGGAGATCCGGCTCACCACCTATTACCCCGCGCCCCTGGGAGAGTACGACGACCTCACTGCCAACAGATTGACGGTAAGGAACGACACCCGGCTCGGCACGTTGGATGGAAGAGTGGGTATCGGGCTTGCGAGAGAAGATCAGATCGACGCCCGACTGCACATCTCTTCGGGTGACGTTTATGTGGAAGAAGGAAATGTGGGCATCGGGACATTGGCGCCTGCCGGAAGGTTTGTCGTCAACTCACCTCGCAGGGACCAAAGCAATAACTTGCTTGCGCCGATTGTAAGGGTCGAAAATTTGCAGACCGATTTGCAATCGCCTACACGAGTGGGGGGCGGATCATTCGCTGTCACCGTTGCCTCTAATGACGGAACGACAAAACTGGGGACGTGTGAGAACCCCTTTCCCGCCGGCTGGAACGGACTGTATACCATGACCATCCAGTGTCAACGGACCTACCGCCCGGCCATGACACTCGGGCAGGTCGATAACTGGGGTCTCACAGATGGAAAGATGGGGCTCCTGGCGTATGCATTGAATTCGGGGGCCTATGGGGTCGAAAGCGGCGTGATGAAGGTTAACGGGTCCTCTGTAGAGGTGCCCTGGCCGGCCGATCAAATTGCCATCATGGGCATTTCCAACAGCGTCGGAGTATACGGCCTGGGCATGGATAGTCATCCGGGTGTTGTTGGGTACAGCAAAAAACAATACGGAGTATACGGTATCGTCGGCCCACAGGGGCAGGCGGCTGTGTTCGGTGACGGCGGCGCGAGCGCTCATGCCATCCAAGGAATTAGCAGGTCGGGCTCGGGGGCAATTTTCGGTGTGAATTACGGTTCGGGCCCCTCGATCAATGGCTGGAAGGCCACTGGCGTTGGAGGCGTGGTGGCCGATTTTAACAGTAGCGGCGTAGACTGGGATGACTACGCCGTGCACGCCTATACGGATAATGCGGTGGCTATCAACGCGCGCAGTTCTTATAAAAGCGCCATCTTCGCGACGAACGATTCTGGTATAAATTGGAATAGTGATCCCGGATTTAGAGGTGTGGTCACCATTCAGGGTACCGGCACAATGCTTGGATTGGGTGTGAGGTCGGGTGGAGTGGGGGCCGATATCGGCGGGACGGTGCTCGGACTGCGCGTCCAATCCGCGACCAGAGGAGCTGAAATCAGCGGCAACGTGCGCGGGCTCAATGTGAGTGCGAGCGGCGTAGGGGCCGGTGGCAGCAACGTGCTCGGACTCCAAGTGGACTCGAATGGTAAGGGGGCTGTGATTAGTGGAAGAACTGTAGGGCTGGAGGTTATTGGAACAGGGGCAGGCGGAGGCGACTCCTTCGCGGCAACCGTCACAAATAATACCGACACAAATAACAGCAATCATTCTGATGGCATGCTCATCCAAATAAATCGTTCCAAAAATAGCATAACAGACAAAAACTCCTTTATAGAATTCCGGAGCGCGACGGGCGGTTACCTGGGGAGCATTCGCGGGAGTAATAACGCAGTTAGGAACATGCGATTGGAGCTCGATAATATCGCGGTGCCTTCGATGAATATCACCACCGGTAACGGCGCCGATTATGCCGAGTACATCATTGCAGAAGAAATAATCGAGCCCGGCTACCTCGTGGGGATCAACTTAGAGACCGGCCGGGCGCGCAAGTGGCAGATGGGAGATCCCCTCGTCGGAGTCACATCTACACATCCGGCCTTTATCGGTAACACAGCAGGCGAAACTGCGGAAGAACCCCATGTGCTCGTAGCCCTTGTTGGCATGGTTGATATCAAGGACACCGAAGCCGTTACTGAAGGCCGCATCGTCAAGACCCCCGACGGCCAGCGGGTGGGGTATCTACTGGCTGATGGTAAAGTAATTCTCTCGATAAAATAATATATCGAGTACTTCTTAACTTATTGTTACGTAATAAGTTATACTAAAAATGCATCCTTTCCTTGGTCCCTTCCGCATGTTATCATTTAATTGCAGAATATAAATTTTTCTCTTTGGAACAAATTCCTCCCCCCAGTGTTAAGTAGAAGTAGGAAGAAGCAGGAGGAATTACTTATGTTTAGGCAAAAATTATCAATTTTCACTCGCATTCTTCTAGGCTGCCTGGGGACCGCCCTAGGTTATTCTTTTATTTCTCTCTCCCCTGCGGAGGAGATCCGCCTTACCACCTATTACCCTGCCCCGGCAGGGGATTATGACGATCTCCATGCCAATAACTTGACTGTGCTGCACAGGGCACTTCTTGCGACCGAGCCCGCGGCGGGCAAGGTGGGAATAGGTCTTCAGGATGTAAGTCAGCTTAGCACCCGCGCGCTGTTACACATACGTGCAGGCGATATTTTTTTAGATCAGGCGCGAATCGGAATCGGGACAGACGAGCCGTGGAATTTACTGCATATTCAGGGAGCCCCCAATACCAGGCCCCCCACTGGCGAGGTTTTGGATGGGAAAAGCTATGTTGGCTCTTTCACGTCCTGGGATTCGGATAATATATTTACCGGCTTGTGGGACCGCGGCATAGACCGGAAGGATTCGGTCATCGTCTTCGGAGATAACCCCTATGAGGACAATCTGCGCATACGTGTAAATGATGAACCGAAGAAGAAAGTTTATGATGTCCTGACTATCACGGGGGAAGGGAATGTCACCCTAGGAGGCGCTGATGCCTTGACGGGTCTTATCAATCCGCCAGCCAGCAAATCCAGGCTTGCCGTGGTGGATGATTTTGCTAAAGGGGCGCAACCCCCCGTGATGCGCGGCCTTCTTATTGATATGGACGGCCTGGCTCCGAAATATGACAGCAAGGTCAAGGATCTTGCGGGAGTCCGGGTGGAGCTGGATAACCCCAATTATAATTTTCAGTATATTGATTATGGTGACTTTGGAAAGGGCGAGGCTACTATCGTGCGGGGCACCGAAATCCACGGCGTTTCCTCCGTCGTCCGGAACGGACAGGTTCTGGCCACGCGCCTCGGTCAGCCGCAGCCTTTCGGCCGGGTGGTAGGCGTGCATGGTTTTGCGAGCTTTGAGACCGCGGCTTCCACGGGGCTGCCCGTGGGTGTGCTTGGACGCGCAGAGACCGTCGGCGATTCCAAAGACGCGGTGGGCCTTGAGGCGAGATCTGTGACTAAGGGGAACCAGTCCGTAGCCTATGGCGTCTTTGCCGAGGTCCAGGCGCAAGGGAATGCAGGGGCGCATGGCACGTTTGGTCGAGCCGTTTCTTACACCAGCCAGGATCAGCCGGCTAACGGCGCCATTGGTTACGCGGCCCTCCGCAAAGCCGGGAACAGCGGCGTTTCTCATGGCGTTAAGGGGGAGGGCTACAATCTTTCGGAAAGAGGAGCGGCTGTTGGAGGTCTCTTTACAGCGCGCGTGATGGATCCCCTCCCAAATGGAAAGGAGGGGGGGGATCTCGGTTTCGGAAATCCGGCCTTCGCAGGGGCGACGGCCGTCGGCGGCTATTTTTCCGCGCAGTCGTTGAAGCCGGGCGGCCGAGCCTTTGCTGCCTATTTCGATGAGGGGAACTTGGCGGTAGGAGGTTCGCTCATTGATGCGGATCCCAATGTGAAATTAACCGTGATGGAGAACAAGCCGGGGAAGTTTGCCTATTTGGATGTAAAAGCACTGGGCGCGGATGCGGGGGCTTTTGTCAATCTTCGCTCGAATAACCGAAACTGGGGCGGATACGGCTTTTCTTATCCTGCATATGACAAGAATATCAAATGGCTGGTGGGGGCAGCCGGACATGACGGCATTGACGCACGGGACTTGGCGTTTTATGTGGGGACCAATATCGGCCAGCAGGGTGCGGGGAACTATCCCCGTATGATCATCAATCGGAGCGGAAACGTGGGTATTGGCACGATTTCCCCGATTTACCGGCTTCATGTTGTGGGGAACGTGAACTTTGATGGGAGTGTGTTCGTGAGTCGAAACCTGGTGCACCAATCGGACTTAAGTCTCAAAGAGAACATCACGCCCCTCGGGGGCGTGCTCCCGCGCATTGCTTCCATACAGCCGGTCTCCTATAACTGGAGGGAGGCGTCTGGAGCTTCGGATGGCGAGACTAACCAGAAAGATATTGGACTCATCGCGCAGGAGGTGGAGGCCCAGTTTCCGGAGCTTGTGTCCCGGATGGAAGTTTCCGGGCTTAAAGGGGTGGACTATTCGAAGTTCAGCGCCGTGCTCCTTCAGGCCATAAAGGAGCAGCAGGCCGAGATCGAGACCTTAAAGACGGAGATTGAGGCCTTAAAGTCAAGATGATATAATGCCGGGCATGGGCCCGAATGCGCGTTTTGCACTTCTTGGAGTTCTCTTCATTATCTTTCTAGCCACCACAGGGGGTGGCTATCTTTTTCTCATCGAGCGGAACGAGCTCACCTCCCAGAACCAAGCGCTGACCCGGGACTTAGGTCAGCTCACCGAAGCAAAGCAGGCCCTCGAATTGGACAGAGAGAAGCTGTCCAGCGACTTAAATCAAAAGGCGGCCGAATACACAACTCTTTATCAGGAATTCAGCTCCGTCGTTCAGGACCGCGATGTCCTGGGGCTTCAGCTCGAGGCCCTCTCCCGTAAAAACGAGCTTTTGACGCAGAAGCTTGAGGATGTCGAGCGGGAGCTCGCGAAGGCGCGGGAGGCCATGGCCCGGAGTCTAGAAAAGGCCGAGGCGGGCGAGGCCGTGCACTTGCCCCCTATCGTCGTGCATGCCGGCGCCCCGTCTGAACAACCGGGCGCGGTTCCGGCCGCCGTCGGCGCGAGCGCCTCCGCAGCAGCAGAACCTAAGTCCGCGCGCATTATTACGGTGAACAACAAGCACCGTTTTGTCGTGATCAATGCCGGAAAAAGGGAAGGCATATTTGAGGGTATGCAGTTTTCCATCCTGGATGACCGCAAGGGGGTCATTGGAAGAGCCGAAGCCGCGGAGGTAAGGGATAAAGTTTCCGCCCTCTCGATTCTACAACTAGCTCGTAAGAAAAAGGTTAGAGAAGGCTTCACAGTTGTGCAAGAGCTGTGAATAGGTGTATAATTCTTATAGCTTAAATAAGCTATTGAACTAAAGTTTATAGTTTTTATATATTGTAAAGTGCGGGAGTGGCACTTTTTATAGGTGAGTCAGGGCACAGGAGCTAGGTGCCTAGTGGGTGAGAGAGACCGTGGGACGAGCCTCGTAAGAGGCGTTCGATATTTTAGGACGAGCCAAGGACCTTGCCTGGCGGCACGGGTCATGCTCGTCTTCTTTGTTTTTACCGTTGTTTGCCTGGTCGTCACGCCGCTTGAGCGCGCAGAATCCGCCGGCGTTCCGGACACCCTGACCTACCAAGGAAAGCTCCTCGATTCAAGCGGAAACCCCGTAACGGCAACGAAAAGCATCACTTTCGCCTTTTACACCGCCTCGTCGGGGGGCTCCGCCCTCTATTCAGAAAGCAAAAATATTTCGGTCACGAGCGGAATTTTTAATCGCGTCATCGGTGACGGATCTGGAACGGTCACTGCGGGCACCGTCCTCTCTGCCCTAGACTGGGATCAGACTTATTATCTCGAGATCACCGTGGACGGAACGACCCTTTCCCCCCGCCAACAGCTTACCCCCGTGGGCTATGCCTTCAATGCCGATACGGTGGATGCTATTGAAGGGGCATCACTATTGCGCTCCGACACAAGCGACAGCTTCACGTCCGGGACATTGACTATAAGCTCCGGAGCAATTCTTTCTGTGAGCGGGAGCTTTACGAGCGCGAGCGCGATCGCGGTGGGCGGCATCGGACAAAGGGCTTATAGCGCTATTTCCTCGGCCGCAACCTCCGCCGGCCAGAGTGAAGTGGCGTCGGCAGATGATCTTTTCATCCGCGGCGATCTCGAGGTGGACGGAACGATATTCGGCACGTTTAGCGGCACCTTGATAGCAGTAGATGCGGACACCCTGGATGACCTCGACTCCACGCAGTTTCTCCGCGCGGATGTGACCGATACGTACGGCAGTCCCGGTACAACCCTGACTGTTGCCGCGGGGGCCCAGGTGGACGTAAACGGGACAATTGATCTTACCGACGCCACCCAGATCGGAATCCGTGCCACCACCCTCGACGGGTTCGGCACGGGGGATTTTCTGCGTGCGACTACGAGCGACACGTTCGAGACCGGCACCCTTACTTTGGATTCCGATACGATCTTTGATGTCGACGGAACGGCCCATTTTGACTTGATGGTAGGCATTGGGGATGCGACTCCGGACTCGCAGCTTGAGGTGGTAGGCTCGTTCCTGGTCAGCAGCAATGTCATGGCCGGCGGGGTCTCGGGTGTGGCTTACAACGCCTTCAGCGATTCGGGGACGGCGTCCCAAAGCGTGATCGGTTCGGATGACGACGTTTATATCGAGGGAAGCCTCGAGGTGAGCGGAACGGTTTTTGGGGACAACGTCACGAGCGGTAGCGACCCCGGGCACACCCACACGTCGGGCTCCGTTTCCGGTGACATCGACGGCTCCGGCACCACGAACCGCCTGGGTAAATTCAGCGATTCCGATACGCTCACAAGCTCCGGCATCACCGACACCTCCGACGCGGTGGCCATCACGATTGACGCCGGGGAAAGTGTCTCCTTTGCCCAGAATGTCATCGCGAGCGGAGATCTTGTGGTCAATGGCTCCCAGATTGGAATCACGTCTGATTTGGATCTCATAGACCTCTTAGCCGACCGCCTCGAGATCAATGGCTCTCTAATCGTGGAAGGGGACCTGGCCGTCCAGGGGAGCCAGATCGGGCTTGCCTCGGACGCGGATCTTATAAGCCTCACCGCCAACCTGGTAGACATCAATGGCTCTTTTCTTTCAGATGCCCCCGTTGGGATCGGAACCTCAACTCCCGCTACTAACTTGGACCTTTTCGAAAGCAACACGGACGTCCGGGGAGCGTTAAGAATCCGGCAGGATGCCACGGGCGACGCTTCCCTGTACTTGGATGTGGTGGGAAGCGTCTGGGCCATAGGGATAGATAACTCTGATACAGACTCACTGAAATTTAGTGTCGACAACACCAATGCCGACGTGGGGGCCACGACCCAGCTCACCTTAACGAGGGCCGGAAACTTAACCTTAGCCGGAGACCTCTTCGTGGAGGGGAGTAACGTGGGGCTTGCCTCGGACACCAATCTCTTGGCCCTGGCCTCCACCGTCTTAACCGTGGATGGCACCCTGGCCGCAACGACCGTCACGGGGGCCAACGTCACTTCCGGGGAAGACCCCGGCCACACCCACACGACCGCCTCTGTATCGGGCGAGATAGACGGCTCTGGCACCACGAACCGCCTGGGTAAATTCAGCGATTCCGATACACTCACAAGCTCCGGCATCACCGACACCTCCGACGCGGCGGCCATCACGATCGACGCCGGTGAAAGCGTCACCTTCGCTCAAAACGTCATCACAAGCGGGGACCTCTTCGTGGACGGGAGTCAGATCGGCATGACGAGCGACACCGATCTCATGGACCTCTTGGCAGACCGCCTGGAAATCAATGGCTCTTTGATCGTAGAAGGAGACCTCGCGGTCCAGGGGAGCCAGATCGGGCTTGCTACAAAAGCCGATTTAATGACTCTTTCCAGCGTTCTTTTGGATGTGGACGGGAGCATTGAAGGAGATCAATTCCGCACGGAAGATTTGTCCGTTGTGGTGAAAAACCTATCCACAAACGATGGGGCATTTTACTTATCCACAGGAGGTTCTAAGACTTTTCAGATGGGCCCCAGCTCTGGGATAGTTATCATGGGAGCAAACCCTGACATTAACTTTTACGAGACCGCGCCGCCTATAGGCACTCTTGCATCTGGTTCATTTGTTGAGATAGATAGTATTTTTTCGGGTTCCGCCGCAGGGATTGTTGTGAGAAATACGGCAGGGGAAGACCCGGGTATCTATTTTACGAATGATACCGTAACTGCTGTTACATTCGCGTCACTTGATGCCGGACAATCCGCTGTCATTTCAACGCTTCCTGGAGGCAATCTCGCAAACTGGTGGTATGAAGATTCCACCTCTGGAGAGAATCAAGAGATGCGCATCTATGGCTATCCCACAGGAGCGTCAGCCGAAAATTATGGCTCTCTCCAAGTGACGGGGTCCTTTAATGACTTTACCCTTCTGGCAGGAAATGCCTCTGGAGACGTTAAAATAGATGATACCTTAAATGTGACAGGGGATGTGGAAGTTGATGGAAGCCAAGTGGGTTTAACCAGCGATACAGACCTCTTGACTTTAGCGGCCAATATCTTAACCGTCGCCGGAGATGTGGAAGTCAACGGTTCCCAAATAGGCTTAACCAGCGACACCGATCTCATGAGCCTGGCAGCCGACGTCCTTACGGTCAACGGCACCGTGGCCGCGACGACCGTCACGGGGGCGAATGTGACTACCGGGGCAGACCCCGGCCACACCCACACAGGGACGTCGCTTTCCACCATTGACATATCTGGTGATACCAATCTCACGGCAGGGGACAAGATCACGCTGACAGATGACGACCTGGACGTGGACGGCACATGGACGTCATTTGGCCTCACGCTGGGCGGTGACCTTCAAGTAGAGGGCAGTCAAATTGGCCTGGCCTCGGACGCAGACCTTTTGAGCCTGGCCGCTAACCTCCTTGATGTGTTAGGTACACAAAGGGTGACATCTGTTTTGGGTGTGACTGGAGAGCTTGCGGTGGGAACAACGCTCGTGAACAACGCCGACTACAGCGTGACGATTGCCGACGCGCCTTCCACAAACGATGAGACCGACCGGCGCCTGGTCTTTACAAATTTCGATTTGAGCGGCACAACGACGGGCGGCTTAACCAGCAATTATGGTCAGTATATTGATGTGGATGATACGAGAACGCACTCGTCTGGAGGGCCAACCGGTCCGCAAGATTTATATGGACTAAGGGTAGATGTAGATCACACCGGATCCACGCCTGGCGACGACACGAATAACCAATATGCTCTTTACGGGGCCGTGAGCACGACGGGACCAGAAGATCCAGGAAACAACCCTAGCCGTAATAACTACGGCGCTTATGTGATAGCAACCGGTAACGTGAATGAAAATACGAGCAATTACGGTCTTTGGGCTCAAGCAAATTCCGGTACTCAAAATTATGCCGTGTACGCCCGTGTAGCCAACGTCACCGGCACAAGCTACGGGGTTTACATCGATTCGGACGACACGTGGGGGCTTTATGTGGTGGACGGGCCCAACTACATGCTGGAAACTCTGGAGATGGATGGAGACCTCGCGGTGGATGGCAGCGAAATCGGTCTCACGTCCGATACCAATCTTATGTCTCTTGCCGCCAATCTTCTTACAGTCAATGGCACGATGGCCGCGACCACGGTGACAGGGGCCAATGTCACAAGCGGGGCAGACCCCGGGCACACGCACACAGGGACGTCGCTTTCCACCATTGACATCTCTGATGACACCAACCTCACGGCCGGGGACAAGATCACGCTCACGGATGACGACCTGGACGTGGACGGAACATGGACAACGTTTGGGCTCACGCTGGGCGGCGACCTTCAGGTAGAGGGCAGTCAAATTGGCCTGGCCTCCGACGCGGATATTATAGACCTCTTAGACAACCGCTTGGAGGTGAATGGCTCGCTTATCGTGGAAGGGGACTTGGCCGTCCAGGGGAGCCAGATCGGGCTCGCAAGCGATGCAGATCTATTATCCCTGGCCGCCAACCAGCTCGACATCAACGGCACGCTCACAGACAGCGTCCATATTTTGGACACAGGGCCGTCAAATGCGGTCGCCCAAATCATGAGGCTCCAGGTGGACGATGAAGGGACTACGGGCGGGGCGGCTGGAATGGGCGCGAGGCAATCTTTTTACCTGGAGGATTTTGACGGAATTGGAGCAGGCAACGCGACTGAAGCCGTGCAGATTGAAGCTGTATGGGATTCTGCAACGGACACGACCGAAATTGCGTCCTTAAGGTTTAGCGCCATATTAAACGGCGGCATGTCGGAGGCCATGCGGCTCGGAAATAACACGACCTTAAACGCCCTCTTTGCCGAAGATATCGAAGTCAACGGCAGTCAGATCGGGATGTCTTCCGACACCGATCTCATGAGCCTGGCAGCCGACGTCCTTACGGTCAACGGTACCATGGCCGCGACCACCGTCACGGGGGCGAACGTGACTACCGGGGCTGACCCCGGGCACACCCACACAGGGACGTCGCTTTCCACCATTGACATATCTGGTGATACCAATCTCACGGCAGGGGACAAGATCACCCTCACGGATGACGACCTGGACGTGGACGGCACATGGACGTCATTTGGCCTCACGCTGGGCGGTGACCTTCAGGTAGAGGGCAGTCAAATTGGCATGGCCTCGGACGCGGATATTATAGACCTCTTAGCCAACCGCCTGGAGGTGAACGGCTCCCTTATCGTGGAAGGGGACCTGGCCGTCCAGGGAAGCCAGATCGGCCTGGCCACCGACGCAGATCTTTTGAGCCTGGCCGCTAATCTCCTTGACGTGTTAGGAACACAAAGGGTGACCTCTGTTTTGGGTGTGACTGGAGAGCTCGCGGTGGGAACAACGCTCGTGAACAACGCAGACTACAGCTTGACGATAGCCGACGCGCCTTCCACGAACGATGAGACCGACCGGCGGCTCATCTTTGCGAACTTTGACATAGCTGGATCAACTACTGGTCTCACAACCAGCAATTATGGACAATATATTGATGTGGATGATACCAGAGATCATGTCTCTGGAGTAACGGGCCCGCAAAATTTATATGGACTTAGGGTAGATGTAGATCACACCGGTAGGACCCCTGGAGATGATACGAATAACCAATATGCCATCTACGGAGTCGCGAGCACCACAGGTGGGAGCGATGTTGGAGCGCCTACTCGTAATAATTACGGCGCTTATGTGGCGGCTACCGGTAACGAAAACGATAGTACGTTAAATTACGGTATTTGGGCTCAAGCAAATTCCGGTGATACTAATTATGCGGTGTATGCCCGCGTCGCCAACGTCACCGGCACAAGCTACGGGGTCTACATCGATTCGGACGACACGTGGGGGCTCTATGTGGTGGACGGGCCCAACTACATGCTGGAAACTCTTGAAATGGATGGAGACCTTATCGTGGACGGCAGTGAGATCGGCTTAACCAGCGACACCAATCTTTTGTCTATGGCCGCCAATCTTCTTACGGTCAATGGCTCCCTCTCTGCGACGACTCTGGTAGGTACCGGATACATGACCCTTTCGGGCGATCTCTACGTCAACGGCAGTCAGATCGGGATGTCTTCCGACACCGACCTCATCGGCCTCACGGCCAATCTGGTGACCGTGGAAGGCGACCTCATGGTGGACGGAAGCGAGATCGGCATTTCCTCTGACACGAATCTACTAAGCATGGCCGCCAATGACCTAACGGTCAATGGGTCTGTCGCCATAACCAGCGCATTGACTGTGGGGAGCGCCACGCAGTTTCCTTATAGCACCTTCTATGATGCAGGAGGAGCAACCTATACTGGCGAGGTCAATGGGCCCGACGACCTTTTTATCGATGGAACTCTAGAGGTGAATGAAAGCTCTTATTTTGAAAGCGTCGGTGTTACTGGAGAGCTCGCGGTGGGTACCACTGCCGTGAACAACGACGATTACAGTATCCAGGTCATCGACGCGCCCACCACGGCCGAAGAAACCGACCGGCGGCTCATCTTTTTGGACTTTGACTTGGGTGGAACGCATAACGTAACCTCCCTGACAAATTATGGTCAGTATATCGATTTAGACGATAACAGGACGACCCAAACAAACGGCCACACGCATAATACGTACGGTCTTCGCGTGGATGCGGATTATTCCGGAGTTGCGGTAGACACCGATACCTTCAACCTGTACGGTGTTTATGGTGCGGCGGCTTCTGCAGGAAGTGGCCCAACGACCCCCACGTACAACAATTACGGGGTGTATGGCATCGCGACTGGAAATGTGTATTCCACCACAACCAATTACGGTGTTTATGCCCAGGCCGATTCCGCCGACACGAACTACGCCGTGTACGCCAGTGTCTCCAACGTCACCGGCACGAGCTACGGGGTCTACATCGATTCGGACGACACGTGGGGGCTCTATGTGGTGGATGGTCCCAATTACATGCTGGAAACCCTTGAGATGGATGGAGACCTCGCGGTGGACGGAAGCGAGATCGGCATAAGCTCGGACACCAACCTCTTGAGCCTCGCCGCCAATGATCTTACGATCAATGGATCTGTCCAGATAACGAGCACCTTGGCAGTGGGCGGCTTCGGGCAGACGGCATATAATAATTTTAGTGGCGTCGGAGGGGCAACTTATACCACTCCGATAAGTGCGGACGACGACCTCTTCATTGACGGCGATCTCGAGGTGGACGAAAGCGTGTTTTTTGACGGTAATCTCTTCGTTGGTACGGATGGGACAGGTTCATTTAACGTGGGCGGTACGTATGGATTTGCCTACAACATTATTGCAGATAACACCATCCCGGATCAGGCCGTTATAAACTCGGATGACGATCTGTACATCGAAGGCAACTTAGAGGTAGACGGCACGATATTCGCCCCTTCCGGAAACGTCACGGCGGGCGACGTGGCCGAGAACTACTGGTCGAAAGAGAAGCTCGAACCGGGCGACGTGGTTGTGATGGGCGATGAGCCGGAGTTCGTGAAGCGATCTAATCGTGCGCGGGAAGGTCCTATTGCGGGCGTCGTCTCCACCCAGCCCGGGTGGATTTTGAGCGGCGACCGGGAGGGCAGTTACCCTATCGCTTTATTGGGTACGGTCCCCGTCAAGGCGGTCGGGCCCATACAAAGTGGAGATTTTCTGGTCGCGAGCCCCCTGCCGGGCGTCGCTCAATCCGCGGGCAGTGAACCGGTTAGCGCAAGCCAGGTAATCGGCACCGCGTGGGAAGGCCTGGAGGAAGGCAAACAAGGAACCGTGCGAGTCCTTCTGCGCTAGTGGGGGACAGCGCCCTCTGTCGTAACTTCTGAATATGCGCTTGGTTACAAAGGTACCTATCGCCCGCGCCGTTCGTTGACGCGGGTTTTTATTTTGTGCCCGGCCCTTGATCATCCGCACATTTACATGTACAATTAAAGGTACAGAATAAGGAGACCGCATGTCTAAAGATATTCCGATTACGGAAGCACGTCACGAGCTTACCTCTCTGCCCAAGCGGCTTGTCAAGAGCCATGAGGCCGTTACGGTGACGCGCAGGGGCAAGCCGGTCTTGGCGATTCTGCGCTGGGAAGTCTATGAGGCTATTCTGGAGACTCTGGAGATCCTCGGAGACAAGAAGATGATGGAAGCCCTTCGCCGGGGCATAAAGGAGGCGAGGGCTGGGAAGGGTATTCCATGGGAGCAGGCAAAGAGCACTCTTAACCTGTGACTCATCGCATCGTCATTGAGCCTATTGCCCTTAAGGTGCTCTCCGAGATAACGGACCGGCGCGTGCAAGGGGCCATTCGTGACCGGATAGACGGTCTTGCACATGACCCAGGGCTACAGGGTAAGCCCCTCGTCGGGGAACTTAGGGGGTATCGAAGTCTTCGGGCAGCCGGCCAGAGATACCGGATCATCTATCGCGTTGAGAAATCTAAAACGTTGGTCCTCGTGGTGTCCCTGGGGATCCGCAGAGAGGGTGATCGGCAAGATGTTTACGCTCTAGCTAAGAAACTGCTCCGGCTGGGGCTTGTTTAGCATCCTGAGTTCTGGAGAAGCGATAGCATAACCTTATAAAAACCCACATCTTACACCCGCGTCGTTCGTTGACGCGGGTTTTTATTTCCAGTATACTCTAACTGTAGGCAAGAATTTGGGTTAGACGCAATATGGCAGACAATAAGACGCATGCCCAGGTAAGCGTAGACGCACTCAAGCGCGAGTTGAGCGCGAAGCGCCTCTTTGCGCGGCGCGGGGTGACGGCCAAGCAGCTCGTGGTATTCACGCGGGAGCTTGCGACCTTGATGGGGGCGGGGCTTCCCCTGGTCAAAAGCATCCGTACCCTGGAGACACAGATGGAACCCGGGACCCTCAAGGAGGCCCTTGAGAAAGTAACGGTGGACATCACGGGGGGCGAGAGTTTTTCCGAAAGCCTTGCCAAGCACGGAAAGGTCTTCCCACGCCTTTTTACGAACATGGTTCGCGCCGGGGAGCTCGGAGGGGTGCTCGAAGGTGTTTTGAAGCGCCTGGCCGAGTTTTTGGAGAAGCAGGAGCGCCTGCGGGGTAAGATCAAGAGCGCCCTCATGTACCCGATTTTTGTGCTCACCATAGCCGGGCTTATTCTGATACTCCTAATGGTTTTCGTAATCCCAACTTTTACGAGCATGTTTGAGGAGCTCGGCGGGGAGCTGCCCATCGCGACGCGGCTTCTTATCGCGACGAGCGATTTTCTGCGGAACTTTTGGTATCTGGCCATTCTATTGGTCGCCGGAATCATATTCGGGCTGCGGGCCTTTGTGCGCGCGGAAAGATTCCGGCTCCCCGTAGACCGGTTTAAACTCAAGATCCCTCTCTTTGGACCCTTGATCCGGCAGATCGCCGTGGCGCAGTTTGCGCGCACCTTCGGCACGCTTTTAAATAGCGGCGTGCCGGTTCTGGGCGCCTTGACCATCGTGCGCGAGACGGGTGAAAACCGGGTGCTGGCCCAGGCGATCACGAGGGTGCACGACAGCGTGCGCGAGGGCGAAGGCATCACGAAGCCCCTTGAGGCGAGCGGGTTTTTCCCCCAGCTCGTCGCCAAGATGATTGGTGTGGGAGAAGAGTCAGGCGAGCTCGATCAGATGCTCATCCGCATTGCGGATACCTATGAGGAGGAGATTGACCAGACCGTTTCAGGTCTTACCGCGCTCCTCGAGCCCATCATGATCGTCGTGATGGGCTTGATTGTGGGATTTATTGTGGTCGCCATGTTTTTGCCGTTGTTTACACTTGCGAAACTCATGGGTTAAGCGTGATTCGTACAGCGTACAGCGTCGTGCGTACAGCGTAACGTGGGGGCGAGCGGGATTCGTACAGCGTACAGCGTACAGCGTCGTGCGTACAGCGTGAGCTGTGGAGCGTGAAATGGGTCGCATTAAAAGTTTTAAGGACTTGGAGTTGTGGAAAAAGGGGATTGAGCTTGTAAGAGAGGTTTACAAGTTGACCGAAAAATTTCCGGCTCATGAACTCTACGGATTGGTCTCTCAGATGAGGCGTAGCGCCGTATCCATTCCGTCTAATGTGGCCGAGGGATTTAGAAGGCGGCATTCGAAGGAGTTCAAGCAGTTTCTTAATATGACCATGGGTTCTCTGGCCGAGCTTGAGACGCAGTTAATTATTGCGAATGACTTATCGTATCTTAAGAAAGAAGACCAAGAATGCGTTTCCGAACTTATCGATCATGTGAGCCGAATGGCTGCAAACTTGCTAAAGAAACTATGACGCATTACGCATTACGCATTACGCAGTACGCTGTACGCAGTACGCAGTACGAAAAGGGTTTTTCGCTCCTTGAAATAACGATTGCCTTGGTGCTCTTGACCGTAGGGCTCGTGAGCGTGTTACAGCTTTTTCCGGCGGGCTTGCGGGCGAGCCGGAAGGGTCGCCTGGCCAACGAGGCCACTTTGGCGGCGCGCGAGCGGCTTGAGGAAGTCGAACGTGTGGGGCTTGCGGCCGTCGAGGAGTGGGCGGATGAGCTCGCCCAGTACGAACTTGAGGGGCGCGAACCCCGCCCTGGCGCACTTGAGCTTAAGGGAGAAACGGGACACGTCTCGTGGGAAATTCTGGGACCCAGCATCGTGGATGAGCCCGGGGTGGGGCTGGGTTTCCCAAATGAACTCCGGCGCGTGGCCGTCGTCGTGAGCTGGGAGGACCGTGGAGAGACCTACAAAAAAGAGTTTGCGACGTACCTTAACCGGTAATAACTGGGTTCGTTCAGCGTACAGCGTCGTGCGTACGGCGCACCGTCGGGGCGAGCAGGATTCGTACAGCGTACAGCGTCGTGCGTACGGCGCAACGTCGGGGCGAGCGAGATTCGTACAGCGTACAGCGTCGTGCGTACAGCGAAAGAGAAAAGCCATTTTAAGTTTTCACGCAGTACGCAGTACGCTGTACGCAGTACGATCGGGTTTACTCTCGTTGAGCTTCTCGTGGCGCTGACGGTCATGATGGTCATTGTGACGTCGGTCGTGGTGGTGTTCCGGGGCGCGTCAAGCGCGTGGCTTAAAGGAGAGCGGACGGCGCATACGTATCAGAAGGCGCGAACCATTATGGA
>JACPQZ010000022.1 GCA_016190205.1 Candidatus Omnitrophota bacterium | reverse complement strand
TTCACGATTCACGATTCACGATTCACGGTTCACGATTCACGCACGGGTTATTTATACTTAATAATGATGTCTTCGAACCTCAAATCCACGTATTTGATACGATCCAACTCGCCCTTGATTTCATCATACACTTCATTGAGAAGTCCCAGTTTATTTTCCAGTCCCGCATCCCCCGTTCGGACGCGCACCCCCGGTTCAACCAGGAACGATAACTGCTTTACGTCCTGGGCGTCGACCGATTGTACCCGGCCCTCAAAAGGCAGGCGTACCTGCTTAACAGCTCCCAGAAGCGCCAGGGCGCGCGCGAGCCGTTCAGATTCATAATGCTGACCCATGCGGGCACGCCTGCGGCTGAAATCCAGATTTTCAAGGATGGGCAGCGTGGGATCCGGCTGCTCCAAAACGGGTGGAATGACGAACCCGTTCTCATCCACCAGGTAATAATAACCCGACCGCACCTGCGCCACGGGTTGCCGCTGATCCACCAGAATCGCGAGCGTCCCAGGAAGAACCCTTCGGATGGTCGCCTGGCGGATGGAGGGGGCGCGTTCGATCTCCCGCCGCACTTCGTTCAGCCGCACGGCAAAAAGATTTTCTCCCTTGCGCACGCTCGTAAGCGCCAGGACTTCCTCTGGGGTGAGCGTCTGCGCGCCTTGAACGGCAATTTGCGTAATGGCAAAGACTGGGGAGGTTTGAAGAAGCGAAACGATACCCCAGACCCCAAACCCTAACCCCAAGACGATGACCAAAAGATAAAACAGGGCATACACCGAAAAAAGGGGGAGTCTTAACGAGGTCTTCCGGCGGGGCGAGGCACTGCCTCCGCCTCCCCTCTTTCTCCTCACCTTAAGCCGTGTACTACGCCGACTGCTCTTTGTAGGCATCCATTTCCCTTTCAAGCGCATAACGAATAATCTTAAGAACCAGATCGTCGAATGAAATCCCTGCCTGGGCTGCGGCCTTCGGGAGCAGGCTCTTGTCGGTGAAGCCCGGAATGGTGTTTAACTCCAAGACCCAGGCGGAACCCTGGGCGTCCAGCCGGATGTCCACGCGTGAAAAGCCGCTCGCGCCCACCGCCCGATGCGTCTTCAAGGCCGCCTCCTGAACCGCGCGCGCCACCCCCGCTTCCAAACTGGCCGGGACCTCATACAGGGTCCATCCCGGCTCATACTTGGCCTGATAGTCGTAGAACTCGCGTTTCAAAATGAGGCGGACGATGGGAAGGGCGCCGTCTTCCAGGATTCCCACCGTGAGCTCCTCCCCGGAAATATAATCTTCCACCAAAACGGTCCCGCCGAAACGCGACGCGTTTTTTAAAGCCGCGTCCCATTCTCCTTTTGAGTGCACGATGCTGGCCCCCAAACTGGAGCCTTGATCACTGGGTTTTACGACTACCGGCAGGCGGTCGGGAGCGGGGTGAGGGGCATGGGCCTTCAGCACAAAGCCAGCCGGCGTCATAATCCCAAGCCCTCGCAGCACGCCCTTGGTGCGCGCCTTATCCATGGCCAGCCGGCTGGCCTCCACCCCGGAACCCGAATACGGGATCCCGATCTCCTCCAGAATCCCCTGAATTCTCCCATCCTCCCCAAAGAATCCGTGGAGCGCAATGAAGGCGAAATCGATGCCGGTCTTTAGAATCTGCTCACGCGCCTCGTCAGCCGAAACGATGTCGACCCGAACGGCGTGGCAGCCATTTCTTAAAAGGGCCTGATACACCGCCTCGCCCGAGGCGAGCGAGATCTCGCGCTCACTGGAAACCCCTCCGCACAAGACCCCGATCTTCATGCCGCGAACCTGCCTACGACCATGACCTCGAGCTCCAATTCCACATCGTGATCCCGGCGAACCTTGTCACGGATGGCCGCAATCAGCTCTTCCACATCCTGCGCCCTCGCCCCCCCCTCGTTCACAATAAAATTGGCATGGATGGGTGAGACGCGCGCCTGACCAATCGCCAAGCCCTTGAGACCCGACTGCTCAATCAAGCGTGCGCTCGGCACGAGCCCTCCGGGACCGTTTTTAAAAATAGAGCCCGCACTGGGCGTCACCAAGTCCTGGGTCCGGTGTTTCTTCTCCCAATAACCTATCACCGCGGCCCGGACAGACGCGGGTGAACTGGCGGCCGCCGAAAACACGGCCTCCAGCACGACCGCGTCTTCCAATCCGCTGCGGCGATAGCCAAAGGGGATGGCGTCCCGCTTAAGCACGCGCACAGCTCCGTTGGGATCCAGCACGGTCACCTCAAGGACGCGTTCGGAGACGGAGATGTCCCGGGTGCCTGCGTTCATGCGTACCGCTCCCCCTACAGTCCCGGGGATGGCGACCAGAAACTCCAGGCCTGTCCAGCCCATCCTCATGCACTCTCCTACCAGGCGTTCCAGACGTACGCCGGCCCCCAGCCGCAGTCCTTCAGGGACGCGCTCCATGCCCCCGAATAAGGACCCTTCCAGATGCAGGACAAGCCCTTCGATTCCTCCATCGCGCACGAGAAGATTATTTCCCCCTCCTACCACGAGATACGGCGTCTTGCTCTCGTTGCAGAGAAAGACCAGTTCCGCGAGCTCGTCCACGTCCTGGATCCTGACCCATGCATCCGCCGGACCCCCGATCTGAAAGGAGGTGTGGGCGCTCATGTCCTCCGCCAGCGTGAAATCAAAGCGTGACGGATCTAACCAGCGTATCCGAGCATTCTCCAACGTCGCCTGCCCCCAGGGTGATCACGAGATCCTTGGGACGAATGATCTGCTTGAGTCTCGTAACCACCTCGTTTTTTTGAGCCTCCACAAAAACTTTGCGCATGCCGTGGCGGACTGCCGACCTGCGGATCACCTCCACCGAGACACCCTCAAGCGGCTGCTCGCAGGCTCCATAAATATCCGTCAAAATGAGTTCATCCAGTTTTGACAACGAACGGCCGAAGCTATCTGCCAGGTACTTCGTCCGGGAATAGCGGTGGGGTTGAAACACCCCCACGACTCGGCGCCCATACTGGCGGCACGTGCGAATGACCGCATCTATCTCCGTAGGGTGGTGGGCATAATCATCCACCACCATAAGCCGCGGGGTGGCGAGCTTGACCTCGAACCGGCGGCGGGCCCCCCGGCAATCTCGAAGACCCCGCTCCATGGCTTCCGGTTTCAAACCTAAAAGCCAGCCCAGGCCGATCACCCCCAGGGCATTTAAGACATTGTGCCGGCCGGGGAGGGAGAGGCGGAATTTGCCCAGCGCGGCGCCTCGGACCTCGCACATAAAGGTGGAGCCGCCGTCCTCGAGTATTAACGAACGGCCCCTCACGTCGCACCCGGGACCAAAACCGTAATAGAGGGGATGGATATTTTTCTGCTTCCTCAAAATGGCGCGCACATGGAGGTCCATTGCGGGCAGGATAAGCCGCCCGCCCCTCTGGTGAACCCCCTCAAAAAACCTGCGAAAGGCGGCCCGAATTTTGTCCAGGGTGCCGTAGTGGTCCAGGTGCTCGCGGTCGATGTTCGTAACGATCCCAAAACTCGGCTTGTAGTTGAGAAAACTGCCGTCGCTCTCATCTGCCTCTGCCACAAAAATACGTCCCTTGCCCAGCCGGGCACCGCCGTTTAGGGATGGGCACTCGGCCCCCACCATGTAACCCGGCTCAAGGCCGGCCTCTTCACACATGCGGGCGGCAAGACAGGTGGTGGTCGTTTTGCCGTGCATGCCCGTCACAATAACTCCGTCGCGGCCCTGCATGAGACGCGCGAGGCCCTCGGAGCGATGAGAGAGCTTGAGCCTCATGTCCTCGGCTTCTTTCCGCTCCACGTTGGTGGGCGGAATAGCGGAGGAATAAATCACCTCGTCTGCTCCATGCACCTGGCGCGCGCGGTGTCCCTCAAAGATCCGGATCCCCTCTTTCGTAAGCGCGCGCGTCACGCCGCTCAAAACAATGTCCGAGCCGGAGACCACGTGCCCCTTTTCCCTGTAAATGCGGGCGAGCGCGCTCATCCCCGCGCCGCCAATGCCAATCAAGTGTATACGGCCTTGCATCTCCCACCTCTCAACATCATTCCAAGTTCATCACACATCAGTCGACCCGCGTCGGGTTTGGCGAGCCCGCGGGCAGCTTCCGACATCGCCCGCAAACGCCCCGGCTCCTTGAACAAGCCCTCAATTTCCATGCGCAATAAGCCGGGAGTAAGCGACTTCTGTTTGAAAAGCCGCGCCGCACCCGCCCGCTCAAACAGCACCGCATTCTCCCACTGATGGCTTCCCGCATGGGGATAGGGCACCACCAGGGCCCCCCGGCCGCACAACGCCAGTTCCGCCAGGGTGAGCGCCCCCGCGCGCGAGAGCACGAGGTCGCTCGCACGATACAAAAGCCCCATCTCATCGCAAAAATCGAACAGGAGCACGCGCGTGCTCGGACAAATACGGGAGGACTGGGCCTGGTAAAAGTCCCGGGGTCCCGTTACATGAATAAGCTGTAGCGAATCTCCTAGACCTTCCGCCAGCATCTGCCTCACCAGCTCATTCAGGGCGTGGGCCCCCTGACTGCCCCCCAGCACCAGGAGGGTCGGACTGTCGGGCTCAAGACCGAGCTTCATTCTGGCCTCGCGCTGGTCTCCAGCAAATTCAGCCAGCCGTGTCGGATTTCCCGTGCACACCGAACGCCCTGGGGGGAAAAGGCTGAGCGCTTCCTCAAAACCCACCCAGACCCGGTCCGCCCAGCGGGCGAGCAGACGATTGGCGCGGCCCGGACGCGCGTTCTGCTCATGTATCACGCACGGAATCCCCATACGGGCCGCCATGAGCACCGGGAAGAACGTGTTCGATCCCCCAAAACCAACCACCGCATCCGGCTGTTCCTCTTTGAGCAGGGCGCGGGAGGCGTGGGCCAAAGCCAAAAGTCTAAAAGGAACCCAGGACCAGTCAGGGGAGGGACCGAACGGAACAGACACCCGGGGCAATCTCACGCGCCGGTCCGGACAGCCGGCCAAAAAGCGCTCTGCCAACTGTCCCTCGGGGTACGCCCAGACCACCTCACAAGGGCCCAGCTCCCGCAGCAGGTGTTCTCTTAAAGCCAGGGCGGGCACCATGTGTCCCCCCGTGGCACTGACTGCCAGCAGTATCTTCACTTAAAAATTCCCTTCCGCTGCGCAAGACTCAAGACCGCCCCCACCCCCGTGAGGTGAAAGACCAGCGCCGATCCTCCATAACTGATGAATGGAAGCGGCATCCCCTTGGTCGGCATGGCCCCCACAGCCACCGCCATGTGGATGACGGCCTCAAGCCCAATGGAGAGCATGAGCCCGATTCCCACGAGGCTCCCGTACAGATTGCGCGCCTGCAGCGCGAGACGAAAACCCAGCCAGATAAACACCACGAAAAGGACGAGCACGCCCAGGGAACCTATAAAACCCAGCTCCTCACCGATGATGGAATAAGCAAAGTCCGTATGGGCCTGGGGGAGAAAAAAGAGCTTCTGGTGACTCCGGCCTAACCCTACACCCGTTGCCCCGCCGGACGCGATGGACACGAACGACTGTATGGCCTGATAGCCGGTCCCCTGGGGGTCCTCCCAAGGATTTAAGAAGGCGGCAATGCGCCGCACCCGGTAGGGCGCGACCGCGACCAGCGTAATAAACGCAGGGATAAACGCGAGGACCGTGGCGATCAGGTGATATACCCGTACGCCCGCAACAAAAAAGAGCGACCCTGCAATCCCCAACAGGAGCAGGGCGCTTCCCAGATCAGGCTGGGCCAGCACGAGGACCAGCACCGCCCCCAGGATGCACGCGGCGGGGAGAAAGGTCCGTTTAAAACTCTTGATCTCCTTCTGCCTTCGCGCCAGAAAATCGGCGAAATACAAAACAACAAGGATCTTGACGACTTCGATAGGCTGAAAACTCATGCCGAATAACCGGAACCAGCGCTGGGCCCCGCCCACCTCCCTGCCGAACACGAGCACCGCAATCAAAAGGCCGACGGCCAAAAAAAGTCCCGGAACACTCAACCTTCGCAGGCGTTCCACCCCGACAAGACGCGCGGCCACGAGGCCGGTGAACCCGGCCAGCACAAAGACAAGCTCCCTGCGCAAAAAATAAAGCGAATCGCCGAAATGCTCGCGGGCATAAATCCCCGTCGTGCTGTAGACCACCACGACACCTAAGGCCGTAAGACCCAGGGTCACGAGGACAAGCCCCCGCTCAGGGGCAGCCATTTCGAACGAGGGCCTTGAAGGCCCTCCCCCGCTCTTCAAAATTCATAAATTCATCAAAACTCGTGCACGCGGGAGAAAGCACCACCGCATCCCCTTCCTGTGCGAGCTTTAAGGCGCATGATACCGCCTCCTCCAACTCCCGCGCCAGGACCATGGGGCCAATCTCCTCGAGGTTCATCCGAATCTTCTCGCGGGCCTCGCCCATGGCCACGACACCCCTCGCGCGCACCTTTAAGGGTCCGGCAAGCTCTCTAAAGTCTCCATCCTTGTCGCGGCCGCCCAGAATCCATACTCCCCTTTCTTTGATCTGACTCAAGGCCCAAAGGGTCGATGCCACATTGGTGGACTTGGAATCATTAAAGAACCGGATGCCGCGGCGTTCGAGTACAAACTCCAAACGGTGCTCGAGCCCCTTAAAATCTTTAAGGACCGCGTCGACCGTCTCGCGCGGGATGCAGACCGCCTGCGCCGCCTCGTACACGGCGCGTATATTCGGATTGGTGCCGTCGTGGGTGCATTCAGGAATCGTTCGAACTCGAGCGCTCACGCCCTCAAGCCTTCCCGCCTCCCCTTCAGACACAATGGCCCAGTCCTCACCCGTCTGATTGCTGAAAATGCGGCGCTTCGTCGCCCGGTAAGATTCAAAATCCGGATAGCGTTCCAGATGATGCGGAGTTACTTTGAGCAGTATCGCTATTGAGGGGTGGAAGGAGCGGATGGACTCCAGCTGATAGGAACTGACCTCAATCACAGCCCAGGTGGAAGGAGTGGTCCCCTCCACAAGTTCGATAAAGGGCGTTCCCAGATTTCCTCCCACACGCACGTCAAGACCTGCTCTTGCAAGAACCTTTCCGATCAAGGTCGTCACCGTAGATTTGCCGTTGGTCCCTGTGACTGCAATGATCCTCCCGGGAAAAAACTGTGAGGCGAGTTCAATCTCACCTATCACAGGCACGGCGCGCTGAAACGCCCAACGGTATGGCAGACTCTCGCGCGGCACCCCTGGACTCATGACGACGAGATCCGAACCCTTCAGGAATTTCTCCGTGTGCCCTCCCCATTCAACAGGAATACCCAAACGCCGGAGCTCCTCCGCGCCTGTTAACACAGAGGACTCCCGCCCAGAGTCCGTGGCCGAAACCGCGACTCCCCGCCGGTAAAGAAAAAGAGCGGCGCTTATGCCGCTCTTTCCCAACCCCACGATGGTCACGCGTCCAAGATGTAAGTCCACAGCTGCCCTGACTTCGCTCGTAAGCCGATCAACCCGCAGAATATAGAAACTTCGGTGTATAGCAGCATTATAGCACAACTCCCACTCAGACACACATGCGTGTCTGAAGCCGCAAACTACCGTATCTTTAAACTCGCAAGGCTCACGAACACAAGTACCGCCCCAACAATCCAAAAGCGGGCTACGATCTTGGATTCCTCCCAGCCCAACAGTTGAAAGTGATGATGCAGGGGGGCCGCGCGGAATATGCGCCTTCCGGTCAGACGAAACGAGGCAACCTGCATGAGCACGGACAGGGCCTCAATCACAAATATGCCGCCGGCCAATAGGAGCAGTATCTCCTTTTTCGTAAAAAGCGCCACCGTACCCACCGCGCCTCCCAGCGCGAGGGCCCCGGTATCGCCCATAAACACTTCGGCCGGATGGGCGTTAAACCACAAAAAACCCAGTCCCGCGCCGATCAAGGCGCTCGTGACCACCGTAAGCTCCCCGCTCCCTTCGACGTAAGGGATACCCAGGTAATGGGCGAAACGCGCGTGACCTGTCACATAACTTAATATGGAATAGGCGATCGCGGTCATGATGACACAACCGATGGCCAGGCCGTCCTGGCCATCGGTTAAGTTGACGGCATTGGTGGTGCCCACCAGCACCAGCATGGCAAACGGAATGTAAAACCACCCCAAATAAATCAGGGGATGCTTGACGAAAGGGATATCCAGGGACGTATCCCGTAAGGGATCTATGAAGAGATACAGCCCCACGCCAGCGGCGATTAGACACTGGGCCAGAAGCTTCGTGCGTCCCCCAATACCCTTGGGCCTATTCCTCCGGACCTTGATCAGATCGTCGTAGAGCCCCAAAAGCCCCATGTAAAGCGTGACGACGAGCACGATAAAAACAGCCGGATGGGTCACGTCCGACCAGAGCAGCACCGATCCCACCAAGGCCGCGAGGATAATGAGACCGCCCATCGTGGGCGTTGCCGCCTTGACCTCTTTCTTGGGATAAATCCCGGGGCACTCCTCGGTCCGCGGCAGATGCGCCATCCGGCGCCGCTTTAAGATCCGGATGAAAAGCCCCCCCACGCACAGGCTGATGAGAAATGCCGTGATGGCCGCCATCGCAGCCCGGAAGGTAATGTACCGGAATATATTGAAAGCAGAAAAATAATTATGCAACGGATAAAGCAGGTGATACAGCATGGGGTACCGCCATCGCACTCTTGATCAATCGGTCCACAACGCGTTCCATCTTCAGTGCGCGGGATCCCTTTACCAGCACCAGGTCATCATGACTCACGATATCCGAGATCTGGGCTAACAGAGATTCCGTCGACTTAAAGTGCAGCATCTTGCGGGACGAAAAACCCTGATCGCCCGCCCCCTCCAAAATAAAGCGAGCCTCGGCACCGCAGGTGACCACGAGATCGGGCTGGATGAGCCCGCAGAGCTCTCCCATGCGCCGGTGCCAGCGTTCGCTCTGGGCCCCCAGCTCCCGCATGTCACCCAGGATGACCACCCTGCGCGCCCCCACCGGCCACCGGTGGAAAACAGCAAGGGCCGCACGCATCGAAAAGGGATTGGAGTTGTAGGTATCGTCGAGAATGGTCATCCGGCCCGCATGCACAGGACTCAGCCTGCCCGACACAGGTCTCACCTCGCTTAAGCCCGCAATCGCGCGTGCCCGTGTCTGACCCAAAAGCTCCGCCACCGCGAGGGCCGCCAAGGCGTTTAAGACGGTGTGAGCGCCGAAGAGCCGTATAAAAACCTGCCTTCCTTTATAACGAAACCGTGTCCCGTGCGGCGTGAGGTCGACGTCCTCGCCGCGAAAGCGCGACATGGGGCCGAGCCCGAAAGAGACAAAACGATAGCCCCTGGCTCGGACCTCCGCGACCAGAACAGGATCATCACCATTCACAACCAACGTTCCTCCAGGCCCCAGGCCTTTCACAATGCTCAATTTTTCAATGAGCACACCCTGGGGGTCATGCAGTCCAGCCAGATGTCCCACTCCGACACCGGTGATGACCGCGATCTTCGGACGCGCGAGCTGGGCGAGCTCCTCGATTTCGCCTGGGGCGTTTGATCCCAATTCCAAGACGGCGATCGCGTGTCGCCTGCGGATCATCAGAAGCGAAATGGGAACCCCTATTCTGTTATTAAAACTGGCCGGGCTCATGAAGGCCTCCCCCCCGAGGGTCTCGCCTTCGCCCAGTGCGGCGGCGATGAGCTCTTTGGTGGACGTCTTGCCGCAGGTGCCCGTCACACCCACGAAGGGAATATCCAGCCCTGCCCGATGCCAGCGCGCCAGGGCCCAAAGACCCGCCAGCGTGTCCCTGACTTCCAAGACCGCGGGGCCTGACCACTTCACATCGAATGGCTTGGCGCTCGCCACCAAACAACCTGCCGCACCGCGCTCAAGGGCCTGGGGCACAAAATCATGACCGTCAAAACGCTCTCCGCGCAGGGCGACAAAAAGATCGCCCTCGCGCACGCGCCGTGAATCGGTGCTCACCCCGAAGACACGCCGCGCAAGAGATCCGCTCACCAGCCTCGCACCGGAGGCCTCTAGAATTTTTCCTATCGTCCACATGATAAATAAATACCAGAAACCAGTAACCAGATACCAGAAGAAACCAGAAACCAGATTCCAGAAATAAGCATAAAATCCGAAACTCGAAATCCGAAGCACGAAGCAAATTCGAAATCCGAAATGTTGAACCCCAGGTTTAGAATTTCTAATTTCGAATTTCGATCTTGTTCGGATTTTCCGCCCGAGGCGGATCCGCCGGGTTTTATGGCGGACAATATTCGAATTTCGGATTTGTCCTGGTATCTGGCATCTGGTATCTACTGATTACTGGTATCTGGTATCTGGTTACTCATGTTTTAACGAGCTCCTCAATAACGGCCCGGTCATTAAATGGATATT
>JACPQZ010000023.1 GCA_016190205.1 Candidatus Omnitrophota bacterium | reverse complement strand
GTGTAGCATAGGTGGGAGACTTTGAAGCCCCGGCGCTAGCCGGGGTGGAGTCGTCAGTGAAATACCACCCTGATTAAATTGAGGTTCTAACCACATGCCGTGAATCCGGCTGTGGGACACTGCCAGGCGGGCAGTTTGACTGGGGCGGTCGCCTCCCAAAATGTAACGGAGGCGTACAAAGGTTCCCTCAGTGCGGTCGGCCATCGCACGTAGAGCGTAAAGGTATAAGGGAGCTTAACTGCGAGACCCACAGGTCGAGCAGATGGGAAACCAGGTCTTAGTGATCCGGTGGTTCTGTATGGAAGGGCCATCGCTCATCGGACAAAAGGTACTCCGGGGATAACAGGCTTATCGCGTCCAAGAGTTCATATCGACGACGCGGTTTGGCACCTCGATGTCGGCTCATCACATCCTGGGGCTGGAGAAGGTCCCAAGGGTTCGGCTGTTCGCCGATTAAAGTGGTACGTGAGCTGGGTTCAGAACGTCGTGAGACAGTAAACGTAAGACCTTGCTGTCTTTAAACTTAGCTGTATGCTGGGAACTCCCTGTATCCTACACTACCCGATGAAGTAGGAGCACAAAAAGGTGAAAATGTGTTAGGTGGGGAAAATCAGCAGGAAAGGTTGGCATCGCTTGGAAGATGACTACATCAAAGGAAAATGTCTGATATCCTTGCGACGCTAACATCCTCAGAGACTATACGCTGAGACGCAGGTTAGAGCTGCGTAAGATATAGTCCGATCTTCATGGCGACATGAAGACCTTGGAAGAAATTCCAAGGCGCCCATCTTAAAGAATGGGTGAGTATCCATCCAAGTGGGTGGAGAAAGTAACAATATGTCGGTCCCTATCTGCTGTGGGCGAAGGATACTTGAGGAGACCTCTTCCTAGTACGAGAGGACCGGAAGGGACGAACCTCTGGTGTTCCGGCTGTCACGCCAGTGGCAGTGCCGGGTAGCTATGTTCGGAAAGGATAAGCGCTGAAAGCATATAAGCGCTAAGCTCCCTCCAAGATAAGGTATCCCTCCGCCGAAAGGTGGACTAAAGACCCCTCGTAGACCACGAGGTTGATAGGCCAGGTGTGTAAGGGCCGTAAGGCCTTTAGCTGACTGGTACTAATTGGTCGTGCGGCTTGACCTTGATATCATACTGATCCCAAGGCGATACAGTTGTCCTTTTTTCGCTCTTTGCAGAATGGTTCGTACAGCGTACTGCGCCGTGCGTACAGCGCGCGTTTTAACGCAACCACGCAGTACGCAGTACGCAGTACGAGCCAGGTATCTAACGTTATAGAATTCCCGGTGGCTATGTCGGAGGGGCCACACCCGTTCCCATTCCGAATACGGTCGTTAAGCCCTCCAGAGCCGATGGTACTGTCCTGGCAACGGGGCGGGAGAGTAGGACGCCGCCGGGTTTTTTTTGCCCATTTTCAACGTCCTCATCGACGAAAAAGGGCTGGGGAAGAACGTCCGTTTTGAAATTGCTTGCTTTTCAACACGTTTTAATGTAATTTATAGCCGCTTTAAGCCTTATCTCACAGTGCGCCTGCCTTCCGGCAGGCAAATGATCACACCCCAAGCAACTCACATCGGGTCTGGACGATCGGGAATGACTGCCGAAACCTTGCATCCTGGAGTCGTAGGAGACGTGGAGCTCAGCCTAAACGGTAAGCACGTTAAGCTGCCGGTTTATAAGGGCACGGAAAGCGAGTGCGGAATTGATATCAGTCAATTGCACTCGAAGACTTCCTACGTGACCCTGGATCCGGGCCTGGGGAACACGGGATCCTGTACGAGTGCGATCACGCACATTGACGGTGATCAAGGCATCTTGCGTCATCGGGGCATTCCGATTGAAGTGCTGGCTGAAAAATCAAGTTTTCTGGAAACGTCTCATTTACTCATTTACGGAAAACTGCCGACCCGGGACGAACTGGATTCCTTTGCCCGGGAAATAAGTCAGCACTATGGACTTCCAAAGCGCGCCAAAGCCATTTTTGATGGTTTCGAGGAAGATGCGCATCCCATGGCGATTATGGCATCCAAGGTTGTTGCGCTGTCAACCTATTATCCGGATTGTCTGCAGGTAGATGTGAAAAATAGCCGCCTTCATATCGTGCGGCTCATCGCCAAGTTCATTACTATTGCCGCGCACATTTACCGGAAGTCAAAGCAAAAGGCATTCATCGACGCGGATCCTGCGCTGGGCTACGTTGAAAACTTTATGCGCATGATGTTTGCGGATGAGGCGGGCAAATATGTCGCGGATCCCGTTATCGTGCGCGCCTTGGACATGATTTTCACGTTGCACGCTGATCATGGCCAGAACTGCAGCACCTCTACGGTCCGGATGACAGGCTCCAGCCAGGCCAATATCTATGCGGCGATTGCGGCGGGGATATGTGCGCTCTGGGGTCCCTGGCACGGGGGCGCAAATCAGGCGGTGATCGAGATGTTGGAAACCATCCAGCAAGACGGCGGGGATGTCAGAAAGTTTATTCAGCATGTCAAGGACCGGAAATCAGGCGTGCGGCTTATGGGGTTCGGGCATCGGATTTATAAAAACTTCGACCCGCGCGCCCAAATACTCAAGAAGGCCTGCGACGATGTGCTCGGAAAACTGGGGGTTCATGACCCCTGCCTGGACCTTGCCAAGAAGTTGGAAAAAGTCGCATTGGAGGATGAGTATTTCATCGAGAGGAAACTTTACCCCAACGTGGATTTTTACAGCGGCATCATCTTAAGGGCCCTGGGTATCCCCGTGAATTCGTTTACAGTTATTTTTGCCATTGGGCGTCTTCCGGGCTGGATCGCCCACTGGAAGGAAATGTTGGAGACCCCCGGCCTCAAAATCTACAGACCCCGGCAGATTTACGTAGGCCCCACCTTAAGCCGGTATATCCCTATTAAAGATAGGACATAAGGTCCGTACAGCGTACTGCGTACTGCGTACAGCGTAATGCGGTGCGCCGGAGGCATGGCTAGCCCTGTCGTTGATTTCCGCAGTGCGCAATAGGCGATTAGCAATAGCGATCCCCCTTTATAGTCAGGGGGTTTTTTGTTATAATGACTTGATAGCTGCTATATCTTATTAATATTATAGGAGTTAGACATGTCGGGACACTCGAAGTGGGCATCGATTAAGCACAAAAAAGCCGCCACGGATGCGAAGCGCGGCAAACTTTTTACAAAACTCATCAAGGAAATAACCATCGCGGCGAGGGCGGGAGGCGGGAGCCCGGATGCCAATCCGCGCTTAAGGACTGCCGTGCAAACGGCCCGGGATCAAAATATGCCTTTGGAAAATATCACGCGCGCGATCAAAAAAGGCACGGGGGAACTGCCCGGTCAGAGCATTGAAGAGGTGACCTACGAAGGTTACGCCGCCAATGGCGTAGCGGTCTTGGTTGAGGTGACCACGGACAATAAGAACAGGACTACATCGGAGATACGCAATTTGTTCGCCAAGCACCATGGCAATATGGCAGGGGCCGGATCTGTTTCCTGGATATTTGAAAAAAAGGGGCTTCTCACGGTTTCAAAAAGTGCCCTGACCGAGGAGCAGGTGATGGAGGCGGCCCTGGAGGCCGGCGCGGACGACGTGGCGGTTTCCGACGATGTGTACGAGGTGTATGCGCCGCCCACTCACTTTGAGGCGGTGAAGCAGGCCCTCATCGCGCGCGGTCTCAAGCCGGAGGTGGCGGAGCTCACGATGAAACCCAAGAGCACCGTGCGCGTGGAGGGGTCGGATGCCACTCATGTCCTGGAGCTCGTCAAGGCCCTGGATGATCATGAAGACGTTCAGCATGTATACGCGAATTTCGACATCCCGGATGAACTCTTGGAGCAGGCCGGATGAACCCCGCCAGGGGTAACGGCGTCAAGGTAGTCGGCATCGATCCAGGATCTTTGGTCACGGGTTATGGGGTTATCGAGGTCAGCGGGTCGAGCGTGAGGGCCCTGGAGTATAGTGTCATCAGGACGAATCCGCGCGATCCGCTGGAGCGCAGGCTTGCCCAAATTTATAACGGACTCGTGGAGATGCTCGAGCGGTGCGGGCCGCGGATCATGGCGGTAGAAGAGGTTTTTTACCGGAAAAACTTTCGCAGTGCTGTCATGATCGGAGAGGCGCGCGGGATAGCTATGCTGGCTGCTGCAAACTGTGGTATAGCGGTTGAGAGTTACCCCCCTGCACGCATCAAACAGGCGGTGGTCGGAAACGGCCGCGCTGTCAAAGGGCAGGTAAATTCCATGGTTTCTAGAATCCTGTCCCTCCCTGCGGCCCCGGAAGAGGATGCGGCGGACGCGCTGGCAGCCGCTCTCTGCCACAGTCATACGTTGAGTTCCCGGCGTGTTCAGTTACGTTAAGGGGATTCTCACGGCCAAGACGCCAACCCAGGCTGTCATCGAGGCCGGTTCCATTGGTTACGAGCTCATGATTCCCCTCTCCACCTTTGACGGTCTTCCCTTCGTATCCAGCGAAGTCACTCTGCTCACTCATTTTCATGTCCGCGAGGACGCCCAGCAGTTGTTCGGGTTTCTGACCCGGGGCGAGAGAGACCTGTTCAAGCTTCTCATATCTGTAACGGGTATCGGCCCGCGGATTGCCCTGACGGTTCTTTCCGGTATCTCGGTGTCCGCGTTCCGGCAGGCGGTCATCGATAACGATATGACCCTGCTCACGTCCATATCGGGAATTGGGCGCAAGATAGCCGAGCGCATCCTGGTGGAGCTTCGAGATAAAGTGGGTCTTGAGCCCGCGATGGATGCGGGGCTGGGATCTGCTCAAGATGTGGTACTGGGGGATGCGGTAAACGCGCTGGTATCTCTGGGGTACAAGCATCAGGCGGCCCGCCAGGCGGTTGAGAAGTCGCTGCGCGGCGCCAGGGATTTGACGGCCGAGGAGCTGGTACGTGAAGCGCTCAAATTCGTCTAAGAACCCTGACCGGGGGCTCGTCTCGGAGGATCTTCAGCAGGAAGAGTGCCGGTTTGAGTACACCCTGCGCCCGGCCTGCCTGGATGAGTTTATCGGGCAGTCGAAGCTCAAAGAAAATCTTAAGGTTTTCATCGAAGCGGCGCGCAGGAGGAAGGAACCGCTGGATCATGTCCTTCTCTTCGGACCGCCCGGACTGGGGAAGACCACCTTGGCCAATATCATTGCCCGGGAGTTGGGGGCCAATATCCACACGTCTTCCGGGCCCGTGCTCGAGCGTGCCGGGGATTTGGCGGGCCTTTTAACCAACCTCGAAGAGGGGGACGTCCTCTTCATTGACGAAATCCATCGTCTAAGCCACGTGGTGGAGGAGTATCTTTATCCCGCGATGGAAGACTTCATGCTGGACATTATCATAGACAAGGGTCCCAGCGCGCGCAGTATTAAACTCAATCTGCCGCACTTTACGCTCGTGGGGGCCACCACGCGCAGCGCGCTCATTACCGCGCCGCTCCGTGCCCGGTTTGGGGTGGTGAACAGGATCGGCTATTACACCCCGGAGGAGTTGGAGCAGATTGTGGCGAGGAGTGCCGGCATTTTAAAGATCGCGATCGAGCCGGAGGGCGTGCGGGAGATTGCGGTGCGTTCCCGCGGCACGCCGCGTATCGCGAACCGCCTTCTGCGCCGGGTGAGGGATTTTGCGCAGGTGGAAGGGGATGGGAGCATCAGCCAGAAAATCGCGGAGGGGGGGCTCGAGCGCCTGGAGGTGGATCACAAGGGCCTGGACGATATGGACAAACGCATCCTCTTGGCGGTCATCCGTCAGTTTCGCGGGGGGCCCGTGGGTGCGGGGACCCTGGCCGTCGCCGTGGGGGAGGAGGTGGATACGCTCGAGGAGATTTACGAACCCTATCTTATCCAACAGGGTTTCCTCAAGCGTACCTCGAACGGCCGGGTGGCCACCCAGAATGCCTATGAGCATTTTGGACTGCCTGTTCCCCAGGAGCAAAAGGAACTGAAGCTGTGAACCCGGGAAAGACCCTGGTTCTCATCGGGCTCTTAGCCGTTGTCGTAGGCCTGGTTCTCATGGGGCTGGGGAAGCTGCCTGGGTTCGGAAAAATCCCGGGCGATATTGTGGTTCAAAGAAATAATTTTACTTTCTACTTTCCTCTCAAGACTTGTATTCTGATCAGCCTCGTTATCTCGCTGGTCCTTTGGCTCTTTGGCAGGAGATGAGGGCATTTTTTTTGTGTGTGGCCCTCGCCGTAAGCTTCGTGCCCCGTGCGGAGGCAATGGGCATGAGGCCCCATCCTCCTTCAAGCTGGGTCCGCGTAGCTGTGATCGAGGGTGTTCAAGAAGCGACCTTGAGCATCAAGGGCCCTTTTCAGGTTGTAACGCTGGAAACGGGGGAGGTCTTGAACGAGGGTCATTCCTTGAAAAACGTGCCCGTCAGACCGGCACCGGCAGGCCTTCGGGTGGGCGACACATCATACCGATTCAATGCGCTCCGCATCCTTGCTGATAAAACCAAGGGTGTGGTTGTGAATGGGCGGAGCTACCGGGGACATTTAGAGATTTTTAGGGAAAAAGACGAGACCCTTACGGTTGTCAATCGGGTTGGAATCGAAGAGTACATCTACGGGGTCTTGAGGCACGAGATAGCGCCCTGGTGGCCGGACGAGGCGATCAAGGCCCAGGCGGTGGCGGTCAGGACTTACGCGGCTTACCAGCGCAGTATACGCGAAAAGGAAGATTACGATGTGACGGGCGATGTCATGTCCCAGGTGTATGGCGGGGCGAAGGGCGAGACTTGGAAGATCAGGCGCGCGTCGCAAGCCACCTGGGGCGAGGTCCTCAAGTGGAAGGGGGGGCTTCTTCCCGCTTATTACAGCTCCACCTGTGGGGGGCATACCGAGGCTGCGACTGAGGTTTGGGGCGACCAGCAGGCGCCGCTCGTCGGCCGCGACTGCGAATTCTGTACGGTGTCCAAGCATTATTCCTGGAGGCGGGAGATTGCCGCAGATCTCGTGCAGAAGAAACTGCGTTGGAGAGGCCTGGACATAGGCCCCATCGAGGAGCTTAAGATCTTGGAGCGCACCGTCTCGGGCCGGGTGAAGTCTGTACAGGTCGTGCACGGCCGGGGCAAGACGGTTCTAAAGGGCCATGAATTCCGGATGCATGTGGGACCTGATCTCGTGCGCAGTACCTTGTTTAACGTTTACCGCGAAGGAGATCACTTCGTACTATCCGGCCGCGGCTGGGGCCACGGGGTCGGGATGTGCCAGTGGGGGGCGTACACGCAGGCGCGCAGGGGCACGCGGTACTCAGACATACTTTCCTTTTACTATCCGGGAGCGGCCATTGAATTATTGGAGCCCAAGCCACAGCCAAACTGATCGGGATTGATGCTGACCCGTCTTTTTGAGTATGGTTACCCCAGGTCAAGAATTGCCGTGCGTCCATGCGCGGCACGGGACGAAGCCCGGCTTTTGGTGCTCGGCCGCCGCGGCGGCCGCGTGGGGCACAGGCGTTTTAAGGATATTGTGAGTTACCTTAAATCCGGCGATTGCCTCGTGCTGAATGACACGCGGGTCATGCCGGTGAGGTTTGAGGGGAGAAAGGCCACGGGCGGAAGGGTGGGGATACTTTTGTCAAAGCCGGTATCAAAGCTGGAATGGGAGGCATTGATCCGGCCTGGGCGGGTCAGACCGGGCGCGGTCTTAAAGATCGGCAATGGGAAATATTTTGCTTCGGTCTTAGGGCTCGCAAATGGAGAAGCGAGCGCACGGGTCAAGCTCTCCCGGCCTCTTGCGCGGGACCTTTTTAAAGTAGGGTCCATTCCGCTTCCTCCCTACATGAAAAGGGCGCCGAACGCTTCCGACCGGAAATGGTACCAAACGGTTTACGCCAGGGAGGCGGGATCCATCGCGGCGCCTACGGCAGGATTACATTTCACCAAGGACCTGCTGCGTCAGATTAAGGCAAAGGGCGTCTCGATTGCGTATCTTACTTGTCACATCGGGTATGCCAGCTTCCGTCCGGTGAGGTCGAATAGGATAGAAGACCATGTCATGCATACGGAGCATTTTTCCGTTCCGGCTTCAACCGTGCGGGCCTTAAGGGCGGCTAAAAAGGCGGGTCAGCGCGTAGTGGCTGTCGGCACGAGCTCTACGCGAGTGCTGGAAGAGCTCGGTTCGAAGCTCTTCAAGGCTTCCATACGATCATTTCGGGGCGCCACGCAACTTTTCATTAAACCGCCATTCCGGTTTAATGTCGTGGACGCCCTCATCACAAACTTTCACATGCCGCGCACGACGCTTGTCATGCTGGTAAGCGCCTTCGCAGGCCGGGTGCGGCTCTTGCAAGTATACAAAAAAGCAGTACGGAAGGGTTATCGCCTGTTTAGTTACGGCGATGCCATGTTCATTCGCTAGGAGGTTGGCATGGACTCAAGTCATAGCGTGGAAGTGAGGGCGACTCCCTTTCGTTCACTGGCATGTCCCAAGTGCAAGAAACCATTGCAGTTGATACTGTGTCATGCGGTCGAGGTGGATACGTGTCCCTCGTGTCATGGAATTTGGGTGGATCACCCTGAAGAGAAGCAAATGCTCGAGATCAAACCGGAGGCCTTTACGGTGGCGGAGCTGCGGCGTCTTCGAAAGGCTTATCAGCGGTTATCCAAACGTGACCCTGTGCGGTACGCGCCCTGTCCGGTTTGTCTTCAACTCATGCACCGGGTCAATTGGGGCTCGCGTTCCGGTGTGGTGGTGGACCGCTGTGAAAAGCACGGCACGTGGTATGATGAGGGCGAGGTCGATAAAATACGTGAGTACATTCGTACGGGGGGCGTGGAGTTCGAGAAGCTCAGGTTGACCGAGGGCGGTCTGTCGGAGCTCAATTCCAAACTGGATCGTGAGGTCACCCGGCTCCAAACGCAGATCAATTATAAGTATATGCTGGCAAGATTATACAGTATGTTGGGATTGTAAGTCATATGTCTGCGCCGCGCGCGTTTAGATGGGTCCATGCGGACGACGCTACCTCCGCACGCTGTGGAATACTTCAAACAGGCCACGGCACCGTTGAAACACCCGCCTTCATGCCGGTAGGCACCCAGGGCACCGTGAAGACGTTGACTCCGGAAGAACTGCGCTCGCTGGGCGCATCCATGATTCTGGGAAACGTATACCACCTCTTCATCCGGCCTGGGATTAATCTCATCAAGAGACAGGGGGGCCTGCACACCTTTATGGGCTGGGACGGGCCCATCTTGACGGATAGCGGAGGGTACCAGGTTTTCAGCCTGGCGCGTCTTCAAAGCCTTACGGACGAGGGGGTTTATTTTAATGCGCATTTTGACGGGCGCAGGCTTTTTCTCTCTCCCGAAGATGTGGCGCGTTATCAGCTGGATCTCGGGGTCGATGTTGCGATGCTCCTCGACCAGTGCCCGCCCTATCCCTGTTCGGAGGCAGAGGCCGTTCGCGCAGTCGGACGCACGCTTCTCTGGGCCGAGCGCGCATCTCTTATCATTGCAAAGGCTAAGGAAGAGGGGCGCTGTCCCATTTTTTTCGGTATTGTACAGGGTTCCATGTTTCCGGGTTTGAGAAAGAGATGTATTGAGCGGCTCGTAGGCCTAGGATTCGACGGCTACGCCATGGGGGGCTTGAGCGTTGGCGAACCCAAAGAGCTGATGCTTGAGGTCTTGAACGCCACGGCACATCTTTTGCCGAAAGACCGGCCGCGCTATCTCATGGGGGTGGGGGAGCCTGCCGATATCATTCAGGCCGTCGCGTTAGGGATGGACCTCTTTGATTGCACGCTTCCTACGCGTTTGGGCCGGAACGGAACGGCGTTTACGCAGACCGGCCGTCTCGTGGTTCGACACGCGGAATACGCCGAGGACAACCGCCCTCTGGATGAGGCGTGCGCGTGTTATGCCTGCCGCACCTTTTCGCGGGCCTATCTCCGCCATCTTTTCAATGCGGATGAAATTCTGGGACCGCGCATGCTCACGCTCCATAATATCCATTACTATTTGGAGTGGATGAGAACCATCCGTGAGGCTATTCGGCAGGGTCGTTTTTCCGAGCTTTTACGCAGTACGCTGTACGCAGAACGCAGTACGAAACCCGCTCGCTATGAGGTGAACAATGCCTGACGGTGCACAAGCCCCCCATCCCATATTTTCTTTCTTGCCTGTTATACTCGTATTTTTTATTTTCTACCTTTTGGTGATCCGCCCCCAGCAAAAGCGTCAGAAGACGCACGAGGAAGAGGTCAAGCACCTCACCAAAGGGGATCAGGTGGTCACGAGCGGCGGTATCCACGGCTTGATCGCGGGGGTCAAGGATGATACCTTCCTTTTGAAAATCGCCGACAACGTAAAGGTCGAAGTGTCTAAAAACGCCATTTCAGTCATTAAGAAAAAAAGTCAGGAAGAGCAGTCTACCTAGGGGAGAGTCATGCAAAGAAATTTAAAATGGAAGATCGGCCTGGCCGTTGCCGTCATTGCGCTGTCAGCGGTTGAGGCCTTGCCTTTAAATAAGAAAATACATCTCGGGCTGGATCTTTCGGGGGGCATGCACCTGGTCCTCAAGGTGGACACATCCGCCCTTGAGCCGGAGCAAAGGGCGGATGCCACAGAGAGGGCCCTGGAGATCATCCGCAATCGTGTGGATCAGTTCGGGGTAGCCGAACCGAACATCCAGCTTCAGGGAAAGGAGCGGATCCTTGTGCAGCTGCCTGGGGTGACGGACCGCGAACGCGCGGTAAGTCTCATCGGGCAGACGGCCCTTTTGGAATTTAAGCTCGTTTCAGACGACGCGGCGCTCCTCGCAGAGGCCCAGGGGGGGAGCGTACCCGCGGGGTATAATTTGAAGAAGCTGGAAGACACCGGGGACGAGCTCCTGGTCCATCAGGCGGTCTCTTTGAAGGGTGAAACCCTGGTCAACGCCTACGTCGGGTCAGACAGTTATGGCCTCCCCGCCGTGGACTTTCAACTTTCGCAAAAAGGGGGGAGGATCTTCAGCCGCTTGACTGAAGAAAACGTAGGAAAGAGGCTCGCCATACTCCTGGACGGCAATGTCAAATCGGCCCCCGAAATTCGCTCAACCATCAGTACAAACGGGCAGATCACAGGCCGCTTCACGTATGACGAGGCCCATGACCTGGCCATCATCCTGCGGGCGGGCGCCCTTCCTGCCCCCATCCAGATCGAAGAGGAGAGGACGGTCGGGCCCACGTTGGGGCGCGATTCGGTAGACCAGGGGGTCAAGGCAAGCGTTTTCGCGCTCGTTCTGGTGCTCATCTTCATAGTTCTTTACTATGGCTGGGTGGGGGTGGTGGCGGACTTTGCCCTCGCCCTTAATATGCTCATCGTGTTGGCTGCCATGGCGTATCTAAAGTCCTCTCTCACCCTCCCGGGTATTGCGGGGCTCATCCTGACCATCGGCATGAGTGTGGATGCGAATGTTATCATCAACGAGCGCATCCGGGAGGAGATCCGCAACGGACACACCCTGCGCTCGGCAATAACGAATGGTTATAAAAGCGCTTTTTGGACCATCTTTGATGCGAATTTGACGACCGTAGTAAGCGCTTTTATCCTGTACCACCTGGGAAGCGGTCCGGTGAAGGGCTTTGCCGTGACGCTCATGCTGGGAATCGCGGCCAGCATGTTTACGGCCATCTTTGTCACGCGGTTAATCTTTGATCTTGTGGCCGGGCACGGCCCCTTCAAGGCATTTCCCATGCACACGTCTTTCCCCGCGCCCCACTTTCGTTTTATCGCTCGCAGGAGGTGGGCCTATGCGGCCTCCTTGGTCGTGATATTCATAGGGTTTGCGGCTTTTGCCGCCAGGGGAAATGGAAATTACGGCATTGATTTCACGGGCGGGGTCCTGCAGGAGATGCGTTTTCGGGACTCCGTAGAGATGGATGCCGTGAGAGAGGCATTGACCGAATCGGGTTTTGGGAACCTCCCCGTGCAGCAGTTTGGCGGTGAGAAGGAGCTTATCGTGCGTTCCCCCTTGGGGAGCGGGGATGTAATTCAGGAGCAGTTTGAAAAAAAGTTCGGCGCGGAGAACTTCGAGGTGGTGCGGGTGGAATCCGTAGGTCCGGCGGTCGGGAAGGAACTTCGGATGAAGGCGGTCCAGGCCCTGCTCCTGGGTCTTGTCGCGATTTGTCTTTATGTGGGTTTCCGCTTCCGCTTCGATTTTTCGCTTGCGGCCATTGTTGCCTTGGTGCACGACGTACTGGTCACGGTCGGCCTGTGCGCCCTGACGGGAAAAGAGCTTAGCCTGCCCCTCATCGCCGCTCTTTTAACCATCGTGGGTTACTCCATCAACGATACGATCGTGATTTTTGACCGGATTCGGGACAAACTGCGGCACGAGGGCCGCAAGCCTCTCGAGGTTGTCATCGATGAAAGTGTCAATGAGACCCTGTCGCGGACGATTCTCACTTCGTTCACGACATTGGTAGTCGTCATCGTCCTTTTCGCGGGAGGGGGGGAGGTTATCCGCGATTTTTCTTTTGCGCTCCTCGTGGGGGTGGTCGCCGGGAGCTATTCCACAGTTTACGTAGCCAGTTCACTGCTCGTGACCTGGCAGAAAAAACTAAAACCAGCCCGCGCATGAGCGCACCCTGGCGCGTAAAAACCCAAGACGCCCAAATGCGGGCCGCCCTGGCCGGGCGCCTCAAGGTCTCCCAGATCCTGGCCCAACTTCTTTTAAACCGGGGCATGGAGGACGCAGGGCTTGCGCGCGACTTCCTGCTGGCCGACCGAAAGGCCCTCCTGGACCCTTTTCTATTCCGTGACATGGGCGCGGCGGTTGGGCGGATCCGCCAGGCCATCGCCGGAAACGAGAAGATCATGCTGTACGGTGATTATGACGTGGATGGAATTACGGGCACCGTACTCCTCCACAGCATATTGGAAAGGCTTAAGGCCTCGCTCATGATCTACATTCCTCACCGCATACGGGAAGGGTACGGTCTTCATGATGAGCCCATCCGTTTGGCTAAGGAACAGGGTGTGGGGCTCATGATCACGATCGACTGCGGCACTTCGGAATCCAAGCGCATTCGTGAAGCGCGCCGCATGGGGATGGACACAATCATCGTGGATCACCATGAAGCGAAGGGTGAGCTTCCGGACGAGGCCCTCGCTTTTTTAAATCCGAAGGCTCCGCATGAGACCTATCCCTTTCGTCACCTGACGAGTGTGGGGGTTGCCTTTAAGCTGGCTTGTGCCCTGGTCGATGCACAGTCCGCCGCCGCTTATCTGGATTTGGTGGCCTTAGGGACTGTCGCAGACGTAGCCCCGTTGGTTGGGGAAAACCGGGTCCTGGTGCGCCAGGGTCTGGAGGCAATCGCCAAAACGAGCAATCGGGGTTTAAGAAGTCTGATACAGGCGGCCAGTATTCGCGCGCGCCGGTTCACCACGGACCACCTGGGGTTTATGCTGGGTCCCAGGATCAATGCAAGCGGCCGCATGGGAAGCGGGATGCGGGCCTTCCGCCTCCTGACAACGGGTGACGCTCATGAGGCGGACCATCTCGCCCGGGAGCTCAATGAAGAAAACTTATCTCGTCAGAAACTCGAGCGCCAGGTGAATCAGGAGGCCGTCGAGAGGGTCGAGGGCCGCTGTGATTTCAGTTCCGAACGGGTGCTCGTGGTCTGGGGGGAGGGCTGGCACCTCGGGGTCGTAGGGATTGTGGCATCCAAACTCGTAGAGCGCTACCAGAGACCGGCGCTCGTGATCGGGATGGAGGGAGAACGGGGCCGCGGGTCAGGCCGATCCATACCGCAGTTTGATCTGTTGGGTTCCCTGGACCGTTGCGGGAGTCACCTCGTCCGTTATGGAGGGCATGCCCAGGCGGTGGGTCTGGAAATCAGCCGGGACGAGCTTGTGCCATTTCGTGAGGCGATCAATCGCGAGGTCAGGACCCGCCTATCTGCGGAGGGCTTAAGTTTCTTCACGGACATCGACATGGAAATTAAGTTGGATGCCCTGACGAAACAGACCCTGAATGAATTGGAGCAGTTGGCCCCTTACGGGCTCAATAACCCCCGCCCGCAGTTTCTTTCGTCGGAACTTACGGTGCTGAGCGACCCGGTACCGGTGGGAAGAGAAGGAATACGGTTCTGGGTGGAGGGCGAGGGCGCCGTCGGCGAGGGTCTTGTCTTCAAATGTCAAGATTCCGCACGCGGGCTTAAACGAGGAGCGCGGGTCGACCTCGTATATACGCCGGAGCTGGATGTGTGGGATGGAAAGGAAAAGCTTAAGCTGGTGGTGAAGGATTTAAAGCCCTGCGAGTGACCTTACTTACCTTGCCTGCCTTAAGGCATTTCGTGCACACGCGCAGGGTCCGCGAAGTCCCGCCTGCCCAGGTACGGACGCGCTTTAGGTTTGGATAAAACACACGCCGGGTTATTCCAGTCGTCTTGAGGCCCACGCCGCCGGATTTCTTGGGCAGACCCCGCCGGGCGATCGACCGGCCGACCACAGGCTTTTTACCGCAGATGTCACAAGATCTTGGCATAAGGTCATGATTATAACAAACTTAAGGAAAAAGTCAAAAGGCAAAAGGCAAAACTAGAAGTTTTTCACTTTCCCAACATGGAATCTCCCAATAGCTTAGCTACTCCCGTTCAGTACGTGAAAGGCGTGGGGCCCAAGCGGGCCGATCTTCTTCATCGCCTTGGGCTCGACACGGTTGAGGAGCTCCTCTACTTCTTCCCCATGCGGCATGAGGACAGAAGCCGGATCTTGGACATCTGCGGCGCTCGCGAAGGTGAAACGGCCACGGTGAGGGGAAAGGTTTTAAGTGCGGGGGTGCGAACCACGAAGACCGGCATCAGCCTTTTTCAAGCGTCGGTGGGGGGAAAGGGCGGAGTGCTCGATGCCGTTTGGTACAACCAGCCTTATCTGCGCAGTCAGTTCACGGTGGGGGATGAGGTGATTTTAAGTGGAAAGGTGGTTCGTTACGGCCGGCTGCAGATAGTCAATCCGGATTTTGAGATTGTGTCAGGAGAGGCCCAGAAATCTCTGCATCTGGGCCGAATCGTACCCATTTATCACCTGACGGAGGGGCTTGCGCAAAAGTCTCTGCGCAACATCATGTTCGGCGCGGTCTCGCGCTATGCGCGCTTCCTTCCCGATCCCTTGACCCCCGAGATCATGCGCCGTCAGCGGCTGGTTGACCACTCGGCGAGCGTCCGAAACATCCATTTTCCGGCAAGCCAACGACATCTTGAGGCCGCGCGACGCCGGCTTGTATTTGAAGAGTTTTTCCTCCTCCAGCTTGCGCTCGCCCTGCGGCGAGAGGAAAGGGAACGCGTAAGACACGGACTGCCCCAGGAAGCGGCGCGGGACCTCATCGATCAGCTGAAGGGTGTGCTTCCGTTTGAGCTTACGCGCGCCCAGGTGCGTGTCATGGATGAGATCCGGCTGGACATGGCAAAGGATCGTCCCATGAATCGCCTGGTCCACGGAGATGTAGGAAGCGGCAAGACGGCGGTCGCCCTCTTTGCGGCGCTGGTTTCCATCACCCGCGGTTTTCAGGCGGCCCTCATGGTTCCCACAGAGATCCTGGCGGAGCAGCATTATATAACCTTGAGCCGTTTTCTTTATCCGTTTCAGGCGCGGGTCGGGCTCCTCGTACAGGGTCTTCACCCTGCCCGCCTGGCCGAGACCCTGGAGGACGCGCGACAGGGCAACGTGGACCTCATCGTGGGGACGCATAAATTAATTCAGGAAGGGGTGGGATTTAAGAATCTGGGCTTGGTGATTGTGGATGAGCAGCACAAATTTGGAGTGGCGCAGAGGGGGCTGCTCCCGGCCAAGGGCCGGTCGCCCCACTCGCTTATCATGACTGCCACGCCCATCCCCAGGACGCTGGCCTTGACCCTTTACGGGGACCTGGACGTTTCAGCCTTGGACGAGATGCCGAGCGGCAGGGGCTCTGTCATGACGTGCTGGGTGGAGCCGGCGGAGCGGGAAGAGATCTACCGGCTCATGAGGGAGGAAGTGGAGAGGGGACACCAGGTGTTCGTGGTTTACCCGGCCATAGAAGGAGGCGGTCCGGCCGCTCTGGGTGATGCCCAGTCGGGTTATGAAAAGCTGAAACGGCTCTTTTCCCCATACGGGGTGGGGCTTATTCACGGGCGCATGCCGCTAGGGGAGAGGGAGAAGGTTTTGCTGGAGTTCCGGAAGGCGAAGGTCAGTGTATTGGTCGCGACAACCGTCATCGAAGTGGGCATCGATATGCCGCTTGCCTCTATGATGGTAGTGGAAAATGCGGAGCGGTTCGGTCTTTCACAGCTCCATCAGCTCCGCGGCCGGGTCGGACGCGCCGGGATAGACTCCTATTGCATACTGATCGGAGAAGCGAAGACAGAGGCCGGCCGCGAACGTTTAAACGCCCTCGTGGAAACGCAGGACGGATTTCAGATCGCAGAGCGCGATCTCGAAATCAGGGGGCCGGGAGAATTCTTCGGGACCCGCCAGCACGGCCTCCCGCCGCTTCGAATCGGCAGCATTACGAAGGATATGGAGTTTTTGGAAAGCGCGCGGGACGAGGCCCGCGCTTTGGCCGAGCGCGATCCTGTGCTTGCGGACCCTCCCCACGCCCAGCTCAAGGCCCTTTTGGAACGTCATTATCATTTAAAACAGCCGGCCGTCGAGATGTCGTGATGCGTGTGATCGCTGGGGAGTTCAAGAATCGCAGACTGCGCATGCCGGTGGGCGTGCGGATGCGGCCTACTGCGGACCGGGTGAAGGAGGGGATGTTCAGCGTATTGGGGGCGGATCTAAACGGCAGGATCGTGCTGGATCTTTACGCGGGGTCGGGAAGCTTAGGGATAGAGGCCCTGTCGCGGGGGGCCCGTCACTGCACCTTCGTTGAGACGCACAGGCAGTGCCTGCGAGCCCTTGCGGAGAACCTGCTGGCCCTCGGGCTTAAGGCCAGGAGCCGGATCGTGAGAAGTCCGGTCGAAAAGGCGCTTGGTCGAGGGGCGGGCACAGGGACAAAATTTGACATCTGCTTGGCAGATCCTCCGTATTTTCAAGGAGATACGAAAAATTTATTGCAACTGGTTGTGTCTTCTGCTATACTCACACCTTCTGCGCTCTTGGTAGTTGAGCATCATAGGGATACGACGATTCCCGGAATCCAGGGGGCGCTGGAGCTTCGGACAACCAAGCGCTACGGTGATTCTGCGGTCTCCTTCTTTATACATGTCAAGTAGATAGGTTCGTACTGCGTACAGCGTTCTGCGTACTGCGTACGGGAAAAAAACAAGCCGGCAAGATACCATTGAGGACTGCTTTTTGAAGCCGAAAGTGAGCCGGGCGGTCTACCCGGGGAGTTTCGATCCTGTCACGTACGGGCATCTCGACATCGTGGCGCGTGCCCTGCGTATTTTCGACGAGATCATCGTGGCGGTCGCGCACAATGAAGAAAAGCATCCGGTTTTTACGGTGCCGGAGCGGGTGGAAATGCTAAAGGAAGCCACCCGGGAGATGGCCGGCGTCACGGTGGATGATTTTGACGGCCTGGCCGTCGCGTACGTGCGCCAAAAGAAGGCGCATGTCCTGATACGGGGACTCCGGGCGGTCAGCGATTTTGAATACGAATTTCAGATGGCGCTTACGAACCGGCAGTTTGACAAGGAAGTTGAGACCCTCTTTATGATGCCCTCGCAGGAGTATTCGTTCCTTTCCTCCAAGTTGATTAAAGAGGCGGCGGCCCTCCGTGGGGACGTGAGTTCATTTGTCCCGCCTTTCGTCGCGAAACTCCTCACACAGAAGCTGGTGCGGAGCTAGAGATCTGTCGTGAAGATCACCGTGAGGGACATCCCTGAGGAGGGGCTTGAGATCAGCGAGGCCTTTGACCCGCGCGGGATGGAATTGGAATTAAGGGACCGGGTGACTTACCAGTCCCCGCTGGCGGTAAAGGGCGCCGCAACGCGGATGGACACCAAGGTGCATGTCTGGGGAGAGGCGCGGGCCGAGGTGCGGTGGTGGTGCAGCCGGTGCCTGGAGGAGTTCAACCGCCCCTTCCGGCAGAAATTCGACCTTTATTATTTTGAGCAGAGTTTAGACTCGGTGATTGATACGGCTGCTTCGATACGGGAAGAGGTGCTCCTGGCCTACCCGATGCAGTCGTTCTGCCGGGATGATTGCAAGGGGCTTTGTCCCCGCTGCGGGTTAAACCGCAACCGGGGAAAGTGCAGGTGCATGGACACCCGCCAAAACCCGTTTGGAAAACTGAAGGATCTTCTTTAGGTTAAACATGCCCAACCCAAAACGAAGACATTCGAGGTCACGCAGGGACAAGCGCCGTTCCCAGTGGAAACTTGCCCCGGTTGCCCTTTCGCTGTGTCCGCAGTGCGGGGCACTCAAGAGACCGCACCGCGTGTGCCCCAGCTGCGGGTTCTATCGCGGCACGCAGCAGATCGAGATTCATGCGGGAGAGGGTAAAGAAAAGAGTTGATCCGCATCGCGCTGGACGGAATGGGGGGCGACTTCGCCCCGCAGGCCACTGTTCAAGGTGCGGTAGAGGCCGTGCGGGAGTATGGTTACCACGTCACCCTGGTGGGTCAGCCCAAGCTCCTTGAGACGCAGCTTGCGGACCTTCGCTTCCGGAAAAGCTTAATCGACATTGCCCCGGCGACCGAGACCGTCGGGATGGGCGAATCCGCCCTGATGATCCGGCACAAGAAAGACTCGTCTATCTGTGTCGGTATGGAGCTCATCAAACAGGGGCGGGTCAATGCCTTCGTGAGCTGCGGAAACACGGGGGCAGTGGTCGCCGCAGCCACCCTAAACCTGAAGCCCCTGCCGGGCGTGAAGCGTCCGGGCATCGCGATCCTTCTTCCCACCCTTAAAGGTGTCACCCTCGTTATCGATGTGGGCGCCACTATCGACGCCAAACCCGAACACTTGCTGCAATACGCTGTGATGGGGGTGGTCTACTCCAAGCACATCTTGAAAAAGCCGCGCCCGACCGTAAGTCTTTTGAACATCGGTGAAGAAGCAACCAAGGGGACTTCTTTGCTCCGGGAGGCGTACCAGGTCCTAAAAGAATCCTCCCTGGATTTCACCGGGAACATTGAAGGACGGGATATCTTTTCCGGCCGCGCGGATGTCATCGTGTGCGACGGTTTTATTGGAAATGTGGTGCTCAAGGTCTGCGAGAGCCTGGCCGAGACCACAGTTGAGTTTTGCATGAGGGAGCTTAAGCGGAGCCTCCTGACGCGGGTGGGCGCCCTCCTCTGCAGGCCGGCCCTGACCAGTCTGGCGCGCGAGGTCGATTATTCCGAGTGCGGCGGCGCCCCTCTTTTGGGAATCGACGGGATTTGTATTATCGGACACGGCGCGTCGAAACCCAAAGCCATCAAGAATGCCTTGGGTGTTGCCGGACATTTCGTCCGTTACAAAGTCAACGACCACATCGTGCATGAGATCGAGAGCATAAAGGCCGACACCCATGAGGTCTAGGAAGTCAGGCGTGGGCATCCTGGGGATGGGCGTGTGCCTTCCCGAAAAGGTCCTTACCAATTTTGACATTGAGAAGATGGTGGATACGTCCGATGATTGGATCGTCACCCGGACGGGCATCCGCGAGCGGCGCCTGGTGAGAGTTGATCAGGCCACCTCTGATCTGGCCTTGCCGGCGGCCAAGGGCGCGCTGGGGCAAGCGGGCGTTTCCGCAGAGGAAGTGGATCTTATCATCGTTGCCACCACCACCCCGGACATGCTTTTTCCGTCGACGGCGTGTCTTATCCAACGCGATTTGGGCGCCACCAAGGCGGGGGCGTTTGATCTCTCCGCGGCCTGCGCCGGGTTTGTGTACGCGCTCAACTTGGCATATGCCACGATTGCTTCCGGACAGTATAAATATGTTCTGGTCATCGGTGCGGACGCGTTGAGCAAGATGATGGACTGGACCGACCGCAGTACCTGCGTCTTATTCGGAGACGGAGCGGGGGCAGCTCTTTTAGGGCCGGTGCCCGGCGGCAGGGGCGTTATCGCGACGCATGTGGGCTCGGATGGGAGGTATGCAAAGCAGCTCATGATGCCGGCCGGCGGATCGAGACTGCCCTCCTCGCACGAGACGGTTGACAAGAAGCTCCATACCGTAAAGATGAATGGAAACGAAGTCTTCAAGATGGCGGTCCGGATCATGGTGGACGCAACCCGTGTAGTGGTTCAAAAGGCCGGGCTTAACTTAAGCGATATTGATTGTGTGGTGCCTCACCAAGCCAATCTGCGCATTATCCAGGCGGCTATAGAAAGACTGGGGATCCCTCCAGAAAAGTTCATGCTCAATCTGGAACGTTACGGTAACATGAGCGCCGCGTCCACCGTGGTGGCCTTGTACGAGGCTGTTGAGGAGCGCAAGATCCAGTCGGGAAGCAAGGTCGCGCTCGTGTCTTTTGGGAGCGGTCTCGCGTGGGCTTCCTGCGTCATGGTGTGGTAGCACGGTGCGTATCTCGTATCTCGTGAAGCGTATCTCGTATGAGGAGGCGCTTCCCGCTTCCCGCTTCCCGCTTCCCGTGCCATGAAGCTAGGTTTTATCTTCCCGGGCCAAGGGTCGCAGTACGTCGGCATGGGGAAGGCCCTTTACGGGACGAGTCCCGAGGCGCGCACTATCTTCGATCGGGCAGATAGTCTCCTGGGATTTTTGCTTACGCGAACCCTGTTTGATGGCCCCGAGGATGAACTCACCCGAACGGATGTTTGCCAGCCTGCCATCTTTGTGCATTCCATGGCCGTCTTGGCCGGCATACAGAAAGAAGGAAGGCTGTGCGCAGACGTCACGGCCGGCTTAAGCTTGGGGGAGTACGCCGCCCTGTGTTTGGCTGGAGTCTTTAGCTTTGAGGAAGGTCTGGGACTCGTTCAGGCAAGGGGGAGACTCATGCAGGAGGCCTCGGAGCGGTGCCCGGGGGGGCTGGTCTCACTTTTGGGTATCTCCGTAGAAGCTGCTCAAACTCTTTGCGCAAGGACAGGAGCCGTGATCGCCAATCTGAATAGCCCGGACCAGGTGGTCGTAGCCGGAGACCCGCCCAGTCTTGAACAGTTGGTCCAACTTGCCCCAGGGTCAGGGGTAAGGCGCGCCATCAGGCTTCAAGTGGCAGGCGCCTTCCATTCACCACTCATGGACGATGCCGCGCTCGGCCTGGAAAAAGAACTGGACCGCGTGACGTTTAGAACTCCCCGGATTCCCGTATACTCCAATCTGACGGGAGGGCTTGAGCGCGACCCTGTCAGGATCAAGTCCTGCCTGAAGGATCAGGTCAACCACGCCACCCGTTGGGTAGACTGCTGTCAGGAGATGCTCAAGGCAGGCGTGCGCCATTTTGTTGAGATCGGGCCCGGTTCGGTCTTGCGCGGCCTCATGCGCAAGATAGACCCGTCCGCCACCGTTATTTCCGTGGAAGACCCCAGTCAGCTAAAGGACTCGCCTCTATTAAAAGGCGTCGTTTAATTACATGACTCAATACCCGAGACCCGAGACTGGAAGCCGTATCGTTTTGTAACGAGGGGGCATGAACCTGAATCTGGCTGGAAAAGTGGCATGGGTGACGGGGGCGAGCCGGGGGATTGGGCGATCCGCCGCGGAGACCTTGCTAAAGGCGGGTGCACGGGTGGTTATCACATCCCGGAACCAGGAAAACGTGGATGCGGCCCAAAGGGAGCTGGCTGTCTTGGGCGGTTCTGTAGGTGGTTTTGCGTGCGATGTGTCGGATTCTGCGTCTGTGCAAAGAGTTATGAAATATGTCCTTGACAAATATGGACCCGTTGATATACTTGTCAACAACGCAGGCGTCACCAAAGATAATTTGCTCGCTCTCATGGGTGAGGAAGACTGGGACGAGGTCATCCGCACCAATCTGAAAGGCGCCTTCAACTGCACGAAGGCAGTCATTCGTGGAATGATCAAAAAACGCTGGGGGCGCATCCTCAACGTCTCGTCCGTCATCGGCCTCAAGGGGAATGCCGGTCAGGCCAACTACGCGGCGTCTAAGGCAGGTCTGATCGGATTTACGAAGTCGCTGGCCCTTGAGCTGGCTCCGCGGAATATCACAGCCAACGCGATTGCCCCGGGTTTCATTGAGACTGCCATGACAGCAAAGATCCCCGAGGCAGAGCGCGCCAAGGCCCTCGAGCGGATACCCCTGGGCCGTTTTGGCAGTCCTCAAGAAGTCGCCTCTCTGATCGCATTCCTGGTGTCAGACGAGGCAGGTTATATCACGGGGCAAGTGATTTCGATCGACGGCGGTCTTCTGACTGCTTAAACAATGGATACAGCGGCGGGAGTTATTCTTATTCATTATAAAGGAAGTCGCTTGGGAGAAGATACGCCCATTTTTGCTGTAGGTGGTAAGTGAAGGAGGTACCAATGGCCGTTGAAGATAAGGTCAAAGCCATCATCGTCGAGCAGCTCGGCGTGAAGAGTGAGGAGATAAACCCCCAATCCTCTTTCGTGGATGATTTAGGGGCCGATTCCCTCGACACCGTTGAGCTGGTCATGGCACTGGAGGAAGAGTTCGGGATAGAGATCCCGGATGAAGATGCAGAGAGAATTACTACCGTCGGCGATGCCATTAAATATATAGAGGAAAAGGCGTCTAAGTCTTAAGTATGACCAAACGACGGGTGGTGGTGACCGGTATCGGCGTCATCTCGCCGATCGGAAGCGGCATCGATGCGTTTTGGAGGGCCTGCTGTGAAGGAAAGAGCGGTGTCTCTAGGATAACCCAGTTCGACGCCACTGGGTTTGACACCCAAATAGCAGCCGAGGTGAGGGGTTTTGACCCTTCACCTTTTTTATTGCCCAAGGAGGCCAAGCGGACAGACCGGTTTGTCCAGTTCGCAGTGGCCGGCGCCGTGATGGCGACGGAGGATGCCGGCCTGGATCTCGCGAAGGAGAATTTATTCAGGGCAGGCGTCGTGGTGGGCTCCGGGATAGGCGGGCTGGACGTCATGGAAGAGCAGCACAACGCTTACTTAAAGGGCGGACCGGGCAGGTTAAGCCCATTTCTCATCCCGATGCTCATCGTGAATATGGCGCCGGGACAAATCTCGATCAAGCTGGGGCTTAAGGGGCCGAATTCATGCGTCGCGACCGCCTGCTCGTCGGGAAACCACGCGATCGGTGATTCCCTGCGGATTATCCAGCGGGGCGAGGCCGACGTCATGTATGCGGGCGGGACCGAGGCGTGCATCACCCGGCTGGGGGTGGGGGGCTTCTGCGCCCTGAAGGCGCTTTCCACCCGGAATGATGCTCCTGAAAGGGCCTCCCGCCCGTTTGATGTCGGCCGGGACGGTTTTGTCATGGGTGAGGGAGCGGCGATCGTGATCTTGGAGGAGCTGGAGCGCGCACGGCGGCGCGGGGCGCGCATCTACGCGGAACTCACGGGATACGGCATGACCTCGGATGCCTACCACATGACGGCTCCTGCGCAGGACGGGGAAGGGGCCTCGCGCTGCATGCTCGAGACCATGAAGGATGCCGGTGTTCATCCTGCCGATATCGATTACATCAATGCGCACGGTACATCCACTCCTCTGAATGACAAGATGGAGACGCTGGCGATTAAGAGCGCCCTGGGTGAAAAGCTGGCGCGGTCGGTGTCCATTTCATCCACCAAATCTATGACGGGCCACTTGTTGGGCGCGGCCGGCGGAATTGAGTTTGCCATCACGAGCCTGGCCTTGTATCATGGCATCATCCCTCCGACCATCAATTATGAGAATCAGGATCCGGAATGCGATCTCGACTATACCCCGAATAAGGCTGAGAAAAAGCCCATCGAAGTCGCCATGTCGAACTCCTTCGGATTCGGAGGCCACAACGCAACCCTCATCGCAAGGCGCCTGGATTCCTAAGGCGTTTCCCCTAATTCGTCCCACGTCCCACGTCCCACGTCCCACATCCTACGTCCTTCTTCTCTCTTCCCTCCTGCCGCTTTTTATCAGTGGGCAAGCTCATGCCGATGTCCAAAAGATACTGGACAATGGTTTAAGGGTCGTCATCCGTCAAGATGCGAGCCATCCGGTGGCTGCCTTGCACGTCTTTGTAGGGGTGGGATCTGCATCGGAAGGGAGGTTCGCCGGTACGGGGATTTCGCACTTTGTCGAGCACATGCTCTTTAAGGGAACGGAGCGGCGCGGGGTGGGCGAGATCGCCCGCGAGATCGAGTCTTTGGGGGGGGAGATGAATGCCTTCACGAGTGCTGACGCGACGCGTTACACGATAGCGATCCCGAGCCGCCACACCGCGAAAGCCTTGGAGGTGATGGCAGACGCCATTTTTTCGCCGGCTTTTGACGCGGGGGAGGTGGAAAAGGAGCGGGAGGTCATCCTGGGCGAGCTGCGCCTGAATGAGGATGATCCAGAGAGGAAACTCTACCGGCATTTCTGGGAAACAGCGTACCTCGCGCATCCTTATCGCTATCCCGTAATCGGATATGAAGCCCTTTTCCGGTCGATCTCGCGCGACGATCTCATTTCTTTTTACCGTGAGCAGTATGTCCCCAATAATATCGTACTGGCCGTCGTGGGGGATGTGGATCCGGATGAGGTCATGCGCGACATCCAAACGCACTTCGGGCCGAGTGAGCGAAAGCGGTTTTTGGCGGCCGCTCCTCCGGCAGAGCAGGATCAGCTCTCTGAACGAGCGGTCGAAATTCCCCTTCCCATCGAACAGATCTATTTGATGCTGGGTTATCATGGCCCACCGCTCAATCACCCTGATCTCTATGCCATGGACGTCTTGGCGATCATCCTGGGAGAGGGGGCGAGTTCCCGCCTGGTCAGGCGGTTTAAGGAAGATGAAGAATGGGTCCTTTCTATTCAAGCGGCGAGCCACACCCCCCGCGATGCGGGACTGTTCATCATACGCGCCCGGCTTCTGCCGGATCGGGTGAAGCTGGACCGCCTCTTAAAGGGGGTGTCCGAGGAGATCGCGCTGATGACCCGGTCGGGACCCAAGCGCGACGAATTAGAAAAAGCCAAGGCGATTGTGTTGAGTCAGTTTCTCTTTGGCCAGCAGGATGCGGAGGGACAGGCGGGGGACCTTGCCTCCAGCTGGGCCCTTACAGGAGACACCCACTTTAGCGCGCGCTATGTGGAAGGAATCCGCCGCGTTACGGCTCAAGACGTACGGCGTGTAGGCGCGCGCTATTTCAGCGACTCCAAGCGCACTGTGTTGAGCCTTGTCCCTGCGGCTCTGTCTGGCCCAGGAGAAGCGGCAGCCGGAGAGACCGGGGGAAGTGAAATCCATATAACGACTCTGCCGAACGGCCTCAAGCTTATCACGCAGTCCGTGCCGCACGTTCCTATCGTGAGTCTTTATCTCGCTATGAAGGGGGGTGTGAGTTTTGATGAGAAGCCCGGCCTTTCTAATTTTATGAGCGCGGTCTGGACCAAGGGGACCGAAAGGCGAAGCGATGCGGAGCTCGCAAGGACCCTTGAAACCCTGGGGGCATCATTAGGGTCTTACAGCGGCAACAATACCTTTGGGATATCCGCCGGCTTTTTATCGGAGCATCTCGACACCATCCTGTCACTCTTGCATGAGATCGTGACACAGCCGGCGTTCCGCGCGGAGGAAGTGGAAAAGGTGCGCCGGAGGATTCTCGCGGAAATTGACCGGGAGGCGGATAACCCGTTTCAAACAGCCGGCAGACTCCTGCGGGGGGCGCTCTTCAAGGGCTGTGCGTTTGGTCATCCCGCCATCGGGACGCGCGAGTCCATCGAGGGCATGACCCGCGCTGAACTCATTTCCTTTTATAATACTTTCTCGGTTCCGCAAAACATGGTGCTTTCTATTGCGGGAGATATAGACGAGGAACGGGTGGCTGGTATAGTCGAGAAACATTTCAGCCGTCTTCCCGCTTCAGAGGTGCCGGTGGTCCTGCCGGTGCTTTCTGCGTCCGGGAGCGGGCCGGAGGCCATCCGGAAGACGCTCGAGGAAAAGGAGCAGACGATCTTGATACTGGGTTTTCCCACGGGCATGGGTGCGGATCACCCGGACCGCCACGCCCTGTCCGTCGTGAACGGGCTTTTGTCAGGCCAGGGCGGCAGGCTGTATAAAAGAATCCGGGAAGAGCTGGGCCTGGCTTATACGCTGGGGGCGTACCAGGTTTTGGGTATTGCCGGCGGGTTTGAGACGGTGTATGTGGCCACTACCCATGAGGGAGTCGAAACCTGCCGCAAGGTGGTTGAGGAGGAGCTGGAACGCTTGCGCAGCGGGGAAATATCAGATCAGGAACTGGGCGAGGTCAAGACCCACCTCATTGGTTCTCAGGAGCTTGCCCTCGAGACCCTGGGCGCCGTTGCGGAGCAGACGGCTTTAGATGAGCTCTTGGGTAACGGATATTTGGCGTTTAAGTCCTATGCAGAAGACATAAATCGCGTGACTATTCAGGACATCCGCCGGATTTTTGAAGAGCGTCTCAAGGCAGGATCGGAGGCTAAGGTTATTGTAGGGCCGTAATAATTTTGACTATTTTCTTTTAACCGTTATAATATAACCAATTGTGGAGGAGTAAGTTGTCTCAGGATGGTAAGGCCCTAAAGGGAGAGTGGGCCCTTATTTTGGGTGCTTCAAGCGGATTTGGGGCGGAGTGCTCACGAGAGCTCGCGCGCGCCGGGGTGAATATTATTGGGATACATCTCGACCGCAAAACCACCCAGCCGGCGGTGGAAGCAACTGTTGCCGATGTGAAGGGTGCGGGGGTCGAGGCCCTCTTCATCAATATGAACGCCGCTGATGAGACCCGCCGGGCCGAGGCCTTGGAGGAGATCGCCCGGAGGCTGGGTACCCACAAGACCATCCGTGTCCTGCTCCATTCCCTTGCCTTCGGTACACTCAAGCGTTTTGTGGAAGACGATCCCCGCGAACAGGTCACGAAAGCGCAAATGGAGATGACGGTCGACGTCATGGCGCACAGTCTGGTCTACTGGGTGCAGGATCTCGTTTCGCGCAAACTCATGGGACCGGGCGGGCGCGTCTTCGCCATGACCAGTTCCGGTGGAACGCGCGTGTGGCCGACCTACGGCGCGGTCTCGGCGGCCAAGGCGTGTCTGGAGTCGCATGTGCGGCAGCTTGCCCTGGAGCTCGCGCCCAAGGGGATCACGGCCAACTGTATCCGCGCGGGGGTAACGGATACCCCGGCCTTGAGGAAGATCCCGGGACATGACAAGATGATCGAGGCGGCGAAGGAACGGAACCCCGGAGGGAGGCTTACTACGCCGCGGGATGTCGCAAAGGCCCTCGCTGCGTTTTGCGTCAATGGGACCGACTGGATGACCGGGAATGTCATTGGAGTGGATGGCGGGGAGGATATCGTAGGTTAGAGAGCGCGCGTCGTACTGCGTACAGCGTACTGCGTACTGCGAAACAATAAAAAAAGAAATGATGTTAGACATGACGCAGAACGCTGTACGCATCACGCAGTACGAACGATGCTCGCATGACGGTAAAGGGTGAGGAGAGACGCGTATGTATTTAAAGAAACTTGAACTGTTCGGCTTTAAGTCATTCGGCGACAAAGCCGAACTTTTTTTTGAGCCCGGAATCACCGCGATCGTGGGGCCCAACGGATGCGGCAAGTCGAATATCTCCGACGCCATCCGCTGGGTGCTGGGCGAGGACAATGCGCGCTCCCTGCGCGGCGAGCGCATGGACGACCTGATATTTAACGGGGCGGGCGAGCGCAGCGGGGTGGGTTTTGCCGAGGTGAGCCTGGTACTGGACAATTCCGCCCGCATCCTCCCCGTGGACTATAGCGAAGTGGAGATCACCCGCAAGCTCTATCGCTCCGGCGAGAGCGAATATTTGATCAATCGCACGCCCTGCCGCTTGAGGGACATTCGAGATCTCCTCATGGATACCGGTATCGGTGTCGATTCTTATTCCGTGGTGGGCCAGGGGAGCATGGACCGTATTTTAAGTTCCAAACCGGAGGACCGCCGGGAGGTGTTTGAAGAGGCCGCGGGGATCACGAAATATAAATCGCGCAAGCATGAAGCCCTGTTAAAGCTGGAGCGCACGGAAGAAAACATCCAGCGCGTGAACGACATTATCCAGGAGGTGCGGCGACAGGTGGCCTCGATCGGCCGTCAGGCGGGAAAGGCCAGACAGTACGAGGCGAAGCGCGAGACCCTGAAGGACTTGGAGCTTAAGCGGGCCGCCTGTGAGATCGAGCGTGTCAAGCGTGCCTGGGACTCGGCCCATGGGGAACGCGAGCTCCTGCGTGCCGAAGAGAAGTCCCTGTCGGAGAGAAATTTGGAGGCCGAGGCGTGTCTCAAACGGGCCCGGCATGATTTTGAAGAGGGTGAACGCGGGTTTTCAGCCCTGCGGGTGGAGCTGGGCCAGGCGAATGCAGGGCGCTTGGGGCTCGAAGACCGGCGCGGGTTAAATCACGACCGTATTCAGGAGCTCGAGAAAGAAGCGGTGGAGCTCAAGAGGGAGAGCGTTACCCTGGAGGCGCGCGTCGAGGAGACGGCGAGGAGGAGAGCGGAGGAAGAGGGTCGTATCCAGCAAGAAGAGGAAGAGCGTATCCACCGTGTGGCCGCTGTGGAAAAGACGCGTGCGGAATTGTTCAGGCTTGAACAGGAAATAAAGGACGGGCGTCATACCATCGAGGAGTGGAAGATCAAGAGCATGGAGGCCGCGGGACGGATGGCCCACGTCCGGAATGAGCTTGCACAGCTCACGGCCGAGCTGGGCACCCAAAGGATCCGGCGCAGAAGGATTGCCCAAGAGCTGGATAGTATTGAAAAGGAAAGACAGGCGGCGTCGGGAGCTCTTCAGACCGTCCACGAAAAACTGCGTGAGCGCGAACAGGGTTTAAGGTCGATCCGCCGCGAACTGGAGGAGAATCAAAAAGAGGAGCGGGATCTAGAGGCGAAGCGGGCACGTCTTCACATGGACTGGGTTCAAGCCAGAGAAGAGCACTCGCGGGCGCAGTCCAAGAGAGAATTTTTGGAATCTCTCGTAGAGCGTCATGAGGGATTCTCGCAGGGCGTGCGGGAGATACTGGAAGCGGTCAAAAGGGGAGAACCGGAGGTGGCGGGCGTCAGAGGTGTATTGGCGGATCTCATCCGTGTACCCCGCGGCCGGGAGGGATGGGTGGAGATGGCCCTGGGGCAAAATATCCAGGCCGTCGTCTGTGACACGCGCGCCTCCGCCTTAATGGCGGCGCGCGCGCTTCGATCTAGGAAAGCGGGGCGGGCCCGTTTTTATAGCTTGGATCATATCCCTGCGGCGCCTCCTTCGGGCGATCTGGAGGGTTGGCAGCCGCTCCTGGAGGGCGTTGAAACACCTCGCGACATTGAACCGCTCCTCAAAAATTTGCTCGGAAGGGCGTGGGGCGGCATGTCAGTGGAAGAGGTTTGGCCTTTGTGCGGCAATGGCCCTGACCCGAGATCTGCCTGGGTCACGCGGGAGGGTGAGGTCATCAGAGGCACAGGGAGCCTGGAAGGAGGGACCGCCTTTGAAGATGCCCATGTCTCACTCCTTTCTCGTCACACGCAGATAGAAGACCTTTCTACGAGGGAAAATGGCCTAGGCTCCCGCATTCAGGAGCTCTCGAACCAAGAGGGAGAGCTCAAGGAGGCTATCCTGAACCTTAAGGGAAGGGGGAGCGCCCTTCGGGATGAACTGCAGGAGGGGGAGCTCATCCGAGCGGGTCTCGCGGGTGAGGCCGAGCGCGGCGAGGCATCCCTTAAGAAATTGACGGATGAGCATGACCTTTTAACCCTCGAGGGGACCGAAACCCTGACCGACATTCAGGATCTTGAAAACAGGGAAAAGACCATTCGCGCTTGTCTGGAGGATGAGGCGCGCCAGGATCGGGAACTCCAGTCTCTTATCTTTAAAAACCAGAAGACCCTGGAGGAGGCCCAGGCCGGGCGCGAGGGCCTGGTTATAGAGCTGACCCAGATGGAAACGGAGCTGGGGACGCATGAGGCCCGTGCCCAGGCGAGGACGAGCGCGATTGCGCATCTGGGGGCCATGTCCCGGGAGCAGGAAGAGACGCTGGCTCAAAGGCGGGAGCGTTTGGGCGTTGTCGTCAGGCGGCGGGAAGAGCTGGCCGCCGAGAACAGCGGCCTCGAGAAAGATCTCAAGGCGTATGACGCTCAAATCCGGGCGCTGGAAGAGGGCATAGAGTCAGGACGGTCCGGCCGTGATGCTGCCCAGGCCGAGATTGGGAAGCGGGAATCGGAACTCGGGTCATTGAGGACGGCCTTAAATGAGGTCCGGAACAAGATCCGGGATCTGGACGTCAACGAGGCCCGCGTGCGTTTCGAGGAGCAATCCATCCGTGACCGCATCCTGGAGGTCTATCAGGTGGATCTCTTTGCCGTCACACTCGAGATCCCCGGCGATTTTGATCCGGATGCGGCCCAGGCCGAGGTGAGCCGTCTTAAGGTGCAGATGGAAAAGATGGGAGAGGTCAACCTCGTGGCGGCCCAGGAAGAGAAGGACCTGTCGGAGCGGGATAAGTTTCTCACGTCTCAGAAGGAAGACCTCGAGGCGGCCCGGGCCTCCATCCATCAGGCCATCAACAAGATCAACCAAACGACGCGCGCGCTGTTCATGGATACCTTCGCCAAGATCCAAGAGCATTTTCAGGATTATTTCACCATCCTCTTTGGGGGAGGGGCGGTCCAGCTCGTGCTTTTGGACGAAAAGAACGTCTTGGATTCGGGTATCGAGATCATGGCCAAACCACCGGGGAAGAAACTGCGCAGTATCACGCTCTTGTCAGGAGGCGAACGCTCGCTCACGGCCACCGCGCTTATGTTCGCCCTGTTCAAGGTGCGTCCGAGCCCCTTCAGCGTGCTGGATGAGATCGACGCCCCTCTCGATGAGGCCAATATCGGTCGGTTTACCCAAGTCCTTGAAGATTTTACCCGAGAGTCGCAGTTCATCGTCATCACGCACAACCGCAAGACGATCGGAATTTCCGATTCCATCTACGGGGTCACCATGGAGGAGTCGGGCGTCTCCAAGATAGTCAGCATCAAGTTGAATCGTTCCGGGAGAGAGGGCGTGGTGATAGAAGAAGAGGCGGCAACCCAGGCATGAGAGCCGGCCCGCATTTTACGAAGGGAAAGCAATCAGACGTGGGCTCCATCCTCGTGCGCGCGAGCCGCGGGATGACGCAGATTGAGGACCCGGCGGCCTATTTGAAGCTTTTGGCGCGCATCATCGAGGGGCACATGGAAGTGAGCCACGTGGGCGTGCTCTTGTACCACAAGGGGCATACGGCCTACGTGTTCCACACGACCCGCGGGCGCGAGAAGGTGCCCGCCGGGCTCGTAAAGCTGGAGGCCACAAACCCCCTGGTGGACTGGTTCCGGGCGCAGATCCGGCATGACCAGGTGGATGCGAGGCTTGAGTTTCTCTCACTCGATTATCTCGAGGCCAAGGAGCGTTCCGAGCAGGACGACCTGGTGTACGAAGAGCTCAAGCGGCTCCATGCCACCCTGTGCGTGCCTTGTTTTTTTAGAAAGGATTTGGTGGGGCTCATCCTCCTGGGCTCGAAGGTAAACGGTTCCCCCTTTTCACAAGGCGAAATCCGGCTCCTCCTCATCCTTTCGCACCATGCGGCCATGGGTGTGCGCACGGCCGAGCTTCAGAATACGGCCATGACGGATGAACTCACGGGCACCTACAACCGCCGCAGTTTCATGCGCCGCCTGGAAGAGGAACTGGAACGGGGGAGGCGTTACGGTCATCCGGCTTCGCTCGTTATCGTGGACATCGATCAATTTAAACGCTTCAATGACCGGTTCGGACACACCTCTGGCGATTCTATCTTGAGGCAGCTCGCGATTCTCCTGACGCGAAACGTGCGGCGGGTGGATGTGGTCTGCCGGTACGGAGGCGAAGAATTCAGCATCATCATGCCCGAGACGGGCACGCGGGACGCGGAGCTCGCGGCCCAGCGGATCCAGGGGCATATCTCGGCGGAGATCTGGGTGGTGGATAAGGTAACGGTGAGCATGGGGATTGCCTCGGATTCAGGCACGGATCCGGGCTTAACCCCCACTCGCCTGGTCGAGCAGGCCGATCAGGCGCTTTACCAGGCCAAGATGAGCGGCCGGGATAAGATCGGCGTCTGGAGCGATCAGGGCACTCGATTGCTTTAGAAAATAACCGGTGCTATAATGAAATCGCTATCAGTGGGAGCTTTTATGTGGGCGCGGTTACTCGTAGGTTTTATCATATCCCTGTGGCTTTCGGCCGCCGTCGTCCAGGGTGGAACGGGCTTTAAGGCCAGCGTCCGGGATTTTCTGGGACCCCGCAGTCCGAACAGCTACGGCGTCTATACGATCGAACGGGTCGTGGACAACCATTCTGTCGTATTGGCGGCCGGTCACCAGGTTCGTTATATCGGCGTGGGAGATTTTGAGACCTCCCAAAGTTCTTCCGAAGAGGCCAGTACTGCCTACCAGGCCCATAAGTCCCTCGCCATTGCCCATGTGGCCCGCCTTGAATTCGATACCCGGCGCGTAGACGCGCAGGGCCGGCTCTTGGCCTATGTCTTCCTGCGCCCCTGGGCGAATGCAGAAAACGAGATATTTTTGAACGGTGAGCTCATCCGGCAGGGCCTTGCCCGTTATGTCCCGGACCCTGTGAACAGGCGTTACGAGAAGCATCTGAAAAGTTTGGAAGAGGAGGCAATACTTGCCCGGAGGGGCATTTGGTCGAGTCCTGAACTCCTCCGGGAAAACCATTAAAAGGGAGACCTGCTGAATGAAAAATGACGACATCAGGAAATATCTGCTCCAGCTCAGGGATATCCTCAACCAACTGATCCTTCACCCCAGGGAGGTGAATCTCCAGAAAATCCATAAGGATGCCTCGAACGGAAAGGGGGAGATTCACGTGTACTTAATCCCCCTCATCATGGACTCCGGCTTCGAGGACTTCTTGGGACAGGATGGCGATGAGGAGGAGTCAGACCTTTCCATCGAGGAGACCCTCCCCGGCGCGGGCGAACTCACGCCCGAGATCACCGCATTCGACAAGGCCTTCCTTAAGAAATGGGGAATGACATTTTGAAAAGAGAAACCAGATACCAGAAACCAGTAACCAGAAGATACCAGAAACCAGTAACCAGAAGAAACCAGATACCAGAAACCAGAACGTAATCCCCGCGATTATCTTCTGGTATCTGGTATCTGTAATCTTCTGGTATCTGGTTACTGGTTTCTGGTTACTTTCTAAATTAACATCCACGAATATCAGGCTAAGGAATTACTTGCACGGCACGGCGTGCCGGTGCCGCCGGGGCAGATGGTGGACTCTGTCCAGGATGCGGCACGCGTCGGCGGGGAGCTGGGGTACCCGGTAATGGTCAAGATTCAGATCCATGCGGGGGGGCGGGGCAAGGCGGGGGGAATCAAGAAGGCCGATAACGAGTCGACCCTGCGAAGGCTGGCGCAGGAATTTCTGGGGCGGTCATTCGTGACGGCGCAGACCGGCGGCGAGGCCAAGACGGCGCGCCGGCTTCTCATCGAGCGGTCGAGTCCTATAAATAAGGAATACTACGCAGGCATTACCTACGAACGGAAAAGCGCGCGGCCGGTGCTCCTTGTGTCGAGCGAGGGCGGTGTAGAGATCGAGGAGGTGGCAAGGAAAGATCCCGGTAAGATTGTTTCTGTGCCGATCGATCCCTTCCTGGGGCTTTTGCCCCATCAGGGGCGCTCCATCACGCAAGCGCTTGGGATGACCCAGGCTAAAGGCGGCCGGCTGTGGCCCGCCCTCGCGGGGATGTATCAGGCCTTCGTTTCGGCCGGGGCCTCCACGGTGGAGATCAATCCTTTGGCCGAGATGGGGTCGGGGGAGTTCCTGGCCCTGGACGCCAAGGTGGTGCTCGATGACAATCAGGTTGCCCTGCGGCCCGAGCTCCAGGCCTTAAACGATCCCCAGGAAGAAGACCCGATGGAACTCAAGGCCAAACGGCACGGGCTCTCGTACGTGAAAATGGACGGCACGATCGGCTGTATGGTGAATGGCGCGGGGCTGGCCATGGCCACCTTGGACATCATTACCCTTTACGGCCTCAAACCGGCGAATTTCCTGGACGTGGGGGGCAGCGCCTCGGCCGAGCAGATTCAGGAGGCCTTCCAGATCATCCTGGGCGATCAAAGGGTCGGCGCGGTATTCGTGAATATTTTTGGCGGCATCATGCGCTGTGAGCGCATCGCAGAAGGTATCATCCAGGCCGTTCGCAAGGCGGGGCTTAGAGTGCCGCTCGTGGTTCGTCTGGAAGGTACGCACGTGGAACTCGGCCGCCGCCTCCTTCAGGAATCCGGTCTTGCGATTGTGATGGCCCAGGGTATCGAAGACGGCGTCAAAAAGCTGAAGGAAATACTGAAGTAATGTCAATTTGGCTTAAGGACGATACCCGGGTGCTGTGTCAAGGCGTGACGGGGGAAGCAGGCGCCTTCCACACCAAGCTCTGCAAGGAATACGGCACTCGCATGGTGGCGGGCGTAAGCCCCGGCAAGGGCGGCCAGTCCGTCGAGGAAGTGCGGGTCTTTGACACCTGCGAAGAGGCGGTGCTTAAGGCCGGGGCCGAGGCCAGCATGATCTTCGTGCCCGCGCGCTTTGCGAAGGACGCCATATTAGAAGCCGCCCACGCCGGAATCCGCCTGATCGTCTGCATTACGGAGGGGATCCCGACCTGGGAAATGGTCGAGGTAAAGCACCACCTGAAGGGAGGGGAGGTGCGCCTCATCGGCCCGAATTGTCCAGGTATCATTACCCCCGGCGAGTCCAAGATCGGGATTATGCCGGGTTACATCCACCGGCCGGGTGAAGTGGGCGTTATTTCCAGAAGCGGTACGCTGACCTATGAAGTAGTTTATGCCCTGACCCAGGCCGGCCTGGGGCAATCGACGTGTATCGGGATCGGGGGGGACCCTGTGATCGGGACGAGTTTCATCGATTGTCTTGAAGCCTTCGGCCGTGATGAGGGGACAAGGGCAGTCGTCATGATCGGTGAGATCGGCGGGTTGGACGAGGAATCGGCGGCCGCGTATATACGGTCGGAGTTCTATAAGCCTGTGGTAGGTTTTATAGCGGGCCGCTGTGCCCCAAAGGGTAGGCGCATGGGTCATGCCGGGGCGATTGTCTCGGGGTCCCAGGGAACGGCGGACGCAAAGATTGAGGCCCTGCGGTCTGCGGGGGTAAAGGTGGCGGATTATCCGTGGGAGATACCCGGACTGGTAAAGGAGTCCTTACATGTGCAAAAAAGATGAGGCAGGGCGTAGACTGAAGACCGAAGACTACAGACTGAAGACTGGAACGATCAAAGACACTTCCAGTTGCGGGTCTCGGGTCTCGGGTCTCGGGTCT
>JACPQZ010000024.1 GCA_016190205.1 Candidatus Omnitrophota bacterium | reverse complement strand
GGCTGATGGCGCGCCGGGCCAAGTACACGCCGCTCAAGCGCTGCTGCACGGCCGACGACGTCGCCGACACCATGCTGAGCCTTATAACCGGCAATCGCTTTGTCACCGGCGAGATCATCGTGATCGACGGCGGATTTTCCAGCACGACGTAAGCCGATCACGCATACCATAATTCATAAGGTATCGCATCGTGGGCCCGTCCCTCCGCCACCATGCGAATCGATCCTCAGCCATTAAACAGCCAGAAAGCTTCAAGGACTTTCGGGTGTATGCCAGGTTTCCCGTCTGTCAAGCCTGACACGGTTTTCAACTCTCTTCGTATCAACGGAGGAAGCTGTAGGCGACGAGGAAGACGTTGACGAGGGTGAGGATAGTGACGATGACTGTGAGCGTGCGGAGGGTGCGGGTGAGGTCGCGGATTTCCACGGTTAGGTCGAGCATGCGCCGCGCTTCTTCTTTGGCGTCGAGATGATGGAGCTGGTTGAAGTAGAGGAGGGTGCCAACGGGGTCCAAGTGTCCCTGGGGGTCGAGGATTTTTCCAGCTTCGATATCTTTGATGAGCTGCTCGCGGCTCTTGGTGACGATATCAGCGTATCGGGTCACAGCAGGGTACTCCTAGACGCAGCGGACGCTCGCCACACCATTTCTTTTCTTCCCAGCTGTCGCTAATAGCGATCGGTCTGAAGCGAAAAGTTAGGCACAGGAACCCATCACAGGTATTCGTAAAGCAAGCCACATAGCCAACCCAAGTTACTGGCCTCATAATTTAGCCCGTATTCCCCTCCATGCTTGAGGCAAACGGAATAAGATCCATGTAAGAAATGCCTCTCCAAGCATCCTTCCGAGAGTCATCTGTGCCTCGCTGGCAGTGGGCGGATCAGAAGTTTTGGGCATAGTCAACGCCAAAAACATAATTCAAACGACAATCCCCAGTGCTGCCATCCCTAGTTTTTTACGGGTCAGGCATCCGGGATATCCGCTTCTAGTAAGCAACTCCGGATGTAGCCAAATGACAAAACCGCCGATCACGAAAACCAGGAGAAGAATCTCGAAAATCCCGAGACCAAACATAAATACCAATGCTCCTGCGCCGGGCCAATTCCTCCCTCAATAAAGCATAGATTGCCTAACGCCAGCCCGAGTGGTTAGTCGGCGAGAAAAGGATCTCGCCAAGATCAGCGTAGTGGTCCGCAGCTCGCCTCAGTACGGGACTTAGGCCATCGGATACGAACCAGAGAAAAACGCGGCGGCCCTCGGTCTTGACAGCCTCGACCAGTGGAACGTAATCCTCGTCGCCCGCCACGAGGACAGCGATATCGTAGTTTTTTCGAGAGGCGTGGAGGAGCATGTGGGTAGCCAGAGAAATATCGACACGCTTGGTTGGTCGCCCCTTCGATTTCTTGAAGACGTGGGGAGCCTCGAGTCCCGCCGCCTTGAGCGCGTCGGTTACGGCGACAAGTCTGTCGTCATCGCCTTGGACGGACGTGTAGAAGTACTTACGGATGACGCGGCCTCGAAGGCACACGGTGTTCACGCCCGCTGACCACACGTAGATGTCTGGCTTATACTGGACATGAGGAGCCGGCGGCGCTCCCTTCGATTTGAGTATCGCGCCGTACCGGATGGCGAGATTCTCGCCGTCAACGAACACCATCGCCGTCGACGTCTGGTCTTCAACGTTGGGGAAGAACATGGCTCAAACTAACAGTTTAGCCTCCACACTTCGAGCCCGTCTAACAAGAAGGAAACCGGGGTCAGCGTGACCCCATTCCTCTTCTGACTTCATTCTCTTCTCGGAAGCCCCTAACATGCGAAGCGGGCGGCTTGGGGCGCGTCCCACGCGCTGTCAGGCGCTCACATCTCCTACCTATCGATGCTGACGACGCTACCGGATACATCGACGCTACCGGATACATCCGCATCAATTTGTCCGCCTTGAATTCGCACCAAAGGAAGGCTCTTAACGAGGGTTATGTGTGCCAACCGCCGTTGATCGCTGTTTTGAATTTCGCGGAGAGCCATTAGGTCTCCGTACGTGGGGCTGCCAGTGAGAGAAGGACTTGGCCCAAAGTGCGGAAAAAACAGTTTCAACGCGATAGCACACAGAGCCACAGCAATCACTGTAAGAATGGCTTTCGTGTATCGATCCATTTTTGTGTTCCTCCTCGATCGTGCCTGAGGTCGCGCTCACCGGCGCGCCCGGCTTGCCCGCACACGTCCGTGCTGAGCAGCGGGTTAGAGCATGCCATAAGACTGCTATTTTTTAGCGGCGTCCTGCATAAAGAACATGAGCTGAGACGCGTCCCCGAGATAAGCAATCTCGACACATCGCCCGTGGCCAGAGGACACGACCTTTGTACCTTCCTTCTCTGGTTCGGTAGCGTAGCCAATGCCGGCGATCCTTGCGGCGACGGCTACACCGCCGGGAGTAAGACTCTCTTTGTCCGCCTTGACTCGATCCAGAATCGGCGTCACTTGCGTCTTCGTGCAGAGAAGCTGGAGTTGGAGTTCAGGAGACAGGAAGTCTGAGTGCTTGATAATCAG
>JACPQZ010000020.1 GCA_016190205.1 Candidatus Omnitrophota bacterium | reverse complement strand
GCTTAAGCGGGCCGAGTTCAGCCGTTCCCCGAGCCGGCCAGGAGAACACCGACCCCCCCGATGTTTGGTGGTAAGGGGGGAAAACAGACGGCGGCCAAAGGGGACAAGACGGGCCTTTCACGATTGAAGGACTATCCCACCTATGCCTCATTGAATAAGATATATATGTTTGTTATAATTAGAATCTTGGCTAAAACGCGAGAGCAGGAGGCTAAGTTATTATGGATACAGGAATTAGAGAGATCAATGCGTTGGTTGAAAGGGAAAGCGGCTTTGCGAGGCAGCTTGATACGGAAATTGGAAAGGTTATTGTGGGGCAGAAATATCTCGTGGAGCGCCTCATTATGGCCCTGTTGGCCGATGGCCACGTACTTATTGAGGGGGTCCCGGGTCTCGCCAAGACCCTGGCCGTCCGCACATTGGCGCAGACGATTGGGACGCACTTTCAGCGCATCCAGTTTACCCCGGACCTCTTGCCCGCCGATTTGACCGGGACCCTGGTGTATAACCCCAAAACGGGGGATTTTACCATGAAGAAAGGTCCCATCTTCTCCAACCTCGTGTTGGCCGATGAGATCAACCGCGCCCCGGCCAAGGTGCAGAGCGCGCTTTTGGAGGCCATGCAGGAGAGGCAGGTGACCATCGGGGAAAACACCTTTAAGCTGGAAGATCCCTTTCTTGTCCTAGCCACGCAGAACCCGATCGAGCAGGAAGGCACCTATCCCTTGCCCGAGGCCCAGGTGGACCGCTTCATGTTCAAGCTCAAGGTGACCTATCCCGAAAAGAAAGAGGAGCGTGAAATCCTTGAGCGCATGACGACGGGGCGGGGGATCGAAGTGAAAACTGTGGTATCGTCCCAGGATATCCTCAAGGCCCGTCAGGTAGCCCATCAGATCTACGTCGACGAGAAGGTAAAGGACTACATCGTTGACATCGTGTTTGCGACCCGCACCCCGGAGAAGTACGGTCTCGATCTTAAAAACCTCATCTCCTACGGCGGTTCTCCCCGCGCCACCATTTATCTTACCCTGGCGGCCAAGGCCCAGGCGTTTTTAAAGGGCCGGGGGTTTGTGACTCCGGACGACGTCAAGGCAATCGGTCCGGATGTTTTGCGCCACCGCCTCATCATGAGCTATGAAGCCGAGGCGGAGGAGATAAGTTCCGATGAAATCATCAAGAGGATCTTCGACGAAATTGAGGTCCCATGATCCCCAAGGAGATCTTAAGCAAGGTCCGCCGCATCGAGATCCGGACGGGGCGGCTGGTCCAGGAGCTCTTCGGCGGGGAGTACCGGAGCGTCTTTAAGGGCCGCGGCATCGAATTTTCCGACCTGCGGGAGTACACCTACGGGGATGACATCCGCACCATCGATTGGAACGTGACGGCCCGGACGGGCCGGCCCTTCATCAAAAAATACGTGGAGGAGCGCGAGCTCACCATCATGTTCCTTGTGGATATCTCCGCCTCCGGCGACTTCGGCACCGTCACAAAACCTAAGGCGGAGATCGCTGCGGAACTCTGCTCGCTCCTCGCCCTTTCCGCCCTGCGTTCGAATGACAAGGTGGGGCTCATCCTCTTTTCGGACCGCGTCGAGAAGTTTGTCCCGCCCCGGAAGGGGCGCAAGCATGTCCTGCGGGTGGTCCGGGAGGTGCTTTATTACAGGCCGCAGGGGAAGGGGACGGACATCGCGGCCGCCCTGCGCTATTTCAGCGACGTGATACCGCGCTCCTGCATCGTGTTTCTCATGTCGGATTTCTTCGACGAAGGGTACGAGAGGCTCCTGAAGATCACGAATCAAAAACACGATTGCATCGCCATCCAGATTTTGGACCCGCGCGAGCGGGCGCTTCCCAATGTGGGGATGATGGAACTGGTGGATGCCGAGACCCAGGAGACGGCCTTGGTCGACACCTCCGACCGCGAGTTCAGGAATCGCTATGAAACCTACGGGCGGGCCCGGGAGGAGCGCTTCTTCTCGCATCTGCGCGGGACGCAGGTGGATGTCGTGCCCATCTCCACGGAGGCGGGATATGTGGACCCCCTCATCTATTTCTTCAAAGAACGCGAGAGGAAGTTCAGATGACACACAGATCTTCCCTGGCCTTTGTCTTGCTCGCTTTGTGGGCAGGCCTTGTCTTAAGCGGGGCGGGTACGGTGGGCGGGGACGCGGCACCCGCGCGGCAGGGTCAGGTGGAGGTCTCGGCCGACAAGGATAAGATCACCATTGGGGACGAGATCACGGTGACGTTTTCGATTCGCTCCGATCTTAACACAAAGGTCCTCTTTCCCAAGCCGCACCTCATGGATCTCGGGGATTTCCGGCTTAAGAAGGCCAGGAAGTTTGTGCATGAGCAAAGGGGAGAGGAGCTTGTGTGGGAGCAGGCCCTGGTCGTTACGACGTTTGAGGTGGGCGAGCGGACTTTGCCGGCCCAGAAATTTCTGGTGGAGTCGGGCGGAACCCGGGAGCCTGTCATGAGCGAGTCCCTCACGGTTACTGTGGACTCTGTGCTCGCCCTAGACCCGGAGGCAAAGGACATCCGGGGGCTAAAAGGCCAGAGGACGCTTCCCATCTGGTGGAAAAACGCCCTCTGGATTGCCGGTCTTATTGCGGTTGTGATCCTCATTCTATTTTTCTTCAGGAGGCCCAGGCCTAAATTGCGGGAGGCGTGTGAGGAGCCCGCGCGGCCCTGTTTTGAAACGGCCCTCGAAGCCCTGGAGACCTTAAAAAGGGAGGGTCTTGTTCAAAAGGGTCACATCAAGGAATACTACATCCGTCTTTCAGGGATTATCCGGACGTATCTCGAGGCCCGTTACGGAATCGTGGTCCTGGACCGCACGACCGCAGAGCTCCTTGCGCAGATGAAGGCCCAATCCATCGACCAGGATGTGGTCCGGATGACCCGCTCCCTTTTGGAAGAGTGTGATCTGGTGAAATTTGCCAAGTTCCGCCCTCAGGCCGATGAGGCAGAGGCATCCTGCATGGCGGGCGTGAAATTGGTGGAGGTATCCAAGCCGCTTCCGGCACCGGAGCCGGTTGCTCCGGCACCGCGCATGCACGAGGTGGTCCGGCGATGAGGTTCGCGAATCCCCAATTTTTTTGGCTTCTCTTCCTCATACTGACCATGGCGCTGGTCTATGTCAGGAAAGAGGGGCGCGCCCGGGCGCGGCTGGTATTCTCGTCGTTAGGTTTTTTCAAAGATCAGCCGGTGCAGGGGATGGTCCGTGCCAGACACCTCGTTCTTGTCCTGCGCCTTTTTGCGATCGCGTTTTTGGTGGCAGCCATTGCGAGACCGCAGGAGGAGCATCGCACGCGGGATATCGAGACCTACGGGGTGGACATCATGCTCGCGATCGATGCCTCGGGTTCCATGCAGGCGGAGGATTTTGAGCCCGAAAACCGCCTCGGGGCCGCCAAGGCAGAGGCCCGCAAGTTCATCCTGGGGCGCGAGCATGACCGCATGGGTCTCGTCGTATTTGCAGGCGAGAGCTATACGCAGTGCCCGCTCACCTTAGATTACGATGTCCTGATCGATTACCTGAATCGCATCGAGATCGGCATGATTGAGGATGGAACGGCTATAGGGCTCGCCATCACGAATGCCGTGAGCCGCCTGGAGCACTCTGACGCCAAATCGAGGGTGATCGTCCTCTTGACGGACGGGGTCAGTAACGCGGGACAGATCGATCCCCTCACGGCGGCCCAGGTCGCCCGCTCGTACGGCATTAAGATTTACACGATCGGGGCAGGCCAGCCGGGGGCCCTCGCACCTTTTCCCGTGGAAGACCCCGTGTTTGGAAAGCGCTACGTGCGCATTGAGACCGAAATGGACGAGAAGACCTTAAAGGAGATCGCGGACACGACGGGGGGAGCCTACTTCCGCGCCAAAGATGAAGAGTCCCTGGCCCAGGTCTTTCAGACCATCAACGATTTGGAGAAGAGCCGGATCGTGGCCACGGATTATGTGGAATATTCGGAGCGCTTTGGGATTTTTGTTTTCCCCGCGCTCGCCTCGCTGGGGCTTGAGCTCGTGCTCTCACGCTCCCGTTTCAGGACTCTCCCATGAGGTTTGCAGAACCCCACCATCTCCACTTTTTGTGGCTGGCGCTCGCCGCGTTTATTTGGGTGGGGATGAGCTTAAGGGCCAAACGCCGCCTTAAAAGGCGTCTGGGAGATCCCGCGCTGATTGCGCGGCTTTCGCAGGAGGCGAGCCCGCGTCTCGAGCTTGCCAAGGGATGGCTCTTAGGGGGTGTCATAGCCTTCATGGCCGTCGCCCTGGCGCGGCCGCAGTGGGGCGAGACCGAGATGCGCGTGGTCCGGAAAGGGATCGACATCATGATTGCCCTCGATACGTCCAAGTCGATGCTGGCGGAGGATTTCAAGCCCAATCGCCTTGAGGCATCTAAACGTGCCATCCGGACCCTGATGGACCGCCTCGAGGGGGATCGCGTCGGCCTCATGAGCTTTGCGGGCAAAAGTTTTGTCCAGGCCCCTCTCACTTTAGACTACGGCGCGGCCCGTCTCTTTCTCGACTCGATAGACGTCGACGCGATCCCGAGACCCGGGACCGCCCTGGGCGTCCTCATCAGCGACGCGGCACACGCCTTCGAAACGGAGGAGAGAAAGCACAAGGCCCTCGTCATTTTTAGTGACGGGGAAGATCACGGTACGGAGCCTATCGCGCAGGCCGAGCGCGTGCACCAGGAGGGGATCCGCATCTACTGCGTAGGGTTTGGAACGCTCGAAGGAGCTCCCATCCCGCTTCGGGATGAAGAGGGAAACGTGACCGGAAGCAAGAAAGACCGCGAGGGGCGGGTCGTCATTTCAAAACTGGAAGAGGATATCCTGCGTGACGTGGCCCTGGCCGCGGGCGGGGCCTATTACCGCGCCACGCGCAGGGGGGACGAAATCGATGCGCTGTACGGGGAGATCTCGCAGATGGAGCAGAAGGAACTTAAAGACGAGATGACCCGGAATTTCGAAGACCGATTTCAATGGTTAGCGGGGCTGGCCCTCTTGGGGCTCTTCGTCGAGTTTTTTATTCCTCAAAAAAGAAGGGTTGCGGGGTCATGGACCGGACGGTCTTAATCTTTCTCATCTTGATCCTGGGACTTTCCCAGCTTGCGTTTCCGGGTTCGTCCGCAAGCCGGAACAACCGGGCGAATGAGCTCTACGAAAAGAAAGATTACGACGGGGCGCTTGAGCTTTATCGCCAGGCCCTGGATGAGGAGGATGGGGCGAACGCGGACATCTCTTACAACCTGGGAAACACCATGCACGGACGGGGTGATTTCGAGGGGGCCGAGAGGCAGTATGCAGAGTCTCTGGCCCGCGGGGACTCCGGCCCGGCGTCCCAGCTCTATTACAACCTCGGCAACAATTTTTACCGCAGGGACAATCTGGAAGCGGCCCAGGCGGCGTATGAGCGTGCGCTCCTTGCAAATCCCGGCGACACCGATGCCAAGTTTAATCTGGAGTTTATCAAACAGAAGATGGAGCAGCAGGAACAGCAAAAGCAGGAAAATCAGAGCCAAGAGAACGAGTCCCAGGACCAGCAGGAAAACCAGAACGAGAGTGAAAAGAGCGAAGGCGGCGGGGGAGACGAGGGCCAGGAGCGCAGCCCTTCGGGAGGGGGATCGCAAGATCAAGAGGACAAGTCCCAGGCTTCCTCTGACCAGAGTGAAGAGCAGAAGGAGGAGGGAGGAGAGAAGAAGGAGGAGGAAGGCCAGGGCGAAAGTAACCAGAATCAGGACGAACAACAGCAAGGCGAGCAGGGCCAGGGACCGCAGGGCGAGGAGCCGCCGCAGGGTCAGAGCGGGGCCTTAAGCCGCGAGGAGGCCGAGCGTATCCTAGAAGCCTGGCAGGGGCGGGAGTCAACGCTCAAAGGGGGACATGAAGAAAAGAAGTTGCGGGCGGCCCCGCCTGTAGAAGTGGAGAAGGATTGGTAGCAATGGTGAGGAACAAAGGGATACGGGATACGGGATGCGGGATGCGAGTTACGGGTTTCATCCTTTGTCTGGTAACAATGGGGTCTGTCTTGCCGTCCGCATGGGCGGCGCTTCAGGTCAGGGCCATGGTCGATTCAAGCCGGATTTCCCTGGACGATCAGCTCCGCTATACGATCGAGATCTCGGGAGGGGGCCGTAATGTCACCCGGCCTTCCCCCCCCGAACTCGATTCTTTCACGATCTATTCGGCGGGGAGCTCCACCAACATATCCATTGTGAATGGCCAGATGCGGTCGAGCGCCCGTTTCACCTTCGTGATGGTGCCCCATGCGCCCGGTGTTTTTACGATCCCCTCGGTGGAGGTCCAGGCGAACGGATCCGTTTACAAAACGGATCCCATAACGGTTGAGGTGCTGGATGGCGGGGTCGCGCCTGCCCCGCCGCGAACGGGGCCTGCCCCCCCGCGAACCCCGCCGCAGACCCCCGCAAGGCCTCCGGCCGCGGGGCCGGCAGTGCCGCAGCCGCCGGAGCTCAATGAGTTCGAGTACGAGCGCGGGGACATATTCATCCGGGCCTGGGTGGATAAACCGGAGGCCTACGTGAACGAGCAGGTCCTCCTCACCTATACGGTATACACCCGTCTGGAGGCCTCGATCCGTGAGTTCGCCGAAGATCCTAAGTTCACGGGGTTCTGGCAGGAGGAGTTTCCTCCCGAAAAAAAGCTCAAGACCGAACGGGTCCGCATTCAGGGGCGGGATTTCGTCAAGGCGGATGTGCGAAGAGTCGCCCTTTTCCCGACCAAGAGCGGCACGCTCGCGATCGATCCCGGAATACTCGTGGCGCAGGTGAGCGTCCGGGAGCGGGATCCTTTCTTCGATGAGTTCTTTAATGATTCGTTTTTCGCGGGTTGGGGGAGGACGCTGACGCGGTCCGTCGAGCGCCGCCTCGCCACCAGGCCCATCTCGGTCGAGGTGAAGGATTTTCCGCAGGAGGGGAAGCCCGAGCACTTCACAGGGGCTGTGGGAGACTTTGATATCACGGCTCACATCGACACACAGGAAGTGGAGGAGAATGAGCCGGTGACCTTGAAGCTAAAAGTGTTCGGCGAAGGAAATGTCCAGACCGTGCAGGAACCCAAGTGGGCAAGGCTCGAGGGCTTCAAGTATTATGACTCCGGCACAACGACGGACGTCAACACCTTTGAGCAGAGCGTGATCGGAGAAAAGGCCTATGAAAAGGTGCTGATCCCGCAGAAGGAGGGGAGCTATGAAATCCCGCCCTTTGAGTTTGCCTATTTTGATCCTGCGAGCGGGACGTACAGGAATAAAAAGACGGGCGGATTCGCCCTGAAGGTAAAACCGGGTCCGGTGGAAGAGCAGGTTTCGGCCGCGGCGCGGACGCAGGGGTCCCAGCAGGAGATCGAGTTATTGGGGATGGATATCCAGTACATCCGGCAGGATCTGGGGCGCTTGAGACCTAAGACGGCCCCGCTTTATGAACGGCCGTTTTATCTTTGGATCCACGCGCTTCCGGTGCTCGCTTACCTGGGCGTGCTCGTCTGGACGCGGCGGCGGGAGCGTTTGGGGCGCAACCCGGCCCTGGCGCGGCTTGAACGGGCCAGGCGTATGTCCGACCGCCATTTGGGCACAGCCCGCCGGGCGCTCGAGCGGGGAGACGGAGTCGGATTTTACGGCGCGGTCAGCCAGGCCATCCGCCAGTACATCGGCGACAAGTTAAACCTGCCCATCGCGGGCTTGAGTGTGGATACGGTCTTGGGGCACATGCGGGTGAAGGGATTTGAGGAAGAGACCGTTGAGCTCTTGAAGGAATGCCTGATCACATGTGACACGGGGCGTTACGCCTCACTAACAGCTTCGCCCCAGGACATGGACGAGACTTTAAAGACCGCCCGTCATATCCTGCGGGCCCTGGAGAAGAAGCTGTGACGCGGCACCCCTGTCATTGCGAGGCCCGCGAAGCGGGACGAAGCAATCTCAAAAGGGATTGCTTCGTCCCCCTCGCTACGCTCGGGGTCCTCGCAATGACGTTGTGCGCTCTTCTCATGTGTTCGGTTGCCCGGGCCGAAACGCCTGACGAGCTGTTTCGGCAGGGTAACGAGGCCTATGCGCAGGGTCAATATGAAGAAGCTGCGCGCCACTATGAGGACATCCTGGCAAAGGAGATGTCCAGCAATGCGGTGCATTATAACTTGGGGAACGCGTATTTTAAGTCCGGCAGGCCCGGCCGCGCCATCCTCAACTACGAACGCTCCCTGCGGCTGGACCCTCTGGACTCCTTGACGCGGACCAACCTGGATTGGGTGAAGACACGGCTCAAAGACAAGATCACCCCCCGGGGCTCGGGCTACTGGGCCAGGAAGGCGGACGAATTTTTCGCGCTGTGGAGCGTCGAAGGCTGCGTGCACGCGACTACGATCGTTTACTTTGTATTTTTTGCCTTCGCCGCTCTGGAACTATCTCTCGCCAGGATCCGCGGGCCCCGGCCCGGCTTCTATTCATCCAGCCGGGGCGGGCGTCTCCGGCCTTTTCTGTGGATGCTGGGTCTCGTTCTAGTCTCGATGCTTACTGTTACCGGCGTAGAAGTGGCACGCGCAAGGAGTCATGAGGCCATTGTGATCACCCCCAGTGCCCTGGTCCGGTATGCCCCTGCCGAGAAAGAACAGGTGGCCTTTACCCTCCATGAGGGGACAAAATGTGAGATCCGTTCTCAATTATCCGGTTGGTACCGTATTC
>JACPQZ010000019.1 GCA_016190205.1 Candidatus Omnitrophota bacterium | reverse complement strand
GGGTTCGGGGATCGCAAAATCTGGCGAGAAGCCTGCGGCTAGCGACCAGCGACCAGCGACCAGCGACTAGCGACGGGCGCGGATCGGGAAGCGGGAAGCGGGAAGCGGGAAGCGACGAACGACGAACGAAGCACGAAGAACGAAACTCGTCATCATAACTGAAGGAGAGACTTACATGGGTAAGGTAATCGGAATCGATTTAGGAACCACGAACTCGTGCGTGGCGATCATGGAGGGGAAGGACCCCGTGGTCATCGCCAACTCTGAAGGGGCGCGCACCACCCCCAGCGTGGTGGGGTTTGCCAAGAGCGGGGACCGTCTGGTGGGTCAGGCGGCCAAGCGCCAGGCGGTGACGAATCCGGAGAACACCGTCTTCTCGATCAAACGTTTTATGGGCCGCCGGCATGAGGAGGTTCAGCAGGAAGAGAAGCTCGTCCCGTACAAGGTGACGGAAGACGCCAAGGGGAATTGCGTGGTCAAGGCGGGCGCCAAGGATTGGACCCCGCCTGAGATCAGCGCCATCATCCTGCAGAAGATGAAGGAAACGGCGGAGAGCTACCTGGGGCATGAAGTCAAGGACGCCGTCGTCACCGTGCCCGCGTATTTTAACGACAGCCAGAGGCAGGCCACGAAAGACGCCGGCCGCATCGCGGGGCTCAATGTGCTCCGCATCATCAACGAGCCTACGGCCGCCTCCCTCGCGTACGGGCTGGACAAGAAAAAGGATGAAAAAATCGCGGTATACGACCTGGGCGGAGGGACCTTCGACATCTCGATCCTGGAGATCGGAGACGGCGTGTTTGAAGTCAAGTCGACGAATGGGGACACACACCTGGGAGGTGACGACTTCGACCAGAAGGTCATCGACTGGCTCGCGGAGGAGTTCAAAAAAGAGCACGGCATCGATCTGCGCCAGGACCGCATGGCCCTCCAGCGCCTCAAAGAGGCTGCGGAAAAAGCGAAGTGCGAGCTTTCCACTGTAGCCCAGACGGAGATCAATCTCCCCTTTATCACGGCGGATGCGTCGGGACCCAAGCACCTCACCATGACCATGACGCGGTCCAAGCTGGAACAGCTGACGGAGGACCTCGTCAAGCGCACCGTCGGTCCATGCCGGAAGGCCCTGGAAGATGCGGGGCTTAAGAGCGAGCAGATTGACGAGGTGATCCTGGTGGGCGGTCAGACGCGGATGCCGGCCGTCCAGGCCACGGTCAAGAAATTCTTTGGGAAGGAGCCCCACAAGGGGGTAAACCCGGACGAGGTCGTGGCGGTGGGGGCCGCCATTCAGGGCGCGGTGCTGTCGGGCGAGGTGAAGGACGTGCTCCTTTTGGATGTGACGCCTCTTTCGCTGGGGATTGAGACCCTGGGCGGTGTCATGACGAAACTCATCGAGCGAAACAGCACCATACCCACCAAAAAAAGCCAGATCTTCTCCACCGCCGCGGACAGCCAGACGGCGGTGTCCATTCATGTGCTGCAGGGGGAGCGCGAGATGGCGTCAGACAATCGCACCCTGGGTCGTTTCGATCTCGTGGGCATCCCTCCTGCCCCGCGCGGGATTCCCCAGATAGAGGTGACCTTTGATATCGACGCAAACGGGATCGTGCACGTCTCCGCCAAAGACAAGGCCACGGGCAAAGAACAGAAGATCCGCATCGAAAGCTCTAGCGGCCTTTCGGAAAACGACATTAAAAAGATGGTCAAAGAGGCGGAGGAACATGCCTCCGAGGACAAAGGCAAGCGGGAGCGCGTCGAGGCGCATAACCAGCTCGATACCATGATCTACTCGGTCGAGAAGTCTCTTAAGGACTACGGCGACAAGGTGTCGAAGTCCGATAAGGAAAAAATAGAGGAGGCCTTGAAGCAGGCCAAGTCCAAGCTTGATTCGAGCGACGCGGAGGAGCTTAAGAAGACAACGGAGGAGCTTGCCCGCGCCTCCCACAAACTTGCCGAAGAGGTATACAAAGAGGCCGGCGCGAAGCAGGGTGCTGGGCAGCATGCTTCGACCGGCGGCGCGCCCGGGGACGAGAAGCGCGAGAATGTGGTGGATGCGGAGTACACTGCTGAAGACGACAAAGAAAAGAAGTAACCAGATACCAGTTGCCAGAAACCAGAAGAGACCAGATACCAGATGAAATCCGAAATTCGAATATCGTCTGCCACAAAGCGCGGCGGATCCGCCTCGGGCGGAAAATCCGAACAATATCGAAATGCGAAATCGGAAATTCAAAAACCGGCGTTTAGTGACTCGGATTTCGGTCATTCGAATTTGTTCGTGCTTCGAATTTCGACATTCGGATTTTCACTTCTGGTATCTGGTTTCTGTTATTTTCTGGTAACTGGTTTCTGGTTTCTGGTTTCTCAAAATTAAGTGGCTACCAAACGCGATTACTACGATGTCCTGGGCGTATCGCGGGGCGCGAACGAGACCGAGATCAAGAAGGCCTACAGGAAACTCGCCTTAAAGTATCATCCTGACCGGAACCCTGGAAACAAAGAAGCCGAGGAGAAATTTAAAGAGGCCACCGAGGCCTACGACTGCCTGGTCAATCCCAAGAAGCGGTCAGCTTATGACGAGTTCGGGCATGCCGGCGTGGGTGCCGGGTCAGGCTTCGGCGGATTCGACAGCTCTTCTTTTGCCGGGTTTGAGGATATCTTCGGCGATCTCTTTGGCGGCATTTTTGGCGGAGGGCGCGCCGCAACCCGCGGGCGGCGGACCCGGCGCGGGAGCGACCTCGAGTATCACCTCGAACTTAACTTTGAAGAAGCCGCGTTCGGAAAAAGGGTGCCGCTATCCCTCACGCGAGAGGAGACTTGCGCGGAATGCGGGGGTTCCGGTTCCCGTCCGGGCGTAGGCAAGACCGAGTGTCCGGAGTGCCGGGGTGAGGGCCAAGTGCGCATGTCGCAGGGCTTCTTCAGCCTCGCACGGACGTGCCCGCGTTGCCAGGGTGAGGGTGAAATAATCAAAGAGCCCTGCAGGGCGTGCCGAGGCCGGGGCCGGCAGCGAGGCGAACGCAAGATTGAGGTCAAGGTCCCGGCAGGTGTTCAGACGGGATCACAATTACGCATCACGGGCGAGGGGGAGGCGGGCTTCAATGGAGGCCCTCGAGGGGATCTCTATGTGGCTGTCGCGGTTCGTCATCACGAGGTTTTTTCCCGGGAAGGGGATGACGTCTTGTGCGAAGTCCGCATCCGGTTTGCGCAGACTGTGCTGGGAGATGAAGTCAAAGTGCCTACCTTGGATGGAGAGGTGCGCATGCATGTTCCCCCCGGGACACAGCCGGGCAAGGTCTTTCGGTTAAAGGGGCGGGGCATCCCCAGGCTGGCCGGCTCGGGGAGGGGAGACGAACTTGTGCGTGTTGTGGTGGAGGTACCCACCCACCTGACGAGAGAAGAGCGGTCGCTTTTGGAGCAGTTCGATAAAATGCTGGCAAAGGGAAAGTAGCTTGTTGCGCGCACTCGGCCGGATCCCGCCGTCGCGGACAGTAGTCGGGATGGGGGTTTTTCTTTTGATAGTCTCTCTCATCCCTACGCCCGACGTTGTCCCAGGCCCCCCCTTGGGATTTGATAAGCTTGCCCACTTCGTGCTTTACGCCGTTTTCGCTTTTCTCATCCATCGCGCCATGAAGCAAAATGCGCACTTGAAGCATTCCCCGAGCGCCGCAGGAGCCCTCTCGGCAGTTGCTGCCGCGCTCTATGGTTTAGGAATGGAAGGTCTGCAGGCGATGCTTCCTTACCGCTCAGCCGAAACCTGGGATGCTGTTGCGAATGCGCTAGGGGCGCTCATCGGGGGGGTGGGTTTACCGTTTGGAAGGAAAAGGGAGTAAGTGCCATGACAATGAAATTCCCCCCCAAGACCTTTGATTACGACGAGCCGCCGCCGAATGAGATGATTATTGAACGCGTCCCTCGCGGGTCCAGTGTGCTGGACGTCGGCTGCTCATCGGGGAAGCTTGGGCAAACATTGAAACAAGAGAAGGAGTGCAAGGTCGTGGGGGTCGAAGGGGACCACGAACTCGCGCGCAGGGCCAAGAATTTTCTGGACGATGTTTACGAGCTGGATCTTAACTCGGGTCGCATGCCCAATGGAAGTTTTGACTGCATCATTTTCAGTGATATCCTGGAACACATGCTGGATCCCGCCTCTCTTCTTAAGTCTTACCGCGGTTTATTGAAGGAAGGCGGGCGTCTCTTGTGTTCCCTTCCCAATGTAGCGAACTGGCAGATCCGTCTCAACCTTCTTGCCGGGATATGGGACTACGAGCATCCCCTAACACACTGGGGCCATCTTCATTACTTTACACTGGGGCAAATGCGGGATATGATTGAATACTCGGGCTACGGTATTGATTCGGTCGCGCCCCGCAATTTAAGAATCAAGCTGCTCGGGCGCTTGTGGCCGGAACTCTTTGCGTTTCAGTTTGTCATCCAGGCAAGGAAAAAATGACGCAAAAACGCTGGTGGCCGGTCCTGATTCCGGTTTTGATCTCGGTGGGACTCTATGCATCGAGTTTTAAAAACGGTTTTGTCTGGGACGACTGGCTGGTGACCCTTGACTCAAAAGGCAAATATATCTCCAACATCCCGGACTTTTTTACAGGTCATACGCCCTACCCCTTCAGCGCCGTCTGGCAGAGCTTAAATTACACTGCCTGGGGCGATAACGCCCGCGGTTATCATTTCACCAATGTGCTTCTGCATGCAGGCGTGACGGCCGTGGTCTATGTGCTCTTTGCCGTCTTGACGGGATCGCGGTTCATCTCTTTCGGGACGGCCCTCTTGTTTGCCGTGCATCCTGTGCATGCCGAGCCCGTCGCCTGGATTTCCGGGTATCCGGAGCTCCTGTACACACTGCTCTTCCTTTTGTCTTTGAACGCCGGCGTCCGGTCCAAGGGCATGATGGACGGACAAGCCATTGTCTCCGTCGTGTGTTATCTCTTGGCGCTTATGGCCAAGCCGGTGGCTGTCACGCTTCCTGTTGTTTTGTTCGCGGCGCTCGTTTGGTTTAAAGGCGTTCCCATCCGGGTTGCGGTCCGGCGGGTGATGCCGCACTGCGTGGGGGCGGCGCTGTGGCTGTTTCACATTCGCGGCCTGATTGCTAACCGCATCTCGGAAACGGCCAGCCAAGGGGCAGTGCCTTTCGATCACAATTATCCGTTGGTTGTTCTGCCGAGCGTCTTGTGGCGCTACTTTTGCTCTTTCTTTTGGCCCTGGTTTGATTTATCCATCCAGCACGATTTCAGCGGCGCGTGGCCTGCCAATCTCCTGCCGGCCTTCTTTTTTGCGGCAGTGCTGGCTGGGTCTATATGGATGGCCAGAAAGAAACAGTGGGAGGCGATGGGGATCTTGTGGACGGCCGTCACATTATCGCCCATGCTCAACTGGCCTTTCGTGGCGGCCAGTATCCATGCCGATCGCTACCTCTATCTCCCTTCCGTTGGGCTCTGCCTTTCTGTGGCAGCCTTATCGGCACGGCTCTGGACTAAGACGCGGGGCCGGCTTCGCACTGCGGAGGCCGGGGCAGCCGCCGTCATGATGGTGCTTTTGGCGGTCTCTACGCTCAAGTACAGCGCTATGTGGGGGGACGAGAGGTTACTTTACAGCCAGGCCATCCGAACCAGCAAGAATATGGAATATTACTTTCGAAATGATCTCGGGACGGCGTATGCGCGTAAAAACCAGTTTAGGGAAGCAGAGGCGGAGTTTCGGAGATCCATTGAGCTCAACCCCCTGCACGTGAAGCCCTATAACAATGTAGCCTGGATCTGCGAGAAGGAAAGGCGCTGGGACGAGGGGATCACCTTCAGTGAAAAGGCGGCTCAGCTGGATCCCACGAGTTTTATCGCGTTCAACAATTTGGGCAATCTCTGTATGGGCAAGGGCGATCTTAAGCGCGCCGAGTGGGCCTATTTAAAAGCCATCGAGGTCAAACCGGATTTTTCATCCCCCCTTTTTAACCTGGGCAGGTTAAACCAGGTGACGAACCGGTTGGACCAGTCTGCGGGCTTTTACGAAAAGGCGATACGGGCCAATCCCTACCAGCAGTATGCGCACCGTTTTTTGGGAGATGTTTACCTTGCCATGGGAAACCGCGAAAAGGCGCGCCTGGCGTGGGGCGAGGCCCTGCGCAAGGACCCGGATCGTGCCGAGATTGAGAAGCGCCTTTCCCAGCTCCAGTGACTGGAAAAAAGCTTCTGTCGTGCTTCGTTCTTCGTGCTTCGTGCTTCGCGCGTCGCAAATCATTTGGCTTTGCTGCCGGCCCTTTCGCGACGCATGGGTCGTAGGGAGTTGTGTTGTGAATGGTATAATTTATATAAGGGCGGGTTTTTTGATTTTTTACGAAGCACGAAGCACGATGCACGATGCACGTGGAGGGCTCGCTAGGACATGGTGATCGGCGTACCTAAGGAAATTATGGAATACGAGTACCGGGTGGGTCTTGTTCCGGCCGGGGTCAAGCAGTTGGTCGAGGACGGCCACCGCGTGCTGATCGAAAAAGGGGCGGGGCTCGGCAGTAACATCCCGGACGGCGCGTACACCCGCGTGGGGGGAGAGATAGTCCAAAGGGCGGCCGATGTCTATCGGCGGGCCGAGCTGGTCGCCAGGGTGAAGGAGCCCCCCGAGTCCCAATGGCGTTATTTGCGCTCGGGGCAGGGCGTCTTCTGTTTTTTCCACTTCGCGGCTAATCCCCCCTTGCTCAAGGCCATGCTCAAGCTCAAGGTTACTTCGATCGCCTATGAAACTGTGGAGGATTTTGAAGGGCGTCTCCCGCTCCTCACGCCCATGAGCGAGGTAGCAGGCCGTATGGCGGTGCAGGAGGGAGCCAAGTGCCTGGAGCGCCCCATGGAGGGCAGGGGGATTTTGCTGGGGGGAGTGCCGGGCGTGAGCCCCGCGCGGGTCGTGGTGCTGGGGGGAGGGGTGGTGGGCTCGAACGCCGCCCGCGTGGCGGCCGGCCTCGGAGCGCGGGTGGTCATTATGGACATCAACCTCGACCGGCTTCGGTATCTAGCCGACGTCATGCCCGCGAACGTCTCTACCGAAATGAGCGATTGGCTGGCGGTGGAATCGGCGGTGGCTCAAGCGGACCTTGTCATTGGAGCCGCGCTCCGGCACGGGGCGCGGGCCCCCATACTTGTCACGCACAGGATGCTTAAAAAAATGAGAAAAGGGAGCGTGGTCGTGGATGTCGCCATCGATCAGGGGGGGTGCACGGAAGGATCCCGCCCTACCACCCACGGTCACCCGACCTTTTGTCTGAACGGGGTCGTGTACTATGGCGTAACGAACATGCCCGGCGCGGTGGCGGGGACATCTACCTATGCGCTTACGAACGCCACGTTTCCCTACGTGCGGCGCATTGCGGAAGAGGGGATCAAGGAGGCCGCCGTCAATCACCGCCCCATTGCCATGGGGATCAACGCGGCGGGCGGCCGGGTGACCTATCCGGCCCTGGCGGAGATCGTGAAGACCCGGGCTGTTCCCATTGAGGCGGCTCTTAAGGGGGCATAAGAGATGAAGGCAAAGGCGGCCAGCGAGCCCGCGGAGCGGCTGAAGGAGATAGAGGGCCAGCTTGAGATTTTAAAGTCCGAATTGGACTATCAGAAAAAGCACCGGGACAAGCTCTGGGAAAAGGTGACGGAATTAATGGAGCGTATGCAGGATGCGGAGGTGCAGATCAACATCAACACCCGCGTCCTCACCTACATTTGTGTGGAACATTTGGGTATGACGAGCAAGCAGCTCAAGAAGCTCTTGAAGCGCATCGAGAAGGAAACCGAAGAAGACCGGCAGATCGTGATGCTGGAGGAGCTATTCAGAAAAAAGTCTCCGCCGCGGGATACCCGTTCGGGTCTGGATGAACAAGGCGCTGAATAAAGTTTACTATCGACTCGTTCAAACGCGCTTCGGCTGTGCGGGTCTTGTTCAATATGGGAGTCGGCTCGCCTCTCTCTTTTTGCCCCGGGGTACGGAGAAAAGCGCGGTGGCCCGTATTCGGAAAAGCTTTCCGGGATCCCAGCCTGCTCAACCATCCCGTCGGCGGTTCGAACATGATTTGAGGAGATACTTTGAAGGCCAGCGGGTGTTGTTCCGGTGTCCGATCGATTGGAGCGGGTTAGGCCGCTTCGACCGCAAGATCCTCAAGACCCTGGCCCGCGTCCCGTATGGACGTGTCATAAGTTACGGGGAGCTGGCGCGCCGCGCGGGATATCGGGGGGCGGCCCGCGCCGTGGGTTCCGCGTTGAGCCGCAACCCTCTTCCCCTGGTGATTCCGTGCCACCGTGTCGTCCGGGGTGACGGCGGGCTGGGCGGGTACTCGGCCGGCCGGCGGTGGAAAAAAAAGTTACTCAATTTGGAATCAGTTACTAACCGTTCGTAACCGAAACAAAGGAGGGAACGTAAACCAACATGTCTTACAAGATAACTTTGATACGAGGTGACGGCACGGGTCCAAGCCTGGCAGAGACTACGCGAGAATGTCTGGATGCCACCGGGGTTTCTATCGACTGGGAGATACAGGACGCAGGCGTGGACATTATGGAAGAGAAAGGGACACCGCTTCCCAAAGAAGTGGTTGAGTCCGTCCGCCGGAATAAGGTGGCCATCAAGGCCCCCATCACCACTCCCGTGGGCACTGGCTTTCGAAGCGTGAACGTGGCTTTAAGAAAAGAGCTCGATCTCTACGCCTGTTTGAGGCCCTGCAAGTCGTACGAAGGTGTCCGGTCGAGATATGAGAACATTGATCTTGTGATCGTTAGGGAGAATACCGAGGATCTCTACGCGGGTATTGAATTTGAGAAGGGGAAGAAGGAAACCTTGAGTCTCTTGGATGAGATCAAGAAGCTCTCGGGTTCAGTGATCCGGCGCGATTCGGGGATAAGCATCAAGCCTATTTCCGTGACGGGGACAGAACGGATCGTGCGTTTTGCGTTTGATTATGCGCGCGAATACAAGCGCAAGAAGGTGACGGCCGTGCATAAGGCCAACATCATGAAATATACGGACGGACTCTTTCTGGAAGTCGCCCGCCAAGTGGCCAGGGGTTATACGGATATCGAGTTCGAAGACCGGATAGTAGATAACATGTGCATGCAGCTCGTACAGAAGCCGGAGCTCTATGACGTCCTGGTGCTTCCCAATTTGTATGGAGATATCTTGTCCGATCTGTGCGCGGGACTCGTGGGGGGGCTTGGCGTGGCGCCGGGTGCCAATATAGGCGCGGGGGGTGTGGCCCTTTTTGAGGCCACCCACGGCAGCGCCCCCAAGTATAAGGGTCTCAATAAGGTAAATCCCACGGCCCTCATCCTCTCGGGGGTCTTGATGCTGCGGCATATCGGGGAAAAAGAGGCGGCGGACCGGCTTGAGCGCGCGGTCGCGGATGTTATCCGGGAAGGCAAGGATGTGACCTATGACATGAAGGCGGACCGGAACGACCCAACGGCCGTGGGGACCCGTGAGATGGGGGAAGCCATCGTGCGGCGCATGAGACAGCCCGTCAGAAGGGCCAGGTAGTTATGTCTCGCCGTAAAGTCGCGGTCATTGGATCTGGGAACGTGGGCGCGACGACCGCCCAGCTCATCGTTCAGAAGGGCCTTGCCGACTGCGTCATGATAGACATCATTGAAGGAATGCCGCAGGGAAAGGCCTTGGACCTTTCGCAATCGACCCCGCTGGAGGGGGCTGATGTACGTGTGGAGGGATCCAATGATTTTGCGCGGATGGAGGGGTGTGACATCGTGGTCATCACGGCAGGCCTTGCGAGGACTCCAGGGATGAGCCGCGAAGACCTTGCAGCCAAGAACAACCAGATTGTACGAGGCGTCGCCCAAAAAATCAAGCAGGTCGCGCCCCGGTCAATCGTCATCGTCGTCTCCAATCCGCTCGATATCATGACCAGCATCGTTTGGCGTGAGACGAGCCGGGATGACCGACGGGTGATGGGGATGGCGGGCGTCCTGGATTCCGCGCGCTTCCGCTTTTTTATTGCGCAGAAGCTGGGTGTTTCGGTGAAAGAGGTAAGCGCGATGGTTCTGGGGGGGCACGGCGATCTCATGGTGCCCCTCGAGCGCTTTGCGACGGTCTCCGGCATCCCCATCCACTCGTTCCTTTCCCCCAAAGAGATCGCGCCCTTGATAGAGCGTACCCGTGACGGCGGGGCGGAGGTCGTCAAGCTCCTCAAGCAAGGGAGCGCGTTTTATGCGCCCGCCGCTTCGGTTGCGATTATGGTGGAGAGTATCCTCAAGGATGAAAAACAGCTTCTCCCGTGCTGTGTCCGGGTGAACGGGGAGTATGGTCTTAAGGATGTCTTTTGCGGAGTCCCGGTCATCCTCGGGCGCGAAGGGGTCGAGCGCATTGTGGAGCTGGACCTCACCCAGGAAGAGCTCGCGGCCCTGCACAAATCTGCGGAGTCTGTTCGAAAGGGGATGCTCCAGCTTAAATGAAACCCTCGCTTCGGCTTGCCATGCTCGCCTCCTTATTCGCACACGTAGCCTTTGTCTCTACGCTGGAGCTGGGTCTCGCGCGTTCCTTTGTGGTCGCGCCCCCTCGGCCGGAGCCGGCGCTTGAATTTGAGTTTATAGAATCGCCGGGTGAAGAACAAACGCCTCTTAAACCCACGGATCTCATATCGGACAAAAACCAGAGGGCAAGCGATAAGGAAGAGGGTGAGGGCCGGGTGGACGAGCCCAGCCAGGAGCCTTATGAGGACGAAGACTGGCGCAGTCTCCCGGAGTTACCGGGGTCTGGGGGCGGTAAAGAGGATCTGCCGGCGAATCCGGTCACCCCGCCTGGGCAAGCCGGTGAGGCTGGGCAGATTTTTCAAGAGGAACCCGAAGTAAAATCCGAGGCAGTGAGCCTGGCCCGTGTGGCCATGAGTACCCAAATGCCGGAGCAGTTTTCTACGCCAGAAGTGATCGCCTTACCCCAGCAGGAAGCGGGTCCACAGGGGGAGATGGCCCAAAGGGCCGTATCCCGCCGTGAGGCCGGGGCCCGCGCATTGGGCGAACGGTCGTTTGACGCGCGTGAGCATGATCTGGGGCCCTACATCCGTGAGCTCAAGAAGCGCATCTGGCAGGAGTGGTATCCCCTGGTTGAATTTAAGTACAATCGCCTCGCCGCAAGCAGCAAGACTGTCGTATCTTTTAAGGTCCATCCCGATGGCCATATCTCCGACCTCAAGGCCTTAGAGCACCGCGGGGATGAGTACTTGAAGATCCTGGGACTGGCTGCCATCTCGCAGGCCGCTCCCTTCGCCGCCCTGCCGGAGGGCTTTGAGACCGTTGATGGGGAAGAGACGCTCGACATCCTCTTTACCTTCTATTATTATTAGCATGTTGCATATCCCGGTTAAGAAACTGCGCCTGTCGTGAGTGGAGTGTGATGTGTGGTGAGACACAGGCTCATCACTCACCACTCAACACACACGACTAACGCTGCTCTCCAGGAAACGATATGATTGACTATTTGATACGCGGTGGTCCCGTCATGATTCCGCTCCTCCTCTCATCGGTGCTGGCGCTGGGGGTGATTCTCGAGCGTTTCTGGGCCCTTCGTACCCCTCGCGTGCTTCCCCCGGCCGTCACGGAGGCCCTCCTGCGCATGGAGGGATCGGAGCGGGTGGACACCCTGTTGAGGACGTGCCAGCAATATGCGAGCCCCCTATCCCGTATGTTGGCGCAAGGGGTCATGAACCGGAAAAGGCCGCGTGAGGACTGCGTTCAGATTCTTTATAACGTGGGGCGCAGGGAGACGCATGATCTGGAGCGCGGACTTCTCATGCTTGAGCTGGTGGCTGGGATCGCGCCGCTCCTCGGCCTCCTCGGCACCGTCTTGGGGATGGTCAACATTTTTGACGTGATTACGCAGATGGGCATGGGTCAGGCGCAGGTCCTTTCCAAAGGCATCTCCCAAGCACTCATTACCACCATAGCGGGTCTCTTTATCGGCATCCCCGCCTTGGCCGCCTATAATTTCTTTGCCAAGCGGGTAGACGACCTGGTGATCGAGTTGGAACGCCAGATTACGGTTATGCTGCATAAGATCTACGGATCCGCTGCCCCAGATTCCCTGCCGCAGGTCACCTCATGATTTTAGAAGCGGGATCATCCTTTTCCCTCCGGCGCAGGACTGCGCGCAAAGTTACGATCAACATCACTTCGCTCATTGATGTTATGTTCATGCTCATCATTTTCTTTGTGATCACGTCGACCTTTGATGAGCAGTCGCGCATTCAGCTCGATCTGCCCAAGTCGTTGTCCGCGGAGGTCGCGCAGACCAAACCCTGGACCTTGAGCATAGACCGGGATGAGAAGGTCTATCTGAATGACGAGCCTGTCGAGCGCGGGGATCTGGCCGCGCGGCTCGTCGAAGGGGCCGCCGGCGATCCTGATAAAACCCTGGTTTTGAGGGCCGATCAAGCGGTCCGGTATGGGCTCGTGATCGAGATCCTGGACGTGGCCAAGCAGGCAGGCCTCAAAAAGATCTCGGCCGTCACCCTCCGCGCCCAGCCCGTAGATAACACACCGTAATCAACATTTCGCGCCCATGCATGGCCTGAGTTATGGGGCAAATGCCCGGCTCGGCCCCTCGAGCCCCGCGCGGGCCGATCTCAAGCATCCGGGATACCGCACCCGGGGCCGGCACCCTTCTTCGCGAAACGTTCGCGCCCCAGCGAGGCGCTCACTCTGCATTTTTTGCGCACCGCTCACCTGGGGGCATGCCAGCGGACCTTGCTGCGCAAAAAATGAGGTTCGCTCCGAAGGGCGCCGACCCCGGCTGCGATCGGCCCGTTTGCTCTTTGGGTCGGTCTGACGTTGCCAGACAGATGCCCGGCTTGGACCCTGAAGGCCGCTTCGGCTGTTTTAGGTGTTCTCCGCAGACGGCGAGGGAAAGAGAACGGCTGCTGTTTGAGGCCCGATTCGAGCGCG
>JACPQZ010000021.1 GCA_016190205.1 Candidatus Omnitrophota bacterium | reverse complement strand
TTATCCTCACGTCAACGTGAATCAGCGTGTCACGATTGACACCCAGAATTTATATCTGAAGGAGACGGTCATCCTGTCCCCGCGTACCGCGTACCGGGAGGCGGATCTCAAGGACCGTTACGAAAGGCTTCTTGATGAAGCGCGCAAACGGCATGTGAACCGCATTGAATACGAAGACGGCCGCGCGCCCGTCGCCTTCATCGCTTCCGGACTCGCGCACAGCTATCTCGAGCACGCCCTGACGGAACTGGGACTCTTGGGAAAGTTTCCCGTACTCAAGCTCGCGTTACCCCACCCTGCGGACCCGGTCCTTGTGGAAAGGCTCACACACAGGGCATCTCATGTCGTGGTTGTTGAGGAGAAGAGGGATTTCATTGAGTCTCAAGTTGCACTCATCCTGAAGGATCTGGCGCAGGAGGGCGGGCTTCGCCATCCCGTGCAGGTGTGGGGTAAAAATTTTCCACGGGGTCTCGAGGGATTTCCCCAAACCAAGGGGCTCAATCCGTCCATCGTGATGGAGCGCCTCATCGCGCTCTTTCGGTCCGGGGCGGTCGGCGAGACGGGCTATGACGGGGCCCGTTTGGAGCAGGAGGCGCGGCTCATCCGCGGGGCGCTGAAGCCCATCGCGGACATACCCGATCGCACCCCCAATTTTTGCCCGGGCTGTCCGCACCGGGATTCGGCGAGCGTTCTCAAAGAGGTCAAGAAGGACTTTAGGGATGCTTCCTATATGCAGCGCGTACACCGCCGTGGCTCGGTGGACCTCGTTTTCCACGGCGATACCGGCTGTTATACGATGCTCATGTTCGAACCTTATCAGGAGCTCATGCACAATTATTCCGGGATGGGTCTCGGGGGGGCCACGGGGGCCGGCATCGATCCCTTCATCGAGAACAAGCAGGTGGTTTTCATGGGCGACGGCACCTTCTTTCACAGTGGCCAGGCGGCTATTTCCAACTCCGTCAAGCAGAATCAGGACATTACCTACATCATCCTGGAGAATAAAACGACGGCCATGACGGGTCATCAACCCACTTCGGCGACCGCGTCCGACCTCTTGGGCCGTCCCACCAGCGTGCAGGACATCGGGCGGATCCTGGACGGGATGCTGGGGGGCACCGCCTCCCACGTGGTGCGGGTTAACCCGGAAGGGCGCAGGGCCTACAAATCACTTTTGGAAACCACGGTGCTCAAAGCGGGCGTCAAGGTGATTATCGCCGATAAGGAATGTGGTATTACATTCCAAAGGCGCAAGAAGGCCGGTCAGCGGAAGATCTTGCGGGAAATGGGATTCCTTCCCCAGGACCGTAAGATTCAAACGACGCATGAGGTCTGCGAGTTCTGCCTGGAGTGCACGCGTTCCACAGGGTGCCCGGCGCTCCGTTTCGTAGAGACCCCTTATGGAACAAAGGTGGATACCGACCCCTCGGCCTGCGAATCCGACGGGGCCTGCCACCGCATCAAGGCCTGCCCCGCCTTTGAAGAGGTGATGATCACGAGGCGTGCGGCGTTACCGGACCCCCTCAAGGAGCTCAAGCTGGAACATCTGCCCCCTCCGCAGGCCCCGCTTCAGATGAACGGCTCGTGGCGCGGGTACATCGCGGGGGTGGGGGGCATGGGCGTCGGGACGATGACGGCCATCCTGGTTCGGGCGGCTTTTAAAGAAGGCTACCGAGTGGTTTTTTCCGACCGCAAGGGTCTCGCCATCCGCAACGGCGGCATCTATTCGCACATCACCTATCACCGGAACGGCATCAAGGATTCTCCGATTATTCCCTACGGGAAGGCGGATCTCTTAATGGGGCTGGACCTTGTGGAATCGGCGCGCGCGCTCGCCCCGGAGAATCACACGTGCGTCGCGCATCCGGCGCGGACGGCCGCGGTTTTGAACAGCTCCAAGACTCCGACCACCCGTGTGCTCACGGGGAAAGACCCGCTGGGGTCCATGGATTTGGAGGAGGCTGTCTTCAGCCGCACGGATCCGGCGAGGACGATAGCCTGCGATCTTTTCGCCCTCGCGGAGAAGTTTTTCCAAAACAAGCTCTTTGCCAATCTCATCCTCCTGGGCGTGTGCTATCAGAAGGGTTTTTTTCCTCTTGGGCTCGAATCCTTGGAGTGGGCCATCCGGAGCTCCATTCCTAAGTCGGATCTTAAGCAGAACGAGCTTGCCTTTGCGCTGGGCCGCAAGTGGGTGCTCGAGCCCGCCCTCTTCGGCTGCGAGGACGAGGTCCTCACGCCGATGGGACTCTTGGATGCCAAGTGCCGCAACCTTCCGGGCGGGATGCACGGCCGGGTGGCGGTCGAATTCCGGAGGCGCCTGCGCGAGGCCTTGGACGGCATGAGCTTGGATGAGGATCTCAAGAAGGATTTTGTCCTCCGGGGCTATGACCTCGTCCAATATGAAAATCTGAAATACGCCGAAGGGTTTATCAAGGGTGTCCAGTCCGTTTACGTTCGAGACGATGACCGCCTGGGGTGGGAGGCCACGCGGGCCGTCATACACAATCTCGCCAAGGTCATGCTGATTAAGGACGAGATTTATGTCTCTTATCTTTTGACGCGTCCTGAAAAGCTTAAGCGCGACCAATTGCGCTTCGGGATCGACCCCGAGCGGGGGGACCGTATCCGGTACAGGCATTTCAACCGGCCCCAATTTACCCTGTTCAGGTGGAATGTCGAATTTGATATGGAAACCCGCAACTGGCAGCTTAAGCTCATGCGCGGGATGAAATTTTTAAGGCACCTTCTCGTCGGCTGGCACCGCCGCGAAAGGGATTTCCGGGCGTGGTACCAAGAACTGGTATCCCGGTTCGAGTGGAGGGACGAGCGCGCCTATCACGCCTGGTGCGAGGTCTTGAGACTCCCTGATGAGGTTCGGGGCTACCGCGAAGTGCGCTACCCGCATATGGAATACGCGTACAAACAGGGCCGCACCCTATTGGACAACATCCATGAATTCAACAAGAGTCCGCTTCGCACCTTCCCCGACGGGGACGCTGCACCTGGGAAGCGCGCGGACCGCACTTTTTAACTGGCTCTTTGCACGCAGGCACCAGGGCGTCTTCGTCCTCCGCATTGAGGACACCGACCGGGTCCGCTCCCGCCCCGGGCTTTTGGAGGGGATTCTGGATGACCTTCAATGGATGGGCTTAAGCTGGGATGAGGGGCCATATTTGCAATCCCAGCGCCTTGAGAATTACAGGAAGATCGCCCAGCTCCTACTCTCGCAGGACCGCGCTTACACGCATACGGAGGAGGGGAAGGGCGAGGCGGTTAAGTTCCGCGTTCCCAAGGAAAGGATTGAGATCCGGGATCTCATTCACCACGAGGTCTGTTTCGACAACGAGCTTCTCGACGACTTCGTACTCCTGAAATCGGACGGAAGCCCCAGCTATAACTTTGCGTGCGTGGTAGATGACCACGAGATGGCTATTACGCATGTGATCCGCGGCGATGACCACCTGCCCAATACGCCCAAGCAGGTGGCCCTCTACCGGGCGCTGGGCTGGGAGGTGCCGCAATTTGCGCATATCCCCCTGATCCTCTCGGACGAAGAGGGGGGCGGCCGGCTCTCGAAACGGAAGGGGGCGGAGGGGATTCGCCACTACCGGGAGCTGGGCTTTACGCCGGAGGGGCTTGTGAACGCCATGGCCCTTCTGGGGTTTTCGCCTGGCGCAAACCGCGAGTTCGTGACGCGTTCGGAACTCGTAGAGACTTTCGCGCTGGAAAAAATCGCCAGGAAAAGCGCCCGTTTTGACTTTGACAAGATGGCGTGGGTGAATGCCCGGCATCTCAAGGCTATGGACCTGGATGAGCTGGTTCAGGCGGCACGGCCGTATCTTTTACCATTGACAACCCGGATGGCCGGGTGCACTCCCTCTTACGTAAAGAGGGTGGTACTATTATTCAAGGAGCGAATCAAGACCCTGGGCGAGCTGGCCGATTTTGCCGAGTTTTTTTTCGTGGATGAGCCCCGCGTTACTCCCCAGGCGGAGGAGGTCGTAGCCGGCCCTCAAGCGAAGGGTGTGCTGAAGGCCTTGGCCGAGGCCCTTGAAAAGACCGAGCCGTTCGACGAGGTGACGGTGGAGCGTGACGCGCGGTCTCTTATCGAAAAGATGGGCGTGAGCGGAAAGGACGTCATCCACCCGGCGCGGGCCGCGATCACAGGTCAAACCGTTAGCCCGGGGCTCTTTGAGGTCATGGCGTTATTGGGGCGGGAGCGTACCGTCGCGCGCCTTCGTCGGGCCGCCGGCTCGTGAAGCGCACTTCAGCAAGCAACGTCTGTCGTGTGTGCTGAGTGGTGAGTGATGCGACTGTCTCAGCACCCATCACACACCCCTCACGACAGGCGATTGACGAGCGATGGTTAGCGAGATACGCTTCACGAGATACGAGATACGCGCACGATAGGTGGAGGAGTCTGTGGGTGAGGCGGGACGGTTAGATCACGATACGCGCAAGCATCAGAGGGTTGGGTGTTCCTTCCCTGCGCTCGTCGAGATCGATCCTGCCTTTGAGGGCCAGGTGAAGCTCCATATTCCCAAAGCCGATGGGGAGGTGCTGGATTTAAGTCGTGGCGGAGCGGGCTTACGCTTGGGGGTGTATCTTCCGCGCGGGGTCGGTGTTGTTTTGAATATTCGGGCAGCTCAAGAGGAGAAGGGTCTGGGTCGAGCCATCGCGGCCAAGGGTCGCGTCGTGCTCTCGCGCATGGTGGCCAAGCGGAATTACCGCGTGGGTGTGGAATTTACCCAGATTCAGCCGGAAGATGTTAAGTCTATCGAGGACTGGGCTGCAAGGAACCAGTAGTTTCGTGAATCTCGGGGTACGCAGTACGCAACGGGTAGCGTAGAGCGTATAGCGTAGAGCGTATAGGAAAGGGGGGTTTATTCTATACGCTATCCGCTCCACGCTTCACGTTCCACGCATTACGCAGTACGCTGTACGCAGTACGCTGTACGCAGTACGAACAATGAAGAGGGGGGTAACGCTTATGAAGTTATTACGCATGCTTGTATTGCCTGTGCTCATTGCGGGAGTTGTCGGACCGGCCCTGGCGGGAGGCGGCGAGGGGGCGGTACCCTCCGCGCGGGTGGGCAGGCTGGTTCAGGAGCTCCGGCATCAGAGCGCCCGGGTGCGGGACCGTGCGCGCGTGGAGCTCGACACGATCGGCCAGCCCGCTGTGCGGGAGATCTCCGCCCTCGTATTGAATCCGGAGGAAGATCGGGCGTCTCGTGAGGCCGGTATCATCGCTTTGGGTAGAATCGGGGGTGAAGAGGCCGCCCGGACGCTCGTGGCTTTGCTCAAGGATAGCGATAAGGCCATCCGGAGGGAGAGTGCAAGGGCGCTCGGCGAGGCTGGCGAGCCCTCGACGGCGCAGGACCTGGTCCTCACCCTTCAGGATGCCCACCCGTCCGTCCGCCTGGAAGCGGCGCGCGCCCTTAATCGGCTCGGAAGCCAGGAGGCGGAATCGGCCTTTATCCAGCTCTTGGGGGATGTAGATACCGACGTGCGGATAGCCTCCCTGGATGCCCTGGGTACCATCCAGAGCGAGCGGGCTATTCCCAGCGTTGAGCCGCTTCTCAAGGACCCCGATGAAGAAGTACGCAAGCGTGCCGCGAGGTCCCTGGGTTCCATTGGTTCGGGCAAGGGGGTCCAAGCCTTATTGGCTGCGCTTCGCGATGTCGAGGCGTCTGTGCGCATTGAGGCTGTTCAGGCGCTGGGAGCTGTGGGCGATACGGCCGGTGTGGGACCTTTGTTGGAAACACTTGACTCGGAGGACAAAAACTATAAAATGGCGTGCGCCCTGGCACTGGGCGCCATTGGGGATAAGCGCGCTACCCGTCCTTTAGAGGAGCTCCTAAGGGACGAAAATATTAACGTGCGTGTTCATGCGATAAGGGGACTGGGCGAGATCAAGGACCCCGCCTCTATTTCGAGCTTGGCCGAGATGCTTCGGGATCAAGATACCGTGGTTCGTATGGCGGCGGTGGAGGCCCTGGGAGCGATCGGAACGGATGAGGCACGCCGGGCGCTCACACGGGTCGCAAACGATGAGAGCGGGCACATCCGGAAAAGGGCGTACGAGATCATGAATCTCATCAGCGCCGGCTCGCCGGAGCACGATATGGAACGAGAGACGAAGGAGGAGGGAGGAGAGACGATTTGAGAGGGAGACACCGGTACGAGGGAGGAAGGAGGAAGGAGGAAAGAAGTAAAAAAATAAGCAAGAAACAAGAGGAAAGAATGGAAAGGAACGCCCTTTGGGGTATCTGGGAGCGGCCGTGCGGGTTCGGCGATTTAACAGCGGACAGCGATTTTTCGTTTTCCTCTCTCTTCCATCGTCCTTCCTCCAACATGGAGATATTTCTTAAACCTTAGAATGGGGGATAGTGCAATGGTAGCACAACTGGCTCTGGACCAGTTAGTCTTGGTTCGAATCCAAGTCCCCCAGCCAATTTTTGGCTTTGCCAAAAATTGGCAGGGCATTTGAGATTGAAGCATTAGAGATTAGACAAAACAAAAACAAAGGAAGAGCATGGGCGTCAAAGAAGCTGAGAAGAAGATGACGAACGTTCATGGGGAGCCTAATGCGCACGTAAAAAAATGGGTGGAGGAAATGCGCGACCTCTGTCAACCTGACGCGGTCTACTGGTGCGATGGCTCGGAGGAAGAGCGGCGGCGTCTCATGAGTGATGCCGTGCGCGCAGGCGATTTTGAGGAGCTCAATCAAGAGCTCCTTCCCGGCTGTTACCTCCACCGTTCCGCCCAAAATGATGTGGCACGCACGGAGGGGCTTACCTTTATATGTACGCGCAGTAAGTCCGACGCCGGCCCGACTAATAACTGGATGGCCCCGGACGAGGCCTATCGAAAATGCGGGGCGATTTTTAAGGGTTCTATGAAAGGCCGGCAGATGTACGTCATTCCATTTATCATGGGGCCGGCCGGCTCTCCCTTCAGTAAGGTGGGAATCGAGCTCACCGACAGCCTTTATGTGGTCCTTAATATGCGCATGATGACGCGGATGGGGAACGTGGCTTGGGGCCAGTTGGGCGATTCGAACGATTTTACCCGCTGCCTGCATGGTAAGGCCGATCTCAATATCGACAGGCGTTTCATCTGTCATTTCCCGGAAGACAACACGATCTGGAGTGTGGGTTCTGGGTACGGCGGAAACGCCCTCCTGGGCAAAAAGTGCCTGGCCTTGAGAATCGCGGGCTTCCTCGGCCGCCGGGAGGGCTGGATGGCCGAGCACATGCTGATCGTGGGAATTGAAGATCCCCAGGGAAGGACGACCTATATTACCGCCGCGTTCCCCAGCGCATGCGGCAAGACGAATCTTGCTATGCTGGTCCCGCCCGCATCCTTGAAGGGATACAAGGTGTGGACTGTTGGCGATGACATCGCCTGGCTTCGGGTGGGCAAGGACGGGCAGCTGTGGGCGGTAAACCCTGAAAACGGATTTTTTGGCGTGGCTCCGGGGACCAGCATGAAATCCAATCCCAATGCCATGAAAACGATTCAAAGGAACAGTTTCTTTACCAATGTCGTGCGTACCCCGGAAGGGGGGGTGTGGTGGGAAGGGATGGATATTCCCCCGCCCCAGGAAGGTATTGATTGGAAGGGTAAGAAGTGGACTCCATCGTCAGGCGAAAAAGGGGCGCATCCCAACAGCCGCTTTACGGCGCCGGCGTCACAATGCCCGTCCCTTTCCCCGCATTGGGAGGACCCGGAAGGGGTTCCTATAAGCGCCATCATCTTCGGCGGCCGGCGCGCGAGCGTGGTCCCGCTGGTTTTTGAAAGTTTCGACTGGCCGCACGGGACCTACGTGGGCGCCACCGTGGCTTCGGAACGCACGGCTGCCGCGGAAGGCACGGTGGGGGAACTGCGCCATGACCCGATGGCCATGCTTCCTTTTTGCGGCTACCACATGGGCGACTACTTTGAACATTGGCTTCAGATGGGGAAGCGAATCACCCGGCACCCCAAGATTTTTCATGTGAACTGGTTCCGCCAGAATTCGCAGGGGGAATTTCTTTGGCCTGGTTTTGGGGAGAACTTGAGGGTGATCCAGTGGATTCTGGAGCGCTGCGCGGGCAGCGGAAAGGCGGTCAAGACCCCCATTGGTTTTGTCCCCGCCGCAGATGCGATTACTACAAAAGGCACTCATGTTTCGGGGAGCGATCTGGCAGAATTGCTCCGGGTGGATCCGGGCATATGGAAACCCGACATGACCAGCCGCGATAAGTTTTTTGGCATGTTCGACCGTTTGCCGCAGGCCATTCGTGATGAGCATGCAGCGCAAAAGAAACGCCTACACATATGATTCGTACAGCGTACTGCGTACAGCGTAAGGGATGCGAGCCCTGTTCTCAAAAATAATTAAAAGTTAACGGTGCACATTTTGCGGACATGGTTTTTCACGCACAACACAGAACGGGTAGTCACGGGGTTTTTGTATTTGTAACAGGTATTTTTCTCGCAGTACGCAGTACGCACAACGCAGTACGAGCCGGGCTCGCTAAACATTAAAGGGCGCGGGTGGTGGAATTGGCAGACACGCCAGCTTGAGGGGCTGGTGGGAGCAATCCCTTGCAGGTTCAAGTCCTGTCCCGCGCATTTTTATTGACATTTCAGCGCATAAATTGTAAATTGCAATCGTAAGGCGCGGTACAAGTCCCTGTCTGTAAATTGACCTATCTTCTATCTATCCATATAATAAGGATGTTCTTACGAGGCCCTATCGTCTAGCCCGGCCTAGGACGCCGCGTTCTCAGCGCGGAGACTGGGGTTCGAATCCCCATGGGGCTATTTTACGGGGCTGCTTGGCCCATGGGGATTCGAAGTGAGCCGCGCCGCCCAACACAGCGAACTGCGACTTGTTCGTCGCTCGTTGATCGGTCATCGGTGATCGCAGGATCGTTTATCGGTGATCGTTTGTCGGTCATCGCAAGCACTGTCAGCTGTAAGCTGGGGGCTGAAGGCCCATCGTATTTCTTTTTCTTGCGATAACCGATCACCGAAAACCGATAAACGAATTGGTGATAACCGATCACCGAACACCGATAAGCGAAGCAGTGATATAAGGGAATGCATGATTGCTCGTTACACCTTGCCCCGCATGGGCGGGATTTGGTCTGAAGAGAACAAGCTCTCCATCTGGCTCAAGATCGAAGTCTACGCATGCGAGGCCCTGACACAGGCGGGTGTCATCCCCAGGCGTGATCTGGCAATCATCCGGCGGAAGGCTGTTGTAAGCCCGAAGCGGATGCTGAAGCTGGAAGCCCACCTCAATCACGATGTCATAGCCTTTCTAACTGCCCTCAGCGAAAAAATCGGTCCCAGCGGGCGCTATCTCCATTTTGGACTCACCTCGTCCGATATCCTCGATACCACGCTCGCCCTGCAAATGGTCGAGTCGGCCGATGTCCTAAAGGAAGATCTTGAGTTGCTTCTGAAGGTCTTGAGGCTTCGGGCGCGCAGACACATGCTGACTTACATGGCTGGGCGCACTCACGGCATGCATGCAGAACCCGTTACGCTCGGGCTTAAATTTCTGGTTTTTCACGAGGAAGTGAAGCGCGGCCTGGAGCGCCTGGGGGCGGTGCGGGGGCGCATACGTGTGGGCAAACTCTCCGGGGCGGTCGGCACGTATTCTCAGGTGAGTCCCTCCGTAGAGCGCAGGGTCCTAAGCCGGCTCGGGCTTGTGCCTGCGCACGCCTCCACCCAGATCATTCAGCGGGACCGTCACGCAGAATTCCTTACCGTTTTGGCAATCATCGGCTCCACGCTTGAAAAAATCGCGACGGAGATTCGCAATCTTCAGCGCTCCGAGCTGGGTGAGGTGGAGGAACCGTTTGGGTCCGGTCAAAAAGGGTCCAGCGCCATGCCGCATAAAAGAAACCCGATCTTGTGCGAGCGCATTGCGGGGCTCGCGCGCGTCCTGCGCGCAAACGCGCTGGCGGGTCTTGAGAATATTTCCCTGTGGCATGAGAGGGATATCACACACTCTTCAGTGGAGCGCATTATTCTGCCCGATAGCTCGATTCTCCTGGACTACATGACGCAAAAGCTCGTCGGGGTGCTGGAGGGCCTGTCCGTATATCCTGGACGCATGCGCGCAAACTTAAGGGCAAACGGCGGGCTCATCTTTTCCCAGGCAGTGCTCTTGGCGCTTGTCCGGGCCGGGATGAGCCGGGAAGAGGCCTACCGCATCGTCCAGTTCCAAGCGCAGCGTGTATGCGCCGAGGATATTCCATTTCAGGATGCATTGCTGTCTGACCGGAAGGTGAGCAGGCTTTTGGGCAGAAAGGGGGTGGAAAGGCTATGCCGACTCGATTCGTACGGAAAGAACATCAAACGAATCTTCAAGCGGTGCGGGGTAACGTGATGGAGTTTAAGGCCGGCAAGAAGATATATGAAGGAAAGGCGAAGATCCTCTACGAGACGGCCGACCCTGATCTTTTGATTCAGGAGTTTAAGGATGATGCCACGGCATTTGACGCGACCAAGAGGGGTGTCATTCACGACAAGGGGATCGTCAACAACAGGATTTCTGCCGTGCTGTTTCGCACCCTCGAAGACAGGGGGGTAGCCACTCATTTTGTGCGCCTTTTGGGTGATCGCACCATGCTGGTGAGAAGGCTCGCCATTATCCCTATTGAGGTGACGGTCCGGAACGTGGTGGCCGGGGGCATGGCCCGCACCTTCGGGTTGGAGGAAGGAAAAAGGCTCAAGCAGCCTGTGTATGAGATACATTACAAAAGCGACCCCCTGCATGATCCTCTGATGAACGAGGAGCATGCGGTCGCCATGGGCTTGGCGGCTCCGGAAGAGCTGGCTACCCTAAAAGAGCGCTCCCTCCGGGTGAATCGCTATCTCATCGAGTTTTTCAGCCCTAAGGGCATCGATCTCATTGATTTTAAGCTTGAGTACGGCCGCTACAAGGGCAGGATCTTTCTGGGCGACGAAATTTCTCCGGACACGTGCAGGTTCTGGGAGGTCGGTACAGGCCGGAAGCTGGATAAAGACCGGTTCAGGCGCGACCTGGGCGGCATCGAAGAGGCGTACCAGGAAATGCTTAAAAGGGTGGAATCATGAACTGTACTTCTGCCATGAAGAAGATACCAGAAACCAGTAACCAGTTACCAGATAGATTCCAGTAACCAGATACCAGAGCGAACGGATAAAATTCGAAATACGAAATTCGAAGCACGAACAAATTCGAAATCCGAAATGTTGAACCCCGGGTTTTGAACTTCTAAGTTCAAATTACGACATGGCTCGGTATTTCTGCCCGAGGCGGACGGTATTCGGATTTCGGACTCGTCCTGGTGTCTGGCATCTGGTATCTTCTGGTTACTGGTAACTGGTATCTGGTTTCTTGAGCGGGTGCTGCGAGATGCACGCTAGAGTTTTTGTTAGTTTAAAACGGTCAGTGTTAGACCCCCAGGGCAAGGCCGTGCGGGGCGCGCTCGAAACCTTAGGTTTGAAAGGTATCGAAGACGTTCGCCAGGGAAAATTCTTCGACCTTGAGCTTGCCGACGGCGATCCTGCGGAAAGGGGCCGCGAGCTGGACTCGCTGTGCCAGAAACTCTTGGCCAATCCGGTCATCGAAGATTACCGGATCGAATGGGTAACATAAGTCAAAGGTTAAATTCGAAACTCGAAATTCGAAGCACGAAGCAAATTCGAATGACCGAAATTCGAAATACGAAGCTCTCGGTTTCGAATTTCTGAATTCGAATTTTGAATTTGTTTCGGATTTCGACATTCGAATTTCGGATTTTTCAGTGAGGGATGGCTCTTGAAATTTGGAGTGATTGTTTTCCCGGGCACCAAGTGCGATCACGACTGCCTGCAGGTCCTGCGTGAAGTCCTGGGACAGGAAGCGAGGCCCGTCTGGCACAAGGAAACCGGACTGGCGGGTTTTGATTGCCTGGTTCTTCCCGGGGGCTTTAGTTATGGGGACTATCTGCGCACAGGCGCCATCGCGCGCTTTTCACCCGTGATGGAGACGGTGATCCAGTATGCGGAACGGGGCGGGGCCGTGATCGGGATCTGCAACGGGTTTCAGATCCTCTTGGAGGCGGGGCTTTTGCCCGGGGCCATGTTGAGAAACCGCACCCTTTCCTTTATCTGCCGGGATGTGACCCTGCGCGTGGACAATGCGCAGACCCTCTTTAGCTCGCTCTACCGCGCCGGCGAGGTCATTCGCATGCCCATCGCCCATGGCGAGGGGAATTATTACGCGGATTCGGAGACGCTGGCACGCCTTTTGGGGCGCCGGCAGATCGTACTCCGGTATGCATCGCCGGAAGGGGAGCTCACGGAGCGGGACAATCCGAACGGATCCCTGGCTTCCATCGCCGGAATCGTAAACGAGCGGGGTAATGTCCTGGGCCTCATGCCGCATCCGGAACGTGCCAGCGAGGCGGCCTTAGGCGGAGAGGATGGCCGGCGTCTTTTTGAATCTCTCATCCATTCCCTGAAAACATGATGATGGAACAAAACGTTGCGCAGTCGCTGGGATTGACCGAAGAGGCCTTCATGAAGATTGCCGGCGTCCTCGGCCGGGAACCGAATGTGACCGAGCTCGGGATGTTCGGCGTCATGTATTCCGAGCACTGTTCATATGCGAGTTCCAAGCCGGTCCTCAAGGTCTTTCCGACCGAAGGCTCGCGTCTCCTCGTGCGCGCGGGAGAGGGAGATGCCGGGGTCATCGATATCGGCGAAGGGCTGGCCTTGGTCTTTAAGATCGAGAGCCACAACCACCCGTCAGCAGTGGAGCCCTTTCAGGGGGCGGCGACCGGGGTAGGCGGCATCATACGCGACGTGTTTACGATGGGGGCGCGCCCCATAGCCCTGCTCAATTCCCTGCGCTTCGGCCGCCTGGAGAGTCCGCGCACCCAGCAGCTGGTCAGGGGCGTGGTTGGGGGTATTGGTTTCTACGGCAATGTGATGGGAATCCCTACGGTAGGGGGCGAAGTGGTTTTCGACGAAACGTACGACGGCAACCCCCTGGTGAATGCGATGTGCGTCGGTGTAATGAAGGCGGAGGAATTAACGCGCGCGCGGGCTGAAGGAGAGCACAACCCGGTGTTTTACGTGGGCGCCACGACCGGGCGCGATGGTCTGGGCGGGGCCAGCTTTGCCTCCCGCGATTTAAGCGAGGCCTCCTCTGCCGACAGGCCGGCGGTACAAGTAGGAGATCCCTTTCTTGAAAAACTCCTCCTCGAGGCCTGTTTGGAACTTATCCAGGAGGGGGTCGTGGTGAGCATGAAGGACATGGGGGCGGCAGGCCTCGTTTGTTCCACTTCAGAGAGCGCAGCGGCGGGGGGAGTGGGGATGAAAATCGATCTCGAAAAAGTGCCCCGGCGGGCCCAGGGCATGACCCCGTATGAGATCCTGCTCTCGGAATCCCAGGAGAGGATGCTCCTGGTTATCCGGAAGGGAGAGGAACAGCGCGCCCGGCGCATTTTTGAAAAATGGGATCTCGAAGCGGTTGAGATCGGCCGCGTCACCGATGGCGATCGTTTCCTCGTCATGAATGGTTCGGAGGTGGCTGCCGATGTCCCAGTTTCTCTACTTACGCGCGGGGCGCCGGTCTATGAGCGCGAGGCGAGGGAAGTTCCCCAGCCTGTTCTATCCGATGAGGAGCGCCGCAAACTCCCTCAGCCGCGCGACTGGGGGGCGGTCCTGGACCGTCTCTTGGATTCGCCCACTATTGCCTCGAAGCGCTGGGTATGGGAGCAGTACGATCATATGGTGAGAACGAATACCGTGGTCCCTCCCGGGGCGGACGCAGCGGTTTTGCGCCTCAAAGGGACTCGCATGGCACTCGCCGTCACGTGTGACGGGAGCGGGAGATACACCGCCCTCGATCCCTACCGCGGAGGGCTCTTGGCGGTTGCTGAAAGCTACCGCAATCTGGCCGCCTGCGGGGCGGAACCTCTCGCGATCACGAACGGGCTTAATTTCGGCAACCCCCAGAAGCCCGAGGTCTTTTGGCAGTTTAAGCGCTGTGTCGAGGGCATGGCCGAGGCCTGCCGCGTTTTGGAGACGCCGGTCACCGGGGGTAACGTCAGTTTTTACAATGAAAACCCCGCGGGGGCTGTGGACCCCACGCCCATCGTGGGGATGGTCGGCATTTTAAGGGATGCGGACCGTATCCTGACGACCGGTTTCAAGGAGCAGGGGGATGTGGTTCTGCTGGTGGGTCACCTGCGTGATGAGATTGGGGCCAGCGAATATCTGAAGGTCATCTTCGGCCGGAAACTGGGACCAGTCCCGATGGTGAATCTGCCGGAAGAAAAGGCCCTCGGGAGTTTGATGCTGGACCTGGCCGGACGCGGGCTGGTGCGCTCCAGCCATGATCTCTCTGAAGGGGGGCTTGCGGTGGCCCTGGCGGAGTGCGCGATCAAAAGTTCCGAAGGCGTGGGTGTTAAGATTGAAGCGGGGCACTGGACTCAAGGTCTGGGCTGGGATGCCCTGCTCTTTGGAGAGGGGGCCGGGCGCATGCTTCTGACCGCAAAACAAGAGCATGAGAAAGAAGTGCTGGAGGCCGCGTCCCGCCACGGGCTTCCCGCGCGGCGAATCGGAATTTGTCACGGACGCGAGATCCTTATCGAAAGAGTGCTCCAGCGCTCTGTGGAAGAGATGCGTCATCTGTACGAGGGGGCGTTCACGAGACGCCTGGGAGAAACCCATGTCCGGTGAGGGAATAAAGGAAAACTGCGGGGTGTTCGGGGTCTGGAATCATCCGGATGCCGCGAGACTCGTATACTTGGGTCTCTACGCCTTACAGCACCGCGGGGAGGAAAGCGCCGGCATCGTCTCGACGGACGGCGAGAAGCTCTTTATTCACAAGGGCTTAGGGCTCGTAAGCGATGTCTTTAAGACGGACGAGGATCTGAAACCGCTTGTGGGCCGCGCCGCGATCGGTCATGTGCGCTATTCCACGACCGGTTCGACGCTTCTTAAGAATGCCCAGCCTCTCCTTTTTGATTATTCGCATGGAAAGGTGGCCATCGGCCACAACGGAAATATCACCAATGCCAAGCGTCTGCGCGACGAGCTCGAGGCCTATGGGGCCATTTTCCAGACGACCACCGATTCGGAGATCATCATTCACCTCATGGCGAAGCCAAGCTACCGGAACCGCCTGGAGGGTCTCACCCAGGCTTTGGAGCGCGTGGAGGGGGCGTATACCCTGGTCCTCCTCACAGAGAGTGAGATGATCGGGGTGCGCGATCCCCTGGGTTTTAGACCCTTGGTCCTGGGGCGCGTGGGCAAGTCCCATGTCTTGGCTTCGGAGACCTGCGCCCTGGACCTCATCGAGGCCGAGTTCGTGCGCGAGATCGAGCCGGGCGAGGTCGTAGTCATCAACGATAAGGGCATTGAGTCCCGGTATCCATTCGGCCGCTCGCAAGAAGGGCCGCAGGCCTTCTGCCTTTTTGAGCACATCTATTTTTCCCGGCCGGATTCGCGCGTTTTTGGAAAGACCGTGCTCATCGTGCGGGAGCGTCTGGGCGAGGAGCTCGCGCGCGAGCATCCGGTAGAGGCCGACGTCGTCATCCCGATTCCTGATTCGGGCAACAGCGCGGCCTTAGGGTTCAGCCGCGTCTCGGGGATTCCGGTGCAGGATGGCGTCATCCGCAACCACTATGTGGGGAGGACCTTTATCCAGCCGTCCCAGCTCGTACGGGATCTTAAGGTCAAGATCAAGCTCAATCCCGTACGGGAGGTTTTGGAGGGCAGGCGTGTGGTGGTGGTGGATGACTCGATCGTCCGGGGCACAACCTGCAAGCAGCGCATCCAATCCCTGCGCAAGGCAGGTGCCAAAGAGATCCATATGCGCGTCAGCTGCCCGCCTCACAAGAACCCCTGTTATTACGGCATTGATTTTCCGGACCGTGCCCAGCTCCTCGCGGCCAACAAAAATCTGGATGAGATCCGCAAGTTTCTGGATGCCGACTCGATCGGTTACCTCTCCATAGAAGGAGCCCTGCGCGCCGCAGGGCATCCGCCTTCAAAGTACTGCACCGCGTGCTGGACCGGCAAATATCCCACCACCATCCGCGAGGGGGTCGATAAGTTCTCCATGGAGATCCTGCGCACCCTATGAAGGGGAGCCTCACGTACTCCAAAGCCGGCGTGCACGTTACCACCGCTGACCGTTTCGTTGAAGAACTTGCCCGGCTCGCCCGCCGCACGCATCAAAAAGGGATTATCGCCGGCGTCGGCGGTTTTGCCGGTCTTTTTCGTGACGCGCGCTCCCGCTCCGGTCTTGTCTGGGCGGCATCATCTGACGGAGTGGGTACCAAGATCTTGCTCGCCGCGCGCCCGAAGGAGCTCGAGGCGATCGGGATTGATCTCGTGGCGATGAACGTCAACGACTGCCTGGCTGTGGGTGCGGAACCTCTCATTTTCCTGGACTATTTCGCCACCTCGCGCCTGCGCATTCCCCAGGCCATCGCCATCATGCGCGGCATCTGCCGGGGTTTAAAAGAAGCCCGCTGCACCCTTTTGGGAGGTGAGACGGCCGAAATGCCGGGGCTCTACCGCCCGGGGCATTTCGATTTGGCCGGCTTTTGCGTGGGTGTCGTCAGGCCGGAGACGCGGCTTCAAGGTCCGCCCCGGGAGGGCGATTGTCTGATAGGGCTTGCGTCGACGGGGGTTCATTCCAACGGGTTTTCGCTGGTCCGCAGGCTTTGGGGAAGGTCGCTTACACCCTCCTTAAAGGACGAGCTCCTCAAGCCTACGGCCATTTATGTGCGGCCGGTGCTTGCCGCCATGCGGCGGCACACGGTGCGAGCCGTAGTGCATGTGACGGGAAGCGGCTGGCAGGGGAATATCCCCCGCGTCTTACCGGACCGCCTTGCGGCCCTCATCACACTCGGTTCATGGCCGGTCAAGCCGATATTCGCCAAGATTGAGCGCAGGGCCCGCCTGTCAAAGCAGGCCATGTTTTCAACGTTTAACATGGGGATCGGAATGATTCTCGTGGTACCCCCGCGAGAGGCAGGCGCTGTGGTTCGGTTTATGAGACTTCGGAACGTCCGGGCGTGGGATGTGGGACGTATCGTCCGACGAAAGCAGCGAGAGCCACAAGTTCAATTCATAGAATAAAGGCGGTTTAACAAGTGCGCTATGTCATTGCGAGGAGCGGAGCGACGAAGCAATCCCATGAGATTGCTTCGCCCCGCTCTGCGGGGCTCGCAATGACGCTGGAGGTCTTGTCTTGAACGTATTAGTGGTGGGCGGCGGCGGCCGGGAACACGCCCTGGTCTGGACCCTGGCCAAGAGCCCCGGCGTCAAGCGTCTTTGCGCAGCGCCCGGCAATGCCGGTATAGCGGACCAGGCGGAGTGCGTGCCGATTTCGGCGGGCGACATTCCGGCCCTGGTTCGGTTTGCCCGCGAGCATAGGGTGGATCTTACGGTCATAGGTCCGGAGGCCCCGTTGGTTTCGGGAATCGTGGATGCATTCGCGGAAAGCGGCATGCGCGCCTTCGGCCCCAGCCGGGCGGCAAGCCTATTGGAAGGGAGCAAATCATTCGCCAAAGGTGTTATGCAGGAGGCCGGCGTGGCTTGCGCCCGCTCTCAAACTTTTACAGAAAGGCGCAAGGCACAGGAGTTTGCCAGGGGGCTTGGCCTTCCCGTCGTGGTCAAGGCCGACGGCCTGGCGCAGGGAAAGGGAGTTCGCATCTGCCATACGGAGGATGAGATTTCTCAAACGCTTTCTGATATGATGGAGAAAGCCTGTTTCGGCGACGCGGGAAGAAAAGTCGTCATTGAAGAATATCTGACGGGCGAGGAGTGCTCCATCCTCGCTCTGGTGGACGGGCACACCTGTGTATTGCTTGAGCCGTCTCAAGATCACAAGCGTCTTCACGACGGGGACATGGGACCCAACACGGGCGGGATGGGGGCCTACTCTCCCGTGCCTTTTATAAATCATGCCTTGCAAAAGGCCATCCAGGAGGAAATATTTCTTCCGGTGGTGGACGCGCTGGCGGGGCGCGGAACGCTGTATCGGGGCGTCCTCTACGCGGGGCTTATGCTGACGGAGGAAGGTCCCAAGGTTCTGGAATTCAACTGTCGCTTTGGGGATCCGGAGACCCAGGCCGTCCTGCCCCGGTTGAAAAGCGATCTCCTTGCGCACATGCTCGCCGTGTGTGAGGGCCGTCTTGCCCAAGAGCATCTCGAGTGGGATGAGCGGGCGGCTGTGTGCGTGGTGGCCGCATCCGGCGGGTATCCGGGTAAATACGAAAAGGGAAAACTGATCGAGGGTCTTGAGCGCGCCGCCCAATTGCGGGACCTCATGATCTTTCACTCCGGGACATGCCGCGATCCCGAGACTAAAAGACTCGTGACGGACGGAGGCCGGGTTTTGTCCGTTACGGGTATGGGGCGGGATATTCAGGCCGCGCGATCGCGGGTCTATTCTGCACTCAAAGAACTATCATTCGAAAACATGATCTACCGCAGCGATATCTCGGACCGTTCTAAGGCCCCGGGCTTGAGGAGGAGCGCATGAGAGAAAAGGTGGCTGTTGTGATGGGCAGCGCCTCGGATCTGGAAAGGATCCGTCCCGCCCTGGATACGCTGGACCATTTCGCCATCCAGACGCGCGTGGAAGTTCTCTCGGCCCACCGTTCGCCGCACGCGGCACGCCGTTTTGCTCAAGCTGCGCACCGGCAAGGGCTTCAAGTGATCATCGCCTGCGCAGGGGGAGCGGCTCATCTGGCCGGCGTGATCGCGTCGCTTACGCCGCTGCCCGTCATTGGACTGCCGGTCGAAACCCCTGTATTTAAAGGGCTGGATTCGTATCTATCCACGGTCGAGATGCCGAGCGGGGTACCTGTGGCGACGGTAGCGGTGGGGAAGGCGGGTCCGGTGAACGCAGCCCTCCTCGCCGTCGAGATACTTGCCCTCCATGACGGATCCATCCGGAAACGGCTGATTCGGTACAAGCGGAAGCTCGAGACGGAGGTACTCGCCAAAAACCGAGAGGTAAAGCGTGCGCGTGCGAGTAGACCCTGAAAAGCCTGACCCTCAAGTTCTCAAGCGGGCGGCCGAGGTGCTGCGACAGGAAGGCGTGGTCCTTTTCCCCACCGACACCGTGTACGGGATCGGCGGGGTTTTGGGTTTTCCGAAGGCTGTTCAGCGGATTAATGACATCAAGGGAAGAGATCCCCACAAGCGCTTGACGGTCCACCTGGCCGATGTGAGCGGGATCCCCGCTCTGGCGGCACCCTTTTCGGGAGGCCTGGTCGAAAGGGCGGTGAAGGCGTTCTTGCCCGGACCCCTCACGCTGATCCTGAAAGGCCGTTTTATGGATACGGTGGGCGTCCGGGTTCCGTCGGACCGCGTGTCCCGGGCGCTCGTGGAGCTCGTGGGTCATCCTGTGCTTGCCACCAGCGCCAACGTGAGCGGGGCGAGACCCGCTGTGACGGCAGATGAGGTTCCCCCCGCCCTGGCTGAACGCGCCGATTTTTTTCTGGATGCCGGGAGGACTGTTTTCGGAGGTCCTTCGACGGTTTTGGATTTGACGGAGGCGAGACCTCGCATTTTGCGAGAGGGGGTTTTGTCCCGGGCTGAGATCGAAGAAAAACTGGGTCCGGTCGGGGTCGCCGATTCAGGGTCCCTTAAAAAGGATACGCTGATCCTTTTTGTCTGTACCGGGAACAGCTGCCGCAGCCCCCTGGCTGAAGTCTACGTCAGGCAAATGTTGAGGGAGCGGGGCAAGGGCGGCGCGCGGGTCCTCTCACGGGGGGTGTCGCCGCTTCCGGGGATGGGGGCCACGCACGAGGCCATGTTGGTGGCCAAGGAAGAGGGGCTGGATCTCTCGAGCCATTCCGCCAAAAGTTTGACGGACGATGAAATCCGCGAAGCCGGCGTCATATTCGTCATGGAAGAGTTTCACCGGGAGGTGATCGTGACACGCGTCCCGGAGTCTCATGCGAAGATCTGCGTCTTGGGGATCAAGGACCCCATCGGTCAGCCCATCCACGTGTATAGGGAATGCATGGCGGCCATTAAGGAGAAGCTCGGTCGCGAGAAAGGCTGGGTTTAATGCGCATCGCCATCGGGGCCGATCACCGCGGGTACAAGATGAAGCAGGCCCTCGTGGAGTATTTAAGGTCCAAGGGGCACCGGGTTCTGGACTTAGGGACCCACACGCCGGACCCCTGTGATTATCCCCGGTATGGCTGGGAAGTGGCCCGGTCGGTGGCGCGGGGAGGCGCGGACCGGGGCGTTCTGGTTTGCCACAGCGGGATCGGGCAATCCATTGTCGCCAACAAGGTGCGGGGAGTCCGAGCGGCCCTCGTAACCGACGCGACGGCCGCCCGCCTGTCGAGGGAGCACAACGACAGCAATGTCATGGTGCTCTCCTCATTAAAGTCCACCTCCCGTGACGCCAAGCGCATTTTGTCCGTCTGGCTTAAGACGCGAGCGAGCGGGGGCCGGCATGCGCGCAGGGTGCGCGAGATCATGAGACTGGAACGATTGGAGTTAGACCGGGGCCAGGGGAAGCGCGAGTGAATATTTTAAGAAAAACGGATATCCAGGTTTGGAAGGCGGTCCGCGAAGAGCTCAAACGCCAAGAGGAAAATATCGAGCTCATTGCAAGCGAGAACTTTACGTCGGAGGCTGTCCTCGAGGCCTGCGGGTCGGTCATGACCAATAAATACGCGGAAGGTTACCCGGGCCGGCGTTACTACGGCGGCTGCCGCAACATGGACACGGTGGAGGCCCTGGCCATTGCGCGGGCCAAGAAGCTTTTTGGCGCCGAGCACGCCAATGTCCAACCTCATGCCGGGGCGCAGGCGAATCTCGCGGTGTACTTCGCTGCCCTCGAGCCCGGGGACAAGGTCCTGGCCCTCTCGTTGGATCACGGCGGGCACTTAAGTCACGGGTACAAGCTGAATATTTCCGGGCGCTATTTTAAGCCTGTCTTTTTCGGGGTCTCGCGAGAGACCGAACAAATCGACTATAACGAGGTGTTGGAGATTGCCCGGCGCGAGCGCCCGCGCATGATCCTGGCGGGGGCGAGCGCCTATCCCCGCCGGATGGACTACAAGCGCTTTCGCGAGATCGCGGATGAGGTGGGGGCCATGCTCTTTGTGGACATGGCACATATCGCGGGACTTGTGGCTGCGGGCCTTCATCCGTCGCCGGTCCCCTACGCCGATTTCGTAACCACCACTACCCACAAGACCTTGAGGGGACCTCGCGGGGGTCTCATTCTATGCAAGGAAAAATACGCCCGCGAGATCGATCGCGCCGTGTTTCCGGGCACGCAGGGCGGGCCGCTCATGCACATCATCGCGGCCAAGGCCGTTTGCCTTAAGGAAGCCCTTTCACCATCGTTCAAGAAGTACCAAGGCCGTATCGTTCAGAATGCGAAGGCCCTGGCCCAGGAGTTGGCCGCGCTGGGCTTTAGGATCGTTTCGGGCGGAACGGACACGCACCTCTTCCTCGTGGATTTAAGGCCGAAATCAGTGACAGGCAAAGAGGCGGAAGGGGTGTTGGAGGAGGCCCTTATTACCGTCAACAAAAACCTGATTCCCTTCGACCCGCAGCCGCCGCTCACGGCATCGGGGATTCGCATAGGGACCCCCAGCGTGACCACGAGGGGAATGGGGGTGGGTGAGATGAAAAGAATTGCGCGCGCGATCGACAAGGTGATCTCCCACCTGAAGGAGCCGCGAGCCATCCGCGGGGTTCGAACGGAGATCTTGAAGCTCGTGAGGGAGTTTCCTCTGTATGACGGTTATAGGAAGAAGCTGCTTTCTTAAATCCGAAATCCGAATATCGAAACCCGAAGAAATTCGAAATTCGAATTTGTTCGTGCTTCGAATTTCGAGTTTCGAATTTATTATTGAGGTAAAGCTACCGTGAAATGTCCGTTTTGTAACCACCAGGAAGATAAGGTCGTGGATTCCCGCTCTTCCCAGGAGGGCTTGCTTGTCCGGCGGAGGAGGGAATGCCTGGGATGCCACAGGCGCTTTACCACGTATGAACGGGTCGAAGAGGTGTCCTTGATGGTCATCAAGAAAGACGGCCGGCGGGAGCCCTTCGACCGCGGTAAGATCCTAACGGGGGTGGTCAAGGCCTGCGAGAAGCGCCCTGTGAGCCTGGAAAAGATCGAGGCCCTGGTCGCGGAGGTCGAGCAGGCATGCGAGCGGGAGTTCGAGCGAGAGGTGCGCTCGTCGGACATCGGGGAACTATTGATGAGGGGTTTGGCCCAGATGGACGAGGTGGCCTACGTGCGTTTTGCGAGCGTCTACCGCCAATTTCGCGACATCAACCAGTTTATGGATGAGCTTAAAGGGATTCTCGCCAAGCATTGAGCGTAGATCTAAGTCGCCTCATCCACGAAGCTTTTGAGATCCGCCTTCTTTTTGAGCTCTTCAACCCATGCATTGTAATAGACGAGCGAGGCTCGCGTCTTGAGGTCTTCGAGGAGCTCATCCCGTTTCGAGGCCAGTTGTTCCTCATCTACGGCCTCAAAGGCCTCCAGCCACACCAGCGCGAGCTTGCCTTCAGACTCGATCGCCTGACTCAATGTTTTCTCTTCTAAATTGAAAGCGTTTTCCAAGAGGCTTAAGTCCCGGCCCCACCCCGGGATTTCGTCCAGCTGCGATATCCAATCGGTTTGAATGAGGGTGAGCCCATCCAGGGCCTGGACGGCCTCTCCAAAGGAAACCCCCTGCGCCATCTTGAAATCTATCTCGGCCCGGTCCTGGTCCATCTGCTTGCGCGCTTGAGCGAGCGCCAGCTCTTCTTTCATCCGGGTGAGGGCTTCAGACCGGACGGCATCCAAGGGAGGGATCGCCGGGGGAAGGCTTTCCACGATATCGGTGATGATAAAAACGCCGGTCTCGTTGGTGATGGGGTCGCTCATCTCGCCGGCTTTAAGCTCCTTTGCCGCCCGGAAAAACCTATAGGCGGAACCGATCGATTCCAGCGTGGAGTCTTCGGAGACGAGACCTGTCTCCACCCGCACCAGCCCTTGTTCGGCGAGGTAAGCCGCGGGGTCATCGGCCTCAAGCATGCCCTGAAAGACGCGGTCCGCTGCCTCCCGGGCCTTGGTCCGGGCTAATTCCCGGACTTTTTCCTGAAGGAGCTCGTCAGGGGCTGTTCCGGAGGTGGGATCTTGGAGAGCGCCGCCCTCCTCCTTCGGCAGTTCAACCTGGCTTTCGAATTCCGCAAAACGGAAGGCGACGTAGGCAATATCCCATTGCCCCGCCGTCTTAAAGCGTTCGCCGTTCCGCGCGTACCAGTCTGCGAGCTCTGCGTCTGTGGGTTGGATCGCGTCGGCGAGGGACTGCGTCTCCCGTACCGCGAGTGAAAGCTTTGCGCGCCCCCAGCGCTTCTTATATTCCTTGAGAATTTCGGAGTCGCTCACGAATACTTCCTGCGTGACTTGCTGGCGCAGGACCTCGAGGACCAGGGTGTCCCGCAGTTCCTCCTCAAATGCCCTGGGGCTCATCTGGAGGGAGCGCTCGACCCATTCCTGGTAGAGGTCCTGCCGGAAGGCCCCGCTTTGTTTGAACAGGGGGATGGCGAGGATTTCGTTACGGACCCAATCGTCGGGTACATGGATATTGCGCCGCCCGGCCTCCTGCAGAAGCGTCAGACGGGTCCAGGCTTCTTCGTCCAGATCGACCGACTGCACGAGATCCCGGAAGGAGGGCCCGTAGGTATAAAAAAGCTGATTTCTGCATGCAAGCCAGCTCTGCCTGTAGCCCTCCCAGGATACCTTCTTGCCCGAAAGGATCCCGGCATAAGGGTATCCCTGTGCCCGGGACCGGGTTCCCACTCCCCAAAGGATGAATGTGGGGACGATGAGGATGACCAGGATCCACATGATCGTCTGCAAGTTTCGGCGGACGTAATTCATCATAACAAGTGAGTATTATACACGGTATGGACTGTAAGAAGAAACCAGAAACCAGAAACCAGTTACCAGATAGATTCCAGAAACCAGAGAGATACGAAGCGCGAACAAATTCGAATGACCTAAATTCGAATATTTTAAGCCGGGTTTGGAGATTTCGAATTTCGAATTCCGGATTTATCTGGTTTCTGGTCTCTGGTATCTTCTGGTTACTGGTAACTGGTATCTGGTTTCTTGGGTATGGAGCCCGCGTAGATTTGGTTTAACACTCCTATTGGTAATTGGGGTTGCATTTGATTACAGTGTATGCTATGCTCTGGAACGGACTTAGGAGGATTGCGTCTTGACGAAGACCATGCGTGTAGGCATTGTGCTCATTTTCTTCATCAGTCTGGCCGCGTTTCTGGTGAGCTGGTCGCTCTATCAACAGAAGGCCGATGAGAAAAGGGCTCGGCTGGATGCGGAAAAAAGGCTCGAGTCCGAGATGGAGAGCCGGCGGGTGGTGGAGCGGGATTTGGAAAAGACGAGGGACCTCCAGCAGAAGGCCGAGCAGAAGGTGCTGGAAAAGCAGAACCAGGTCGCCGGACTCGAGGCCGAGGCCCAGCAATTGAGGCGCCGGGAAAACGAGCTCTTGGCGAGCGCTTCACAGAGGGATCAGCAGGTTGACCGGCTGCAGTCGGAGCTCGCGGAGCTTAGGACGCACAAAGATAACCTTTCGAATGACATAGACCGTCAGAGGAAAGAGGCCGAAGAGCTCAAGCGTCAGCTGGGTGAAATCCGGCAGGCCAAAGAGGCCCTGGAGGCCCGCTTCGACCGGCCCGCCGTCCCGGAAGGGGGGAAGGGCGTGGAGCTTGAGCCGATTGTCGTTAAGGTCCAGCCCTCGTCGCTTTCCGGCCGGGTGCTGGTTGTGAACAAGGAATTCAACTTTGTCATCACCAACCTGGGTAAGCGGGATGAGTTAGCCCTGGGAGATTCCCTGGAAGTGGTTCGGGAGGAGCGCGCCGTCGCCAAGGTGCAGGTGGAGAAGCTGTATGAGAGCATGAGCGCCGCGACCATTTTGCCCGAGGGCCGTCCGATCGATATTCAAGAGGGCGACTATGTTCGCAAGCTCTAAGTCGGAATGGACGGCCTGGATTCTCTGGGCCGCGGTGGCGTTGGGCATTCTGACGTTAATCTTCCAATTTCACGAACTGATTTTGTATTGGCTGTAACTCGAGGTGAAACATGAATGTACCCAAGTCCTTTAGGATGGCATTGGCGCTGGTGTTAGCTTTATCCGGACTTTTGTGGATTCTTTTCGGGAACGAGCCCGCCGTAGCCCAGACGAGGGCCAAGATCAACGCAGATATCGTCAGGCTCTCCGAGAAGGTGGACCAGGTCCTGGCCAATCAGGAAGTCATCTTACAGAAGCTGGACCAGCTTCTGGGTAATCCGTAACTCATACGTAATAACACTTCAGTCGCTGGTCGCTTGTCGCTGGCAAAAAGCAATCGCTCGTGAAGCGTGAAGCCGTCAGCTTTCAGCCATCCGCAAAAGCCGAAAGCTTAAGGCCCGTCATGTTTCTTTTTCTTGCGATAACCGATCACCGAACACCGATGACCGAAGTGGTCGGTCGGTTGAATTGCGAGATACGCTTCACAAGATACGAGATACGTGCAAGTCGTTTAAGTCTGTAGTCTTCAGTCTCCCAATCCTATGAACCTCACGATAAAACCCGTCCCATCCGTTTCCGGCAACATCACGGTCGACCCCGACAAATCCCTATCGCACCGCGCCATCCTAATTGGGTCCTTGGCGGAGGGCCGGACGGTGGTGAAGAACTGCCTGGCGGGAGAGGATGTGGAATGCACGTTAAAGGCGGTATCCCAGCTGGGCGTCTCGGCTGGAAGGGCACAAGACGGCTCGGTCACGATCGATGGAACCGGCCTTTTTGGCATGGAGCAGCCGGCGCAGGCCCTTTATCTCGGCAATTCAGGCACGTCCATGCGGCTCCTCCTGGGCGTCTTGGCGGGCCAGCCTTTTCAGTGTGAGCTCCACGGAGATGAGTCGCTTTCCAAAAGGCCCATGGACCGGGTGGCCATCCCGCTCGAGAAGATGGGGGCTACGGTGAGAGGGCTGATTGAGCCCCACCTTCCGCCCATGTTTATTCAGGGCGCGCGCCTTAAGCCTATTACGTACGAGACCCCCCTGGCCAGCGCGCAGGTCAAGTCTGCAATCATTTTCGCGGGTCTTTATGCGTCGGGGGTAACGACTGTCATCGAGCCCCGGCCTTCGCGGGATCACACCGAACGGATGCTGAAGGCATTCGGTGCGCACATCGTTCAAGACGGGGCCCGCGTGAGTGTGACAGGGCCGGCGCGTCTGAAACCGCAAACACTCACGGTGATGGGAGATCCTTCTTCGGCCGCCTTTCTGCTCGTGGCGGCTATCATCCTGCCGCATTCCCGGGTAACGGTCGAAGGCGTGAATCTAAACTCCACACGTACGGGTTTCGTAGAAGTCCTTCGCCGCATGGGCGCCCAGATCGACGTAAAGGTAAAGGGGGAAACAGCGGGTGAGCCCTTTGGAGATATTGAGGCCAGTTCGTCTGCGCTGAAGGCTGTGGAGATCGGGCCCGAAGACATCCCCGGCATCATTGATGAACTCCCCATTCTCATGGTGGCGTGTGCCTTTGCCAGCGGGACCACCTCCATTCGTGGCGCCGGCGAACTTAGGGTGAAGGAGACAGACCGCATCGTCTCGATGGCAGCAGGCCTGAATCGCATGGATGCCCAAATCAAGGAGCTTGAGGATGGGGTCGAGATTCAAGGGGTGAGAAAGCTGGCTGGAGCGAACGTCCAAAGTTTTGGAGATCATCGAACGGCCATGAGCCTGGCGGTTGCCGCCCTAAGCGCACGCGGTACGACCACGGTTCACGATACAGACTGCATTCGCACCTCGTTTCCCAGCTTCCCAAGTCTGTTAAAGCAGGTGGCCGGTATGACCGCTGGGTAAGTGTTATAACTTCCTGTAATAATTTAGGTTACACGTTTCAGAGTGCTGCGTAAGCTATTTCCAGGCCTGCAATGAATACTTGACATTACAGGTAATCATTTGCTATCATCAAGTCCGACAAAAAGATCCGTTCATCCTGCCGATTCTCCTTCCTCGTTTGTTGAGGATCATTGATGATATTTGATAAGCTGCTAAGTATTTTCTCTACAGACATAGGGATCGATCTCGGTACCGCCAATACGCTTGTATTTGTGAAGGGGGAGGGGATCGTTCTGTGTGAACCCTCCGTGGTGGCGGTACAGAGGGGGACCAATCATGTGCTGGCGGTGGGAGAAGAAGCCAAGCGCATGCTCGGCCGCACGCCCGGCAATATCGTTGCGATTCGTCCCATGAAAGACGGGGTGATCGCCGATTTTGAGGTGACCGAGGCGATGCTCCGTTATTTTTTCCGCAAGGCGCACCGCCGCCGAAACTTTATCCGCCCGCGCGTCGTCATTGCGGTTCCCAGCGGGATTACCGAAGTGGAAAAGAGGGCCGTGCGGGATTCTGCGGAACATGCGGGGGCCCGCCCGCCCGTCTATCTGATCGAGGAGCCCATTGCGGCTGCCATCGGGGTGGGCCTTCCTATTGAAGAGCCTGTGGGCAACATGGTCATCGACGTGGGGGGCGGCACCACAGAGATCGCTGTCATTTCCCTTGCAGGCATCGTGTATTCCAGGAGCATTCGTATCGGCGGAGATGAAATGGATGAGGCCATCATCCAGCATCTCAAGAAAAATTATAATCTGATGATTGGGGAGCGCACCGCGGAGGAAATCAAGATTCGCATCGGGTCTGCAACCGATATGAAAGAGGAACTCAAGATCGAGGTCAAGGGGAGAGACCTTGTGGCCGGGCTCCCCAAGACTATATCGGTCACGTCCCAGGAAATCCGCGAGGCGCTGCGCGAACCGCTCTCCGAAATTCTAGAGGTGGTGCGCATCGCCCTCGAGCGCACGCCGCCGGAGCTGTCCGCGGACCTGGTGGACCGCGGGCTTGTCCTGGCGGGGGGTGGGGCCCTGTTGAGGGGGCTGGATACCTTGATCAGCGAAGAGACAGGGCTTCCGGTGCACGTGGCGGATGATCCCCTGACCGCCATAGCCTTGGGGACGGGCAAGGCGCTCACAGAAATAGATGTTTTGAGGAAGGTGGCGACCAACTCCCTCAATCACCACTGAAGTTTGAAGTTTCCGCTTTGAGGTTCTTACGCTCGTGACGTTGACAAAGAAGGGTTTTTTGCTTTGTCTACTCATGAGCGTTCTTTTTTTCTCGCTGCGGCCTGCGCGCGCCCCGGTGGAGGCCCTGCGTCAAAAGGCCTTCGAACTCTTCTTCCCCTTCTTAAGCTGGCTTCACACCGCGGGTGTCCAAAATGTTAACACGCTCGAGGAAATGCACGTTCTGCGGGTGCGCGCCCTGATCCATGAGCGCGATGACCTGAAGGCCAGGATTGCCCGGCTGGAGGGCACCCTGGTGAGGTTGGATGAACTCGAAATGGAGAACGTGCGTTTGAGGCAAGTGATTGGGTTCGGCATGAGCCAGGCAGGTCCTTCGGTGGCGGCCCAGGTTATTCTCAACCGCTCCGATGCGTGGCACCGCGAGCTCGTCGTTCGGGTCGGAGAGAGTGATACCCTGGCCAAGGGGTGGGTGGCGGTGACCGATGCGGGGTTGGTCGGCCAGGTCATCGGCGCAGGGAAAAACACGGCCCAGGTGCTGCTCATCACCGACCCCGAATCCCGGGTGGGGGTCATGATACAAAGGAGCCGGGCCCAGGGGGTGTTTCAGGGCAGACCCGACGGGACCGGCTGGATTGAGTACCTGGAACGGGACGCCGACGTTGAGCCGGGGGATCAAGTCATCACGTCAGGGCTCGGCGGGGTGTTCCCGAAGGGTGTACGGGTCGGTACCGTGGAGTCTGTTCGAACGCATCCCAGCGGACTTTTTAGAATCGCAGGCGTCGACCCGGCCGTCGAGTTTTCCCGTCTGGAGGAGGTCGTGTGCGTTCCCCCGCTGTCGCCAGAATCCTACTGATTGTTTTTGCCTACTTCAGCCTGCACACGCTTGCAAAGTCCGCCTGGGGAGTGCCCTGGCTTCCCTCGCTCGCCATGATGCCGGTTATCTGGTTTGCCTGGAGGGAGGGGCTTACCCCCGGCCTCATGGCTGCGGTCCCGGCAGGTCTTTTGGAAGACCTGCTCTCGGCCGGACCCTTCGGGCTGGGCCTTTTGTCGAATGGTGTATTGGCTGTCCTGGCCGCGCTTTTTAAACAAATTTTTATGTATGAAGACCGGCTGCATTTTATGGGGTTGGCCATCGCCGCCGTCCTCATCAGGGGCGGGCTGGATTTCCTGGGGTTTGTGCTGGAGGGCGGGGAGTGGGCGGGGGCCCGGTTTCTGGTTCTCGTCATGGCGAAACAGCTCGCCCTCGGCACGGGAGCGGCGTGGTTTACATTTTTAATACTGGGCGGAATGGATCCGCGTTTTAGGGCTGTCAGATGAGAATCCGGGTCATCACCGCGGTGTATTTCCTGTTTTTTGCGGTGCTTTTTACGGGACTGGTCCAGCTTCAGTTTGTCCGCGGCTCCTACTTTTCGTCTCTCGCGGAGAAAAACCGAATTCGTCTGGTACCGATCCCCGCGGCCCGGGGGCCGATACGCGACCGAAACGGTGAAGTCCTCGCAGACACCCGCGCTTCCTATGATGTCTACTCCATACCGGAAGAGGTGACTCCCGAGTCGCGGTCACGTCTCCTGCCCATTTTGGGGCCCTCGGCGGCGGAGGAGATGGAACGCGCAGGGCGGGAATCTCCCTTGCTCCCTGTGCGGCTCGCCCGGGACGTGACGAAAGAGCAGGTTATTCGGTTGGAAGAACAAAGGCTTGACCTCAAGGGGGTCTGGGTTGAAAGCGTTCCGATACGCTTTTATCCCCAGGGGGCGGTGGGGGTACACGTGGTCGGGTATGTGGGTCTCGTGGCAGAGCACCGCGAGGCGCTCGAAACGTTTTATGGTGTTCACACGGATCTTCCTGAAGGCGTGATGGGGGTGGAGGAGGGATTGAATGACCGTTTAACGGGTGTCATGGGTGGCGAGGAGCTCGAGGTGGACAACCGCGGGCGGAGGCAGAGGCTTTTAGGGATAAGGGTGCCGCAGCAGGGTGATGAAGTCCAGCTCACGCTGGACCTCGAGCTGGAACGCCTGGCGCAGGCCCTCCTCGCGGGGTTTCGGGGAGCGATCGTCGTCATGGATCCGCGGGATGGCGCGGTCCTGGCCCTCGCGAGCAGCCCCGCGTATGATCCGAATGTCTTTGTGGAACCCTCGCGTGGGGCTCTCCGCGCGGGGCTTCTCAACAACCCCGAGAGGCCGCTTTTTAACCGCGCCACGATGGGGGAATACCCCCCGGGATCGACCTTTAAAATGATCACCGCGGCGGCGGCGCTCGCGGCGCAAATGGATCCCTCGCGCACCTACCACTGTTCGGGTTCGTTCAGGCTGGGCAATACCCAATTCGGCTGCTGGAAGGAAGGAGGGCACGGAGATGTGGATCTCTTGGAGGCCCTCACCGTTTCCTGCAATAATTATTTTTACAACCTGGGACTGGCCCTGGGCCCGGACCGCTTAAGCCAGGGCGCATTGGCGTTTGGCTTGTCCCAGCCTACCGGCATTTTGTTGGGGAAGGAGGCGAAGGGCCTTGTTCCGTCCAAGCGCTGGAAAAAGTCGGCGCTCAATCAACCCTGGTACGACGGTGAGACCGCTCATTTCGCCATCGGTCAGGGTTATATCGCCGTCACGCCCATTCAGGTCGCGCGTTTCGTATCGTGTTTTGCAAACGGCGGGTATTTGGTGAGTCCCTATGTAGTGAAGGGTAGTTCCGAAAAGCCGCGCCCGATCTCTCTGGACCCGGCCGCAATCCGAACGGTTCGGAAGGGGCTTTTCCGGGTGGTGAATGATCCGAGCGGGACCGGAAAGAATGCCCACGTGGAAGGGCTGGCCATATCGGGCAAGACGGGCACCGC
>JACPQZ010000018.1 GCA_016190205.1 Candidatus Omnitrophota bacterium | reverse complement strand
GTTTCCACAAGTGATAGGCAATATCCTTACCCGTGTAGTTGACCGTCCCGTCAGACCGAACCAGAATTTTATCGGCGTCGAACTCTTCTTCAGAGTCGCTGGTCGCTGGTCGCTGGTCGCTGGTCCCAGTTCCCACGTCCCACGTCCCACGTCCCACGTCCTTCGGATCCCGTTCTTTCAGAAGGTACTTAATGTGCCACAGCTTCCCGCGTACTTCCTGGTGCTGTGATTCCTCATCCGAGAGCGCGGTCTGGCAGCGCGGGCACCAGTTCACGAGGTAGACGCCGCGGTAGATGAGCCTCTCTTTGTGGAGTTTTAGAAAGACCTGCTGGACGGCGTGAGAAAGGCCCTCGTCCATCGTGAAGCGCTCCCGGGACCAGTCCAGGGAAGCACCCAAATCCCGTAGTTGACGCACGATGGTACTGCCGTGCTCCTCCTTCCATTTCCAGACGCGCTGGATGAAGGCCTCCCGACCCAGTTCCTGCCTTTTTTTGCCTTCTTTGACCAAGGCGCGTTCCACGACATTCTGCGTCGCGATCCCGGCGTGGTCGGTGCCGGCGAGCCAAAGTACCGAGCGGCCCTGCATGCGGCGAAAGCGCGCGAGGATGTCCTGAAGGGTATTGTTGAGGGCATGCCCCATGTGCAGGATGCCGGTGACATTGGGAGGGGGAATGACAATCGTGTAGGGCTTGCCCTTCGGGGAATGCTCGGGGCGGAAATATCCCCCGCGTTCCCAGAAGGAATACCACTTCTTCTCGACCTCGTGCGATCTATAAACGTGCGGAAGGGCTTCAGGCATTACTTCGATTTGGTTTTAAGCAGCTTATACTCGATGGCATCCACGAGGGCCTGCCAACTGGCTTCGATGATGTTTTCACTGACCCCCACCGTGCTCCAGGTACCTTCCTGGTCGCTCGATTCGATAAACACCCGGACCTTGGCGGCCGTGCCCGCCTTGGCGTCCAGGACACGCACCTTGTAATCGGTGAGATGCATGTCGGCGATCTGCGGGTAGAATGATTTGAGGGCCTTGCGCAGGGCATGGTCGAGCGCGTTCACAGGACCCTCTCCCTCCGCCGCCGTGTGCTCCTCGCGCCCATCGACGTTCACCTTGATGGTCGCTTCGCTTGTTACGGAACTATCGGCATGCTTTTCGACCGCCACACGGAAGCCTTCGAGCTTGAAGAAGGCGCGGTGCTTCTTGAGCATCTTCTTCATGAGGACATCGAAGGAGGCCTCGGCCCCTTCGAAATGGTATCCCTGATGCTCGAGGTCCTGCAGTTTTTCGAGGATCTCCCTGGTCTCGGGATTCTTCTTATCGAGATCCACCTGCATCTCCTTGGCCTTGATCAGGATGTTGGTCTTTCCCGAAAGCTCTGAAATAAGAAACCGGCGGATGTTTCCGACACGCACGGGGTCAACGTGCTCATACGTCTTGGCGTGTTTCATCATGGCGTCTACATGTACGCCCCCCTTATGGGCGAAGGCGCTGTGGCCCACATAGGGGTGACTTCCTGGAAGAATCATGTTCACGATCTCGGCCACGTAATGGGCCATCTCTGTAAGAGACGCGAGCGCCTTATCCGAGACGCACTCCACCCCTAGCTTGAGCTTGAGATTGGGGATCAGGACGACCAGGTCCGCATTGCCGCAGCGCTCCCCGCAGCCGTTGATGGTCCCCTGCACCTGCTCGCACCCTGCCTCGACGGCCACCAGCGAATTGGCCACGGCCATGCCCCCGTCATTGTGCACGTGAATCCCCAGGGGAACGCGCACCTTCTGCCGGGCCTTCGCGACGAGCTCCCGGATCTGGCCGGGCAGCATCCCGCCGTTCGTGTCGCAGAGGGCGATCGTGTCCGCGCCGCTTTCCGCGGCCGCTTGAATGGTCTGAAGGGCGTACTCCTCATTGGCCAGGCAGCCGTCAAAAAAGTGCTCCGCGTCGTAGACGACTTCCTTCTTTTTTGACTTGAGGTATCCCACGGTCTCGCGGATCATGTTCAGATTCTCGTCCAGGGTCGTTTTCAAAGCGTCCTTGACGTGGAAATCCCAGGATTTGCCGAAGAGGGTCACCACATCGGTCTGGGCCTTCAAGAGGTGCTTTAAGTTAAAATCGTCTTCCGCCTTGACGCCCGGACGCCGGGTGCTCCCGAAGGCTGCGACCTTGGCATTTTTCAAACCTGCCTCGCGCACCTTGGTAAAAAATTCCATGTCCTTCGGATTCGACCCCGGCCAGCCCCCTTCGATGTAATGGATCCCGAATGCGTCGAGCCTTTCGGCAATCCGGAGCTTGTCGTGAACGGACAGAGAGATGCCCTCTCCCTGGGTGCCATCTCTTAAGGTTGTGTCATATAATTTCACAGATTTCATCGTTCTAGACCTCCCGATTGGACTTGCCGAGCCACGGGACACGGGTCACGGACGACGGCCCGAGAGGCCGAAGGCTTTGTGCAGCGCCCGCACCGCCTGACGCCCATTCTTCTTTCTAACGACGCATGAAATCTT
>JACPQZ010000017.1 GCA_016190205.1 Candidatus Omnitrophota bacterium | reverse complement strand
GGGACGGCGCCCATCTCCGCGAAACGCTCGGGCCCCCGCGCGGCCCACGCTCTGCAATTTTTTCGCGCCGCATCTTTCTTTGGAAATAGGGCGGACCGTGCCGCGCAAAAAATGAGGTTCGCTCCGAAGGGCGCCGCCCCCGGCTGCGATCGGCCCGATTCGGGCCCAAGGGACCGAGGCGGGCCGATTCGGAATCTGGGTCGGTGCTGCGAGGTGCTTGTTTGAAGATTTTTGTTACAGGCGGTGCAGGTTTGGTCGGCTCTCATGTGGCTGAATTTTATGCCCGGGAGGGAGCTCAAGTCACGGTTTTCGATAATCTGGGACGGTCCAGGATGTTCGGGTCCGGGCGCGCGAGCGTCGAGCACAACTGGCGATTGCTCAAGGGAATGAAAAGGGTGCGGTGTGTGCGTGGAGACGTCCGCAGCTTAAAGTCTCTTTTGGCGGTGGTCCCGAAGGGGGTCGATGCCGTGATCCACGCGGCCTCACAGCCGGGGGTGCGGTATTCCCTGGAAAACCCCCTGTCTGATTTTGAGATCAATGCCGCGGGGACTGTGAATGTCCTGGAGGCCGTACGCCGCCGTTCGCCGCGGGCCGCTTTCATTTACTGTTCCACCAATAAAGTGTACGGGGAAAATGTCGGGACGATTCCACTGGAGGAACTCGAGCGGCGTTACCGTTTTCCCGGCAGCAGGGCTGTGGACGTCACGCTCTCGACCGATCACACCTTGCATACGCCGTACGGCGCCTCCAAACTTGCCGGCGATCTGTACGTCCAGGAATACGGAAAGACGTACGGGCTTCGGACGGGGGTCTTCCGCATGAGCTGTATCTACGGTCCCCGGCAGTTTGGGTTTGAGGATCAGGGGTGGCTCGCCCACTTTGCTTTTAGGGCGTTGAAGCGTCTTCCCATTACGGTGTACGGTGATGGAAAACAGGTGCGGGACTGCCTCTATATCGACGACCTCGTAAAGGCCTACGCTGCCTTTATTCGCGGGGGCGCTTCGAGTGACGTCTTCAATATCGGCGGGGGGGAGCGGTTCACACTTTCTTTACTTGAACTTATAGCGGTCCTGGAAGAAGAGCTTAAAACGCGCTCGCGCGTCGTGTTCAGGGCCTGGAGGCCGGCGGATCAGAAGGTGTATATATCGGATTTGTCTCACGTGCAAAAGGCACTTCAATGGAAGCCCGAAGTCCCTCCACGGGAAGGGATACGGAGGCTTCTTATGTGGGCGAAAGAACACGTGAGGCTCTTGCCTTAGCGGCTATGCGGATCTGGATCCTGTACGCCAAGGCGGGCGCGGGTCATAAAATGGCGGCGGAGGCAGTGCGGGACGCCATACAAAGCATGGCCCCTTCGTGCGAAGTGGCCTGCCTGGATATCCTGGCGCAATGCCGGTATCCCTTCCGCGAGCTCTATCCCCTCGTGTACCGCATGCTCGTGACGCGTTTCACCCGGATTTGGGGTCTTTTCTTTTGGCTGACACATGCCTTGGCTCCTTTACGTTTCTTTCGGTGGCTGCGCCATGTTTTTAATGCTTTTCAGTCCGAGGCCTTTACTCGGGAATTTTTAAAAAATCCTCCCGACTATGTTATTGCCACGCATTTTTTTCCCGTAGAGGTCGTGGGATTTCTCAAGGAGGGGGCGAGATACACGGGGCGCCTGGCGGGGGTCGTCACCGATTTGGGCGTGCACCGCTTTTGGATCCATCCGGCCGTGGACGTGTACTTTGCCGGGATTGAGGGAACCCGCAGGGCGATCATGAGGGAGGGTATTTCTTCAGGGCGCATCCAAGTGACCGGCATCCCCGTGCGCAGGGGGTTCGTGCCGCGCGAGCGAGAGGGAAACGGGGGACTTAAGATTCTCGTCGCGGGCGGGGGTATGGGTGTGGGGCCCGTAGAGGGGCTTGTAGAGATATTGCTCACCTACGCGAATGGGATTAAACAGGTGGATGTCGTCTGCGGCGACAACCGTGCGCTTGAGCATAAGTTGAAGCTCAAGACGGCTCGGTTTGGGACTCCATCCATCCGGATTCACGGTTTTGTAGAACGCATGCACGAGCTGTTTTTAGGGGCGGATCTCATCATCACGAAGCCGGGCGGGGTGACCGTGAGTGAGTGCCTGGCGACCGCGACCCCGTGTATCTTTACCCGGCCCATCCCGGGTCAGGAGGAGATGAACTTAAGCTGGCTTAAAGAGCAGGGGCTCGCCTGGGCCATCGACCGGCCGGAAGATGCGCGTACGATCCTGGAGCAAATTTTGGCAGACCCCTCGCTTCTTAAGGAGAAAAGGATGAAACTCAAGCGCGACGGCCGCCCGTTTGCGGCGCAGGCCATCGCACTCAAGATATTGGAGGGATTCCATTGAAGAAAGCCCGCCTTATCTTCGCCGCCCTGAAAGAACAAGGAGTCGAGGAGCTGGCCGTGCATGACCGGGCGCGCATCGATGGGTTCCTGGGCACGTTGGATGCCCGCCGCGCCTGCGGAGCGGAAGACCCTCTTTCGGCCGTGAGGGAAACCGCCCTCGTGTGCACCCGCTGCCGCTTGAGCCAGGCGCGTCACCGTGTGGTATTCGGTTCAGGCCCCGCGCGGGCCGAGATTATGTTTGTCGGAGAGGCGCCCGGTTTTGAAGAGGATCAGCAGGGAGAACCCTTCGTCGGCCCGGCCGGCCAGCTCTTGACCCGGATGATCGAGGCCATGGGGCTCAAACGGGAGCGCGTTTATATCGCGAACTGCGTCAAGTGCCGCCCCCCGGGAAACCGCGACCCCCTCCCGGATGAGCTCGAGTCCTGCCTTCCATATCTCAAGACCCAGATCGAGCGCGTGGCCCCCCGCGTGATCGTGTGCCTGGGGCGGGTGGCCTCCCAGACGCTCTTGAAAAGGGAGGAGCCCATCAGCCGTTTGCGAGGGCGCTTTACTCTCGTCAACGGACGCCAGGTCATGTGTACCTTCCACCCGAGCTATCTCTTAAGGAATCCCCAGGAGAAGCGCCTGGCCTGGGAGGATCTCAAAAAGGTCCGGGAGCTTCTTAAGACCCACTCCCCGTGAACGCCCCAAACCATGCGGAGTCCTATGCCGAGATCCTGCTAGGAATCCCCATTCGCGCCCCCCTGACATACTCCATTCCAGCCGCGTTTCAAAACAGGCTCAAGGTGGGAAGCCGCGTGTGGGTCCCCTTCAGAAAATCCAAGCAGGTAGGCTACTGCGTGGGCGTCTCTGACCGGGCGACATTCCCGTATTTAAAACCCATTTTATCTGTTATAGATTCGGAGCCCATTTTAACCCCTGCCCTCTTAAAACTCACCCGCTGGATGAGCGAGACGTACGGCGCGGCCTGGGGGGAGTGCATTGAAACGGCGCTCCCCGGTACCGTCCGGCGCGGACGCACCCACATGCGAGTTGTCCGCGTCCGCGAGAGTGATTTCCTCCCGCCGCCGGAGTCGCCCCTGGCGCTCACCGAACATCAGGATCAGGCCTTCGAGAAAATCCGCGAATTTATACGCGAGGGGCGGCATCAGGCGTTCCTCCTCCACGGGGTGACGGCCAGCGGAAAGACGGAAGTTTACCTGCAGGCCCTCGCGCAGGCCCTCGCGCAGGGAAAAAGCGGGCTCATCCTGGTTCCAGAAATTGCGCTTATCCCGCAGACGGTGGACCACTTTCGTGCGCGTTTCGGCCCCTCGGTTTCGGTCTATCACAGCAGATTGAGCGCGGGGGAGCGCTTTCGCGTGTGGCAGGGCGCGCGCTTGGGCTCCGTGCGCGTCGTGGTCGGAACGCGCAGCGCGCTCTTTTTGCCCGTTGAACGTCTGGGCCTCATCGTTGTAGACGAAGAGCATGAGACGGCCTACAAGCAGGAGGAGTCGCCGCGTTATCACGCCCGTGAAGCGGCCGTAGAACGCGCGCGCATCGAAGGCGCGGTTCTCATTCTGGGAAGCGCCACGCCGTCGCTGGAAGCATATCGCAGGGCCCAACGCAAGGAATACGCTCTCATGCCGCTCCCCAAGCGGCTCGAGGAGCGCGAACTGCCCCGGGCAGAGATTGTGGATATGCGTCGTGAACCCCGGATGGGCGGGCGTCTGCCGGTTTTGAGCGCCCGTCTCACCGAAGCTGTGCGTAAGGCACTCGAGGCTGGGGAGGGGATACTCCTTTTTATTAACCGCCGGGGTTTTGCATCCCATGCGGCCTGCCGCATCTGCGGTTGGTCCGCGCGATGCGCTCGCTGTGATGTGAGTCTTGTCTACCATGCCAAGGAGAAGAGGCTCACCTGCCACTATTGCGGGTTTGACGAGGAGCCGCCGGAACTTTGTCCCAATTGCCGCAAGGGTTATGTCGCTTTCTTTGGCATCGGGACTGAAAAGGTGGTCTCTGAACTGGCCCGCCTTTTTCCACAGGAAAAGATCGTGCGCATGGACCGCGACACGACCGCTCGCAAGGGCGCGCACCGGGAGATTTACGAGGCTTTTAAGAGCGGGTCTATTCACGTACTCGTGGGTACGCAGATGATCGCGAAGGGCCTCCACTTCCCGCAAGTGAGCCTCGTGGGAGTCATCTCAGCAGATACGATGCTCAATATCCCCGATTTCCGCGCCGGGGAGCGTACCTTTCAGCTCATCCTTCAGGTGGCCGGCCGCGCGGGGCGAGGCGCTGTCCCCGGGCGTGTCTTCATCCAGACCTTTAATCCCGAGCACCCAATAGTCCAGGCCGCGGCGGGGCACTCTTATACCGGCTTCGCGGACTATGAGCTAAAGGAAAGAAAGGCGGCGGGCTACCCTCCTTATACCCGGCTTGCGAATTTTATATTCAGGGGAAGGCGTGAAGAAGGCGTCGTTCGGGCGGCCCAGGATTTTGCCCGGAAGCTCAATGCGCAAACAAAAAGAGGGAAATCAGGAGTAGAGATTCTGGGGCCGGCCCCCATGCCCATCGCCCGCCTGCGCCGCCAGTACCGCTGGCATGTCCTCATCAAATCCCGCCACGCGGGTCAATGGGGCAAGGACTTTTGGGAGAAGGCCCGCTCGTCCACAGGCCGCGGCGTCCGGGCGGTCTTAGACGTAGACCCTGTGTCGATGTTGTAATCTACCCTGTGCCATAAAAATATACATTGAAATTTCTGTAATAATTTGTGCTTGACAAGTATAAGGTACTACAGTAGTATGAGTTTCTGCTAAATCCGCCCACCTTTTAACCCTGTTCTCACCCCAGAGAATGGAGACCCCTACGATGCCTTTCAACAAGTTTATTTGCAGAGTCTTTTTGCTTGCATGTGCTGTGCAATTCGTGCTTCCCACCAATGTGATTTTTTGCAGCGGCCAATATTCCCAAATTGATTCACCCTCCTCTTCACACCTTGCCATCCGCCAGATGTATTCCCAGGGTGAGCAGGCAGAGGAATATGCGGATCAGCTTGCGGTGACATCCGCCGCATTGGATGAATTTTTCTCACGCTCCGATGCACCTGTAACGGGAGATAGAAATCCCGCCCTTGCCTCCTTCCTGGCCAAGAGCCTCCTCACCACAGGAAGTTTTGTCCAAGTCGCAGGGCCGGATCCTGCCGTAACGGCCTTAAATACTCGCATAATAAATTTCGCCGATTCCCTGCTTTATCCGAATACGGCGCCCCATCTTCTTCTCCCCGCACCCGCTGTCCAGGGCGACGGCCTGACTTATCATTCTAAGTTGAAAGAGCTGATAGAGTTAATGCAGCGTGCCGGTCTTCCGGTGCACGGCGATGCGGAGGAGCTTCTTCTCCTTCCATGGACAAGAAACGTGGTGGAAGGCCGGGTAGCCTGGCATTGGGAGCGCAGCCCTGATCAAAAGGTTCGGGCAAAGAACGCTTTACTGACGTTGATCACGTACTATGAACGGAAATCTGCGCCTGGGAAATCCTCCACTTACGATTATAACCATCTGAATACCAGCGGTTGGCTGGACCTTCTTTTGGCTGGTTTGGACGAGGCTTTGGATATGAGTACTCTGTCGTATCACGTCATGAATGGTGTTACGGTATTGGGAGCGGAGAGCGTGCATGTAAATCCGCGTATAAAAGTGGGAGAAATTGGAGAAGGGGCGGTGCTGGGGCCGAATGCCGTTCTTATCGGAGACGTCCGGATTGGAGAGGGTTCACGAGTTCAGAACTCCACCCTGGAGAACGTTCATGTAGGCCAGTATGCTCGGATTGAACACTCGAATCTGCGGTGGACTCATAAAGATCGCCTGCCGGTAGGGAAGAAGATCGGCGTAGTTCCGGAAGCTGATGACGAAGGGAAGCTGGAGATTGCCATGAGGCCGGGCTTAAAGTACCTGGAGGCCGTGCGCATCATGGAGATCCAGCGCGCAGCGCGAGGGCGGGATGGTCAGGTTTACCAGGAATCTCAAGAGGAGCTGGAGGCGCACCGTGCGGCGGCACGCAAGGCCGCCGAGCAGTTGCCATCACATGGATGGGTGGGTGACGAGACGGTAATCATATACTCCGCCGATATCCGCGACGCCTGGATTGGAGCTCGAAATAAAATCGAGGGGGTGCAAAGCATTAAGGGTCTTTATCTGGCCAATCAACACGCCGACGATGCTGAATTTATGGAAAAAGAGCATGTCGGTATTTATGGCGCCCTGGAGCTTGAGGACGTCATGATTCACCCGCGGGTGGTGGTGGGTGCAGGGGTCATTGCCAGAAGTTCGTATTTGATGGAGGGCTCCATCGCGGGAACGGGGGCCAAGCTTGAGAACGTGGTGCTGGGGCCTTCTGCATGGGTCGAAAAAAGCGAGATCGCTTCATCTTTCCTGGGTCCCTTCTTTGTCTCCCATCATCAGAACTCGCTTGTGATCGGAATCTATGCCCCTGAGGGCCGGGTCAACATTGCTTCAGGCTTCAAGCACAGCAATCACCCGGGCACTTCACCGCTCCACATGGTTATCTTTAAAGCGGGAGGGTTTCCGGGGCTGGACGTCAATGTAGGCGGCCCCGCCTATTTTGAGAGAGGGACTTTTATCGCCCGCGGCGTTACCACTTTGCCGGGGCGGGTGGAAGTCCCATTTTCCACAATAGAGCTTTCGCGCTATCCGCAATCTGTAACTCCTGTGAGTGTCGGCATCAATCAAATTCACCCGGGCGCTGTACTTAACATGAGATACAGCCTCTTGAGGAACTTCGGCGGACCCGGGGTGGAAGGAAAGTATAAGAAGCGGGAAAGAGCAAGGAATGAGGAAAACAGGCTTCAGGAATACGATGTCTTCAATCTCGAAACCTACCTGCTCATGACCAAGGCCCAGCGCTTCCTGGAGGCGCTTAAGCCCGACACGGTTCAAATGGGAGCAGATTTTGTAACGGATGAAGGTAAGAAGAGCACACTCCTATATTGGACCCGCGATCGCATTAAAACACTCGTTAAGGATGGATGGTTGCCTCAAGATGTATACATGGACATAGGGAAAAATTTTTTCACGTTAAATGATCGCGATGAAGGAATCGAAAACTTCAGGTTTGAGCGCCATCTTTACGCCCTCCGCCGCCTGGCGCATCATCTGGACGAGTTTAAGACCAGCCGTGGGGAAAATCCAGAAACCATCAGCCTTCAATCTCTGCGTGATTCACTTCGCAAAGAAGGGGATGATGCGGAACCCATTCGCGATGTCGTAAAGGAATTTTTGCGCGTGGAGTTAGCTAAGCTCAATATGGAACAGCTCGTTTCCTTGCCCAAGATTCTGTTGGTGAGGGAACAGATAGCTTTCGAGCGGATTCTTAAAGACCAAGGCGGTGAACTGGGCAAAAGGCTGACGGTTGTAGGAATGGGCGGGGACGTCGAACGGGACCGCTTTGTCATCGATGCCCGTTCAGCCCTTGAGCAGCAAAAGGAGAAATTAACCAATCTGTTTGACTGGCTCATGAGAAACATGGTAGGAGATGGGGTGACGGGCGGAAGCGTGGACGGTGATGGAGTGATACAGGAAATTCAGGCGCTTGTGGATACACCGGGTGTTACTGAAGCAAAGCCATCGCTTACCCTTCCCGGCGCGCACGTCTTAAGTGAAATTCCGTCTTTTAGTTTCTTAGGCCTTGCCCGGCAAATGAACGGGGGAGTCCCTATCGGCCTTTTGGTGGACGGGGCGGGGCTTAAGTACCTCGAGAAGAGCGGGGGACTTGCCAGGCTCGAAAAGATTTTGGACAGATACCGCCTGAAGCGGGATGAGGCGCCGTTTCAGGCGCGCGTCAGGATTGTGGGTCTTGCGGCCAGTGACGAAGAGCTTGATGCCATGCGCGATAATCCGCATCTCTTGGGGGCGGTCGATGTGCGCTCGGCCCAAGGCCTCGTCCAGGAGGACGGCTCGCTTTCGCTCGACGTCTTGGAGCGGACTCTAAAAATAAGGTTTGAATTGGATCTTTCCCGTTTTCAGGAGGCTGTCTTCTCGAGGGAGCATTCCGACTGGATTCCGGGTCTCTTTGACCAGCTTCCGGCCTATACCCTCATCAATCCCCAGGGGCTCCCGGGCTCTTCGCAGATGGAGTCGATCGCCCAGCGCATCGCGAACTTAAGCGAGCTCGGCGACGACGTCTAAGCACGGTAGTACTTCTCGACCTTCTGGGCCACGTCGCGGTAGCCGATATCCTCTTCGTAGATCTTCTTAAAAGCCCCTAATGCTTTTTCCTTCTGACCCATCTCTTCGTGGACGGATCCCAGGTTGTAGAGGATCTCTTTTTGTTCTTCGTGAGAGGAGCCCTCAGTCGTAAAAGCCCTTTCGAACTGGGAAAGTGCCAAATCCAGCATCCCCTTATTCTTAAAGCAAAGCCCCAGGAGGTTTAGGGCCGCGGTGCGCCGGCGCGGGTGTTGAACGGCCTGTTGGAGGTGTTGAATCGCCTGGTCCCAATCACGGGACTCGTAGAGGAGTTCTCCGAGCTGATAGCGTGAAAGGAGATCCGACGGGTTTCGTTCCAACTGGCTTTTAAGTTCCGCAGCCCGGTCCTTTTGGGTCTGTTGAGGCGGGGGGGACATGGTTTCAGCGGGCGCCGGTTGCGGGCGGGATTCCCGTACGGCCGGTCCGGGACTTTGGGAATTGCTGGTTGCGGTTGACGAGGGGACCTGCTTCATGGGGTCCTCGTTCCTGGCGCGGGCGATGGTGGTCATGGCGTCGAGGGATTTGATGGCGTTCGCGAGCTCCGGATCCTGGGGATGATGCCGGACCGCGAGCATGAGGATGTCTCTCGCACTCTGGATCTCGCCCCGGTTTTGATACAGTTGGCTCAAAGTCTTAAGGGAGGCGAGATGTCTCTCATCCAAAGAGATGATCTCGTGATACGTCCGGATGGCGGTGTCAATTAAGTTTGCCCGTCTCGCCACCTGCGCTGCAAGCTCCAGGGCCTGCAGGTTAAAGGGGTCCTGTGCAAGCGCCCCCTCGATCCGGGCGAGGAAAGCATAGGCATCGTGCTCGGTGACATTTTTGGCCTGCGATTTCAGGAGCGCGAGACCGGCCTGGGCCCGCGTCCTCGCAAGCACGGAAACCGGCTTGTTTCCGTGCTTCTGCCGCTGGGCCTTGTGCAGGAGCTCCCTTGCCATGGCGAAGGCGGGCTCGCGCTCGAGGCAGGCCTTCAAAAGCTCAACGGCGTAGTCGGCGTTATTCTTGGCGAGCGCCTGCAACGCCTTGTCGTAGTACTCCTTATAAACCTCCCCCATCTCCGCCGCGCTCATGATGCCTGCATTCTAGCCTGAAGCCTTATCGTAAGTCAATATAACGCCTCATCACTCCTAATATAGAAATGCCCGTCTTGTCCCCTCGAGCCCCGCGCGGGCCGATCTCAAGCATCCAGGAGACTGCACCCGGGGCCGGCACCCTTCTCCGCGAAACGTTCGCGCCCCAGCGAGGCGCTCACTCTGCATTTTTTGCGCACCGCAAACTTCCTGACGAGCCGGCGGACCCTGCTGCGCAAAAAATGAGGTTCGCTCCGAAGGGCGCC
>JACPQZ010000016.1 GCA_016190205.1 Candidatus Omnitrophota bacterium | reverse complement strand
GTGCAGGCCAGGGCAGAGGAGCTCCCATTTCATGATAGCGCGTTCGATTTAGTCACGATGGGCTTTGCCATGCGCAACATGGAATCTTCCTTAAAAACGCTTCAGGAGATCCGGCGCGTCTTGGACGCGGGAGGGGAGGTTTTTATACTCGAGCTGGGACGGCCTCACAACGTCTTGTTAAGACAGATGCACCGTTTTTGGCTTGCCACGTATGTCAAGGCGGTGGGCCTTTTCCTGCGGAGGGCGAAGGACCCGTTCATTTATCTGGCGCAATCCATTTATGAGTTTTTTGACCCCTCGGAATTTCGAAAACTGCTTCTTAAGGCGGGCTTTGCCAGCCCGCGTTATGTTGCCCTCAACAACGGGATTGCCGGTGTCTACATCGCACAGAAGCCGCACAGTTGATCGCTGGGTTCGTTGATCGGTCATCGGTATTCGGTGATCGCAATCTAAAGATGAAGATCAAACTGCTGCTTGCGATAACCGATCACCGATAACCGATGACCGGCGTGTGACGGGAGAGTGTTATGCATGAGCGCCTTAACGGTTGTACTGATATGAAGCGCCCGGATACCCTGGAAGTGATCTACGCGCCTGTCGCGGACGCCCTCAAGCAGTCCGACGAACTCTATGCCCGGTTTCTCAAAGGCATCCCCGAGCCGGTGGGGGCGGTCACGCGGGACTTAGCCCTTGCGAGCCGGAAGCGTTTGCGCCCGGCGCTTGTGCTTTTGTGTTCCTATCTCGGCGCGGCGGCTGGGGGCAAAGACATCGCCCTTGCCTGCGCCGCGGAACTCCTCCACAGCGCGAGCCTGGTGCACGACGACATTATCGACGATTCGGACTTGAGGCGTAAGCAGGCGACGCTCCACAAGAAATGGAATAACCGGGTGGGAATTCTGGCGGGCGATCTCCTGTATGCCAAGGCCTTCGGGATGATTTCGGACCTTGGGTCCGGGGCCGTGTCGGCGTTATTTTCTCAAGCCGCGGTGTCGATGTGCCAAGGGGAGATACGCGAGGTCCTGCGGACAGGAGCCTTGGATCTCGCAGAGCAGGAATATCTCAAGATTCTCGAAGAGAAAACCGCGTCTTTGATAGCTGCCTGCTGCGGGGCGGGGGGAATCTTGGGGGGTTTGAGCCGGGCAGATGCGCAGCGGCTCTTTGAGTTCGGGCTTAGTCTGGGCGTCGGGTTTCAAATTGTGGACGATTGTTTGGATCTGGAAGGGGACCCGGATCTGACCGGCAAGGAAATGGGATTGGATGTCTCGAACAGTCTCGTGACGCTTCCCCTCATCTTTCATTTGCGGCAGGATCATGGGGTCCGGCGGCGGTTTGGCGAGATACTAGACTTGGCACCGCCTGAGCGCCTGAAGACCGTGCGCGCGGAACTCGAGCGCTCGGGGGCGTTCGAGTACGCGCGGGAGCGGGCCTACGCGTACCGCGATCGCGCCCGGATGGAGCTGGACGGTCTTAGCCGGAATGGTCCTATTAAAGAGCATCTTGCCCGCATGGCCGATTTTGCCGTGATGAGGCGGTACTAAACTTATGTTCGGGATCGGTTTTTGGGAAGTTGTTCTTATCTTGGTGGTCGCGCTCATCGTCCTGGGGCCGGACCGTTTTCCAGAGCTTGCCCGCAGTGCCGGAAAGCTCATACGGGAGCTCAAGTCTCTCGGAAAGGAGCTCCGTGACGAAAAAGATCATGATGCCAGCGGACACGAATGAAAAGAAGATGCCGGTCCTGGAGCACCTGCGCGAGCTCAGGCGGCATCTCCTTTGGTCGGTGGGGTCTGTGGCAGTTCTATCCATGGTCCTGTTTTATTGGGCCGATCCGCTGCTCATGTACCTGGCGCGGCCGGTCCCTCGGCTCGTTTTTATCGGTCCTTCCGAGGCCTTTGTGGCAAGACTCAAGGTGGCTTTCATGGGGGGCCTGATCCTGTCGATGCCCCTCGTGCTTTATCACGCTGGCGCCTTTGTTTGGCCCGCGCTTAAGGACCGGGAGCGCCGCTTGGTGGGGGCCTCTGTCTGGGCGGTGGTCCTCTTTTTCGCCCTGGGGGTAGCCTTTGCGTTTTTTTTGGCTGTCCCGGTGGGGCTTAAGTTTCTCATGGGGTTCGGGGGGAGCGTCATCGAGCCCATGCTCTCTGCCGATCGGTATCTTTCGTTCGTCGGGGCGATGCTCTTGGTCTTTGGTATTGTGTTTGAGCTGCCGGTTCTTTTGGTGGTCTTGAGCCGGATCGGTATTGTGACCCCGGCCTTTTTGAGGCAGAAAAGGGCGCCCGTCATTGTGGCCATCTTTATCGTGGCTGCCATCGTGACTCCGCCGGACGTGGTGAGCCAGTGCCTGGTGGCCATCCCAATGATCCTTTTATATGAACTCGGAATTCTGTTATCATATTGGCTTAAATCGCGTGGAGCGTGAGGCGTGGCGCGTGAGGCGAGAGCGACGCACAACGCACAACGCGCCCCGCACAACGCCGTTCTTATGCTAACTTGGTTATAATGCCTGATATTTTAAACAAGACACCTCTGCCTCCGCAAAAAATAGATCCCGAGGCGGATCTTAAATATTCCGATACGAGCCCAAAGGCGGTGTCGAGGAGAAGGTTCTTTCTCCTCGCGGGCTGGTGGGCATTTTGGGCTACCCTTCTATCTTCCACGTGGGCCTCGCTGCGCTTTTTCTTTCCGAATGTCCTTTTCGAACCTCCTCCCCAAGTCAGGGTGGGTTTCCCCGAGGATTACGAGGTAGGTGTGGTCAGCACCAAGTGGCAGCAGAAATACCGCGTCTGGGTGGTGCGGACGAAGGAGGGTTTTTATGCGCTCTCGGCAATCTGCACGCACCTGGGGTGTACCCCGGTGTGGCTTATGGCCGAAAGCAAATTTAAGTGCCCCTGTCACGGTTCGGGTTTTAAGATGACCGGAATCAATTATGAGGGTCCGGCCCCCCGCCCGCTCGAGCGGGTAGCGATCTCATTGGCAGATGACGGCCAGATCATGGTGGACCGAAGCAAGACCTTCCGGTATGAGAAGGGTGAGTGGGAGAGGCCTGAAGCTTTTCTAAAGGTATAGACAGGGTTACGTAGGACGTTGGACGTGGGACGTTGGACGTGGGGCGAGAGAAGGGGGATGAGGGCGAAAAGTAGAGATGCCTGAAACGATCGAACAAAAACCGCCTAAGAAAAAGCTCGTAAACTGGGAAGAGCTATCGCGCCAAATCAAGGCTTCCCAGTTCTATAAGTCCATGTTCCGGCGGGATTATAAGGACACCCCGCGGAACAGGGCGCTTGCGGTCATCGGCAACGTGTGGCTCCATCTCCATCCTGTCAAGGTGAGAAAACATGGTATTCGCTATAGCTTCACCTGGGGTATGGGAGGCATCAGCTTTTACCTTTTCCTCGTGCTCCTTGTATCAGGCGTCTTGCTCATGTTTTATTACCGGCCCAGCATACCCGAGGCTTATCACGACATGAAGTTTCTGGAATTCGACGTCCCCTTCGGGATGTTCCTAAGAAATATCCACCGGTGGTCTGGCCACGCTATGGTCGTCACGGTTTGGCTGCACATGCTGCGCGTTTTTATGACGGGCAGTTACAAGCCCCCGCGCGAATTTAACTGGGGCGTGGGAGTAGTGCTGCTCACGTTTACCCTGCTCTTAAGTTTCACCGGATATCTTTTGCCGTGGGATCAGCTCGCCCTATGGGCGGTGACCGTGGGGACCAATATGGCCAAGGCGACGCCTTTCCTGGGCGCAGAGGGGCCGTTTTCCATCGTGGACGCGGCGAGCGACGTTCGCTTCGCCCTCCTGGGAGGACGGATTGTGGGTCCAAACGCCCTGCTTCGCTTTTACGTGTTTCACTGTATTGCTTTTCCGCTCATCTTTCTAGTCTTTCTGTCAGTACATCTATGGCGGGTCCGCAAGGACGGGGGCATCTCCGGACCGTGACGAGTCGTGAGTGATGAGTGCTGTGTGGTGAGAAAGGGCCGCATTGCACATCACACACCACACATCACACACGACAGACGCTGGACGACGGACGAGGTAAATGGAACATTTCATCAAGATCTTAAGCAAGCCCGATAACATCCCCATCGCGGGGATGGTGCTCTTGGTTTTCTTCTACACGGGCTGGGCCTTCGTCATGGCCATCCGGAATGACCTGCGGATTAAAGCAGGTAAAGGTCCCCTGGAGCTCGAGGAGTCAGGCCTAAAGGTGGATGTCATGCCCCACCTCTTGAAGCGCGAGTTTATCGCGGCCCTTGTTGTCACTATTATTCTCGTGATCTGGTCTGTTGCGGTCAATGCGCCGCTGGAGGAAATAGCCAATCCTGCCGTGACGCCCAACCCGTCGAAGGCCCCCTGGTACTTCCTGGGCCTTCAGGAAATGCTGGTCTATTTCGATCCGTGGCTTGCCGGGGTGGTTTTTCCGACCCTGATCATCCTGGGTCTCATGGCCATACCGTATCTTGATAAGAACGCGAAAGGAAATGGCTACTATACGCTTCAGGAGCGGCCATTTGCCATTTTCGGGTTTTTGTTCGGATTCCTGATCCTGTGGGTAGCGATGATTTTTACGGGCACGTTCATGCGCGGTCCGGGGTGGAATTTCTTTTCCCCCTTCGAGCCGTGGGATGTTCACAAGGTGGTGCCCCTCACCAACGTGGATCTCTCGGAGCTTTTGGATATTGACCCCAAGACCCCCTGGTATGTGCGCGAGGTCCCCGGCTTTTTATTTCTGCTCTTGTGGTTCACTTTTATCCCTTATGTGGTCGCGCTCGTGAAGCGCGCTTTCTTTGCTCAACTGGGCATCGTTCGCTATTGGGTGACGATGTTTTTATTTTTGTTCATGCTGCTTTTGCCGGTGAAGATGATTCTCCGCTGGACGCTCAACCTGAAATATTTGATCGTAACACCGTGGTTCAATATTTAGTGGTCGACAGTCCACGCAACGTGTATTGCGTGATTCGTACTGCGTACAGCGTACTGCGTACAGCGTTTTCGCAGTACGCACGACGCAGTACGCACAACGGGCAGGGCTCTCCTTGAGGAATGATAAGTGTCGCGCGCCTTTGGCTGGATAGGCATCGTCCTTTTCCTGGTCACGCTGTGGGGTTTCTGGACGGAATATAACCGCGAGTGGAAGGGTTACCAGCGGGGGTTTAGAAGGCTTTTGGCGGAGAGGACGCAAAAGGAGCTTCAGGAGGCAAGGGACCGTCTCTCGGGTCCCGAACTCGAGAAGGCGCGCGCCGCGCTTGAGCAGGCCGTTACGATCAAAAAGGAAAACCAAGAAGACTATGACGAGGGCGTGAAGGAACGGAAGGCCGCGCGCCATATCTTTTTCAAGGAAGACCGCAAGCGCCAGTTTATCAAGAGCCGCCTGGACGCGGCCCTGTACCGTTACGAGCATGAAGTGAAAAGCGGGCGCGCGGGCGAGTTTGAGAAGGGCGCGGTGGAAGAGCTTAAGCGGGAGCTTTCGGAGCAGGAAGAAAGGGCGGCGGGCCTTGAGAAGATCAAGGATCAGGCCGAGGCCCGGGTGGAGCACTACGACAGCCCCGTGGATGCGGCGCAGGCGGATATCGGCCGGCTCGAAGCGGATGTCAGGAGGCTCGAGAAAAAGCTTAGGCAAACGCAGGCACAGGCTCTTGTCTTCCCGCGCGGGCTGGAGATCAAGCAATTTAACCTGGAGGAACTGGGCCGGGTGGACCGTTGCATGACCTGTCACATGGGCGCGGATCAACCGGGCCTGGAGGATGCCCCTCCGCCGTTTGCCACCCACCCGCAGTTTAAGACCCTGCTGGCCAGCCACCCGCCGGAAAAATTCGGTTGCACCTCCTGCCATGGAGGGCAGGGGTGGGCTACGACGCGGGAGGCTGCTCACGGCCGCGTGGAATTCTGGCATGAGCCCCTCCTGGATGGAAAATTCATCGAGACGCGCTGCTTACAGTGTCACAGCGGTGTCACCCAGCTTGAAGGGGCACCGGTCGTGATGAAGGGGCGGCAGTTGTTTGAACAATACGGGTGCTGGGGTTGTCATCAGATTGAAGGATTCAAGCCGCTCGAGGAACACCGCGTGGGTCCCAAGCTCGTGAGCTTAGGGTCGAAGACGTCACAGAAGTGGCTCGAGGCGTGGATCCGGGACCCAAAGACCGTTCGCCCCAAGACGCGGATGCCGGCTTTCCGGTTCGCGGAAGGTGAGGTAGAGGCCATCAGCGCGTATCTCGCCTCGCTCCGCGATGACACGATCGGTCCCGGTTACGCCGCGGCGGAAAAAGAGCTCGGCCATCTTTCGCAATACCTTGCGGAGGGCCAGGAGCTCGTGGGTAAACTCAATTGCGCGGGGTGCCACAAGGTCGGTGCGGAGGGGGATGTCTATGCCCCTGAACTTACGTTGATAGGAGACAAGACCCGCCCGGAATGGATATACCAGTGGCTGAAGGATCCCAAAAAACTTCAGCCGCACACCCACATGCCGGATTTCCGGCTTACGGACCGTGAGGCCTTTGTCATTACGGAGTACCTGGCCAGTTTGAAAGGGCAGGGGGTGAGGGCGGGTCTTCAGGGCGGTGTCCAGCAGGGGGGCGGTGAGCCGCAGGAAACGCTCATTGCGCGCGGCAAGGAACTCATTGCGAGCAAAGGTTGTATGGCCTGCCATGAAGTGGAAGGTATAGAGCAGAAACTGATTATTCCCCCCCTCACGGGACTGGCCGACAAGCACATCCATGAACTTGAATTTGGGTATACCCGCCCGGAAGAGGTGCCGCGCACCGTCTATGACTGGGTACGGCACAAAATAAACAAGCCCGGGGTGTTCGACACCGAGCGCATTTTTGCGAACATGCCCACCTTTAATCTGGATGACAGCGAAGTGGAGGCCCTCCTGACGTACCTCATGACCCTGACCGAGCATGGCCTGCCCGAATCGAGTCGCAGTCCGTTGACGGAGCGCGAGCGAGCCATCGAGTTGGGGAGGCAGATTGTCCGGGAGCACAACTGCACGGCCTGCCACAAGATAGAAGGGGTGGGAAGCGACGTGGCGCCGGATCTCGCCGGGGAGGGGAAGAAGGTCAGGCAGGACTGGCTCTTCCATTTCCTTAAGGAGCCCCGCACCCTGCGGCCCTGGCTGGATGCCCGGATGCCGAATTTCGGATTTGACGATAAAGAGGTGACGGGTTTGGTCGCGTATTTCGCAGCGCTGGACGGAGAGCCCTATCCCTATGAGTCCTTCGAGACCCCGGCTCCAACGGAGGAGGGGCTTGAGGCGGGTAAGCAGCTTTTTGAGATGTTCAAGTGCCTGGCCTGCCATGTGGCAGGAGAGGTCCCCGAGGGCGTGCCCACGGAAAACCTGGCCCCGGATCTCACACAGGTCAAGCACCGCTTGAAACCCGAGTGGGTGAAGGCGTGGCTGGAGGATCCGCAGAAGATTCAGCCGGGTACCCGCATGCCCACGAACTGGCCCTATATCATGGGCCGCTACTACGTGCCCCCGCCGGCCAAAGACATCCTGGGCGGGGATGTGGCGCTTCAGATTCAGGCCGTGCGCGACTATCTCATGGTTTTTGAAGGTGTTGAAGAAGAACCGGAACCTCTTCCCGAACCGGCTGTTGTTCCGGCCGAGGGTGAGGCGACGCAGGCAGAGCCGGTTCAGGAACCCGTTTTTGAAACTCAATAGGAGGAAAAACATGCGTACGCATTTCGCTTGGATGGTAACACCTTTTGTTCTTATGGCAGCCGTGGGCTGTAGTGAGGCCAAGGAGGTGAAGAGCACCGAAACCGCGGTGGTGGCGCAGGCGACGGAGACGCCGTCAGCGGCGCCCGCAGCGCCGGCCGCGGCCGGTCACGTCACCGGCAAGATCATGTTTTCAGGCACCCAGCCCACGCTCAAGAAGCTCGACATGGCGGCCGACCCCGTCTGTCAAGGCTTGCACGCGGGGGCGGTGCACTCCGAGACGGTCCTCGTCAATGCCAATGGCACGCTCAAGAACGTGTTCGTATATGTCAAAAAGGGCCTCGAGGGGAAGACCTTCCCGGCGGCTTCGGAAAAAGTTAAGTTTGACCAGCACACGTGCATGTACGACCCCCATGTGATGGGAGTGAGGGTGGGCCAGCCCATAGAAATCGTGAACAGCGATACCACCCTGCATAACGTGCATGCGATGGCCAAGGTCAATCCGGAATTTAACTATGGGATGCCGTTTGAAGGCATGGCGCTCCCAGCCCAATTCGACAAGCCGGAGATCATGGTAAAGGTGAAGTGCGACGTTCACCCTTGGATGAATGCCTACATCGGGGTGGTGGAGCATCCCCATTTCGCGGTCACGGGCGATGACGGCTCCTTTGATCTGGGGGAGCTTGCCCCAGGTGAATACGTCATTGAGGCCTGGCATGAATATTACGCGGCCCAGACCCAGACCATCACGGTTCCGGCCGCGGGAGAGGTGGTATTTACGTTTGCGCACACGGAGGGGGGCGCCTAGGCCTTCATGACTTTTATTCTGCCCGAAAACATCTCCACGATCGGGGAGCGGATCGATTCCCTTTACTACGTGATCCTGTGGATCACGGGCTTCTTCTTCTTTCTGGTCGAGGGGTTGCTTGTGTGGTTTATCATTCGTTACCGCCGTCGCGAGGGAGGAAGGGCCTATTACACGCATGGAAACACCGCTCTTGAAATAGTGTGGACGGCCATCCCCGCCCTTATCCTTGTGGCCCTGGCCTTTTTCAGCCAGGGAATTTGGAAGGAGGTGCGCGGCGGACGCGCCCCTTCGCACTCCATCCCGATCCGGGTCACGGCGGAGCAATTCGCCTGGAACATCAGTTACCCCGAGCACGGGATTCAGACCATCAATCAGCTCTTTATCCCCGTGGGGAGACCTGTCCGGCTCACCCTGCGTTCGAAGGACGTCCTACACAGCTTTTTCCTGCCGAATTTCCGCATGAAGCAGGACGTCCTTCCGGGGACGGACGTGGACATCTGGATTGATGCCAAGAAGACAGGCAAATTCGAGATCGCCTGCGCGGAATTGTGCGGACTGGGGCATTACCGCATGCGGGGATTTCTCACGGTCGGTACCCAGGAGGAATATGCG
>JACPQZ010000014.1 GCA_016190205.1 Candidatus Omnitrophota bacterium | reverse complement strand
GAGGGCACGGAGATGTGGATCTCTTGGAGGCCCTCACCGTTTCCTGCAATAATTATTTTTACAACCTGGGACTGGCCCTGGGCCCGGACCGCTTAAGCCAGGGCGCATTGGCGTTTGGCCTGTCCCAGCCGACCGGCATTTTGTTGGGGAAGGAGGCGAAGGGTCTTGTTCCGTCCAAGCGCTGGAAAAAGGCGGCGCTCAATCAACCCTGGTACGACGGTGAGACCGCTCATTTCGCCATCGGCCAGGGTTATATCGCCGTCACGCCCATTCAGGTCGCGCGTTTCGTATCGTGTTTTGCGAACGGCGGGTATTTGGTGAGTCCCTATGTGGTGAAGGGAAGTTCCGAAAAGCCGCGCCTGCTCTCTCTGGACCCGGCCGCTATCCGAACGGTTCGGAAGGGGCTTTTCCGGGTGGTGAATGATCCGAGCGGGACCGGAAAGAATGCCCACGTGGAAGGGCTGGCCATATCGGGCAAGACGGGCACCGCGGAGGTAGGGGGGGCCAGACCGCACGGCTGGTTTTGCGGCTACCTTGAGAACGAGACGAGCCCCATAGCCCTCGCCGTATTTATCGAGCACGGGGAGCAGGGCAGCCGTTTTCCCGCCATGATGGCGGGCTATATCTTTGCCTGGTGGAAGGAGAACCGGGCATGAGACCAGTCGCGCGCCTGGATTGGCTGCTCGCCTTGAGCACCCTCTGGGTGGTCGCCCTGGGCTTTTTGATTCTGGTCAGCGCCTCCTACCAGCTCACGGTGTTTTCCGGAAAATTTTACGTCATGCGGCAGGCGCTCTGGGTCGGCCTAGGGATCATCTTGTGTGTCGTCTTCCTGCGGATCCCTACGGCGTATTGGTTTGATATCGCCCCCGCCCTTTATGTCCTGGCCGTGGCGCTCCTCGCGATCGTGCTCGTTGCGGGGCGCACGCACTTTGGGGCACAGCGCTGGCTCACCTTGGGTCCCCTCGCGTTTCAGCCTTCCGAATTGAGCAAGATCGCCGTCATTCTTTTTCTCGCCCGCTATTTGGGCAGGCGAACGCCCCAATTTGACTTATCCAAGGGTGTGGGTGGAGCGTTCCTGATTGTCTATCTGCCCGCGCTTCTCGTATTGAAACAGCCGGACTTAGGAACCGCCCTCACCCTTTTGCCGGTCGCTTTTGCCATGCTGTGGGCCTGGGGATTGCCTGCCAGGTGGTGGCTGGGCTGTGCAGGGTTTCATGCCGCATGCGCGCCTCTTTTATGGTTCATTTTGAAGGACTACCAGAAGAAGCGGCTTTTGATATTCTTGAATCCGTATCAGGATCCCTATGGATCCGGCTACAGCATTATCCAGTCCAAGATTGCGATCGGGTCGGGCGGGCTTTTCGGAAAAGGCTGGCTTGAGGGAACCCAGAACCAGCTCAACTTTCTGCCCGCTCACCATACGGATTTTATTTTTAGCGTTATCGGCGAGGAGTGGGGCTTGGCCGGCTGCGCGCTCCTCCTCCTCCTTTACTGGGTCCTCGTCTGGCGCGGCTTGCGCGTGGCGGAGGCGCAGAGCGAGCCCATGGCGCGCCTTTTGGGCGTGGGGCTCGTGTCTCTCCTCATGGTGCACATCTTTGTCAACATCGGCATGACCATGGGCCTCATGCCTGTGGTCGGACTTCCTCTACCCCTCATTAGCTACGGGGGATCCTTCCTCCTGATCACATTCCTGGCCATAGGCATGCTCCTCGGAATGAGCTACCAGAGAAACGCCTAATAGTAATCTGCAACAATTATAAGTATTAGTTTAGCTTGATGTTATACGTAAATTGACATGTTGTGTTAAATAGTGTAAGGTTATGTTAAGGATTAGATACTTTTGGTGAGTACATGAAGCTCCTGGTCGTAAGAGAAGTTGCCTCAATCATGCGGGTGAGCACAGAGCATATACGCAGGCTCATCCGGACGGGGCACCTCCCTGCCTTTAAAGTGGGAAGACGGGGCGGATACAGGATCCGGGAGGAGGATTTAAGCAAGTACATTGACGACGTCAGCCGCTGTGAGCCACCGTCGCCCGGCGTCGTAGGAGGGACTCATGACGGGGACTAGGGGGGGCTTGAGTCTCATGCCCCGCGGCATAAGGCACAAGGTGGTGGCCGCGTATTGCCTCATGTCCATCATCCCGCTCCTCGTGATCGGCTGGCTTATTTCGCGGTATGTTTTTTCGGGCGTGAAGAGCCCGGTTGAAATGATCAATCTCACGGCCGTTGTGCTGATCACAATTTTGATTTCGCTTTTGGGCGTGGTGCTGACCAAAAGGATCGTGGATCCTGTCGTCAGGCTTGCCTATCATGCCCGGAGCATCGCCAGCGGCGACGTGGAGCGCGTGATCGAGGTCCAGGGCGAAGATGAAGTGGGGGACATGGGTCTTGCGGTGAACGAGATGGCGGACCGGATCAAGAAAAACATGAGCGAGCTCAATACCTATGGAGAAAGGGTGAGGGTCATCAATCAGGAAATTAACAAGAAGGTGGCCGCACTCTCCGGGGTGCTTCAGGTCACGACGCTCATGTCCCAGGCCGTCCAGCTGGACGTGGTTCTGGAGCTTGTCTTGGATAAGCTGCAGCAGGCCACCGAGGCGAATGCCTATGTCCTTTTCATCCAGGGCGGGGAGGATCTTTCTGTGCGGCTTTCCAGGGGGATTGCTCAAGGCGCTGCGCCGCCGGTGGATTGGTCGCCCTATCGCGAGCTCTTGATGCGCATGGAAAGGACGCGCGACCTCGTTATTTTTGACGGGGAGCAGCGGAAAAATATCCTGGCCGAGGACTTTTTCAAGAAGTACGGCATGGGCGCCGGGGTCTTGGCCCCGGTGGTTTTTCAGAATAAGCTCAAAGGTCTAATCTTCGTGGGGTCTAAAGACCCCGACCTTGTCTTCCCGCCTGCGGATCTTGAGGTCGTCCGCATCTTTCAAAAACAGGTGGGGATCGCCCTGGAAAACGACTTTTTGGTCAAGCGCAACAAGGAGCTTGCCATACGGGATGAAGTGACGGGGCTTTACAATGAGCGCTTCATCCGGGAACGATTAAGCGAGGAGATCCGGAGGGCGATACTTTTTCAGAGGCCCTGTTCATACGTGCACTTAAATATCGATCATTACGATGAGTACGTTCGCGTCAATTCCCCTGTTGCGGCGCAGGAACTCTTGAAAAAAATCGGTCAGGTGATCTCGAAGAACATCGACGATATCTGCAAGGCAGGCAGGAGCGGGAAAAACGATTTTGCCATCATCCTGCCGGAGAAAAATAAGGGGGAGGCCCTGCAGACGGCCGAGCTTATCCGAAAAGAGGTGGCCCGGCAGTCGTTTCCCGGCATGGGGAGCCTACCGGACGGAAGGGTGACGTTGAGCGCGGGGGTGAGCGCCAACCCCATCGACGGCCTCACGGGGGATGAGCTCGTCAACAAGGCCATCGTGGCCCTGCTGCAGGCCAAGAAATCCGGCCGAAATCAGGTTACGGCTTAAGGAGTCCGCATGAAGAGAGTGGTGCAGAAATTGCTGGGCGAGATGCTTCTCGAGCAGGGCAAGATCACCCAGGAGGAGCTGGACCGGGCCCTCAAGACGCAGCAGAAGGAGGGGGGGCTCTTGGGCCAGATCTTGGTCAAGATGAAAGTGGTCACGGAGCAGGAGATCGTGACGACGCTCGCCACCCAGTTTGGTTACCCCTATCTCCCCCTCTCGAGCTGCCACATCGAGGTGGACATTTTAAAGCTCATTCCGGAAAATGTGGCCCGGCAATATCACGCGATCCCCATCGACCGTATCGGAAATACCCTCACGGTCGTCATGGCGGATCCCACGAATGCCCTGGCCATCAAGGACATCGAGTACACCACGAGCTGCAAGGTCCAGACGTTTGTCGCGACGGGCACCGAGATTAGGGAAAGTCTCAACCGTTTTTATAAATCACACCGGGCCATGGGGACAGAGGAGTGGAGCGCCGACGAAAATGTGGCCAAGGTGGATTTCGCCAACGTGGCCCGCGAGCGTCAGGCCAAGAAGGATGCGGAAGGACCCGCGCCGGAAGAGGGAAGCGGGGGGACGAAAGAGCCGGATAAGAAAAACTAAGCAGCCATGGTCAGATCACTTAGACAACGCGTCTTAGACATCCTCGCGAAGCGCAAGTTGCTCACGGATAAACAGCTTGAGCAGGCCCTGCGCGCGCAGAAGGAGAAGGGCGGCCAGCTCGGGCGCATCCTGGTGGATTTAAAATTCGTCGATGAGACGACTTTGATCGGGGTCTTGAGCGAGGAGCTCAACATTCCCCCGATCAATCTCTCGCACCTGACGGTGGATCCCGGCGTCATCGCCATGATCCCCAAGCATGTGGCCAAGCATTATGGTCTCATCCCCATTTCGAAGATAGGCAATACGCTCACCGTGGCGATGAGCGATCCCCTAAACGTCCTGGCCATGGATGACTTGAAGGTCATGACCGGCTGCGACATCCAGCCGGTCATCGGTTCAGAGGGGACTATCCAGGAGGCCTATCAGCGTTATTATGAGGCCGAAGGATCGCAGGTCATAGCTGAGCTCATGGAGGACGTTCAGAAGGGCAAATTGGAGGTCTTGAGCGGGGAGAGCTCTTTTGCCAACACGTCCGCGATGGATGTACTGCAGGTGGCCGATGAAGGCGTCGTGGTCAAGCTCACCCATATGATCCTGGCCGAGGGGATCCGGCTTAAGTCGAGCGATATCCTGATCGAGCCTTTTGAAAGGTCTGTGAACGTGCGTTACCGCGTGGACGGGATATTGCGGGAAGGTCAGAACCCGCCCCGGCACATCCATCCCGCCTTGATCGGCAGGATCAAGATCTTGAGCCGCCTCGATATCGCCGAGCACCGATTGCCGCAGGACGGACGTTTCCGGATTAAACTGCGCGACCGCGAGATCGATTTCCGCGTCTCCATCATCCCGTCCTACTTTGGGGAAAAGGCGTGCTTGAGGATTATGGACCGCTCCGCCTCGGCATATTCAATCGAGGAGCTGGGTTTTGAGCAGGAGCCCCTAGAGGCCCTCAAGCAGGCGGCCCAGCGCCCGCACGGCATGATCTTAGTCTGCGGCCCCACCGGTGCCGGAAAAAGCAGCACGCTCTATTCCGTTCTAAAGATGATCGACTCGGTGGATAAAAACCTGGTCACGGTCGAAGATCCAGTGGAACAGCAGTTTGACGGCATCAATCAGGTGGCGGTGCGGGAGGAGATCGGGCTTACGTTCGCGCGCGTCCTGCGTTCCATTTTGAGGCAGGATCCGGATGTCATCATGATCGGTGAGATCCGGGACTCGGAGACGGTGGATATCGCCATCAAGGCGGCCCTCACCGGGCATCTCGTCCTTTCCACCTTGCATACGAACGACGCGACGGCCACGGTCGTCCGCCTGGCCAACATGGGCGTCGAGCCGTACATGATTTCATCGTCGCTCGTCCTCGTCCTGGCGCAAAGGCTCATCCGGCGCCTCTGCCAGGGCTGTAGAAAACCCTTTGAGCCCGATCCGAGGCTTGTGGAGTCTCTCAATTTAGAGCCGCTCTTAGCCGCGTCGGGAAAGAGGCCTAAGTTTTACCAGCCGCAAGGGTGCGGCGAGTGCGGAAATACAGGTTACCGGGGGCGCGTGGGGCTCGGCGAGGCGTTTGTTGTGACGCCCGAGGTCCGGGCCCTCATCATGCGGGGCGTGCCGGAATCTGACTTGAGGCTTTACGCGCGCCGGGCAGGCATGGGAACTTTAAGGGAAAACGGCCTCGCCAAGGTCATGCGCGGGATCACGAGTCTGGAGGAGATTATGAGGCTGACCCAAGAGGAGGCGCCGCTCAATGGTCAAGTCGCTTAAGGAGCGCTTGAGCCAGGTCCTCGTCAAGAACGGGGTCGTGACGCAGAAGGCCCTGGACGAGGCGGTCAAGATCCAGAAGGCAGAGGGGGGCAGTATCAGCGAGATCCTCATCAAAAAGGGGCTCGTGAAGGAAGACGTCCTCGTGGCCTGCCTGGGGGAGGAGCTGGACATCCCGCCCATCAATCTCTCGCGCTACCGGATCAGTCAAGAACTCATCAGCATGATCCCCGCGCGCGTCGCGAGACACTATCAGGTGCTCCCCATCTCCAAGATCGGGGACACCCTCACGGTGGCCATGGCCGATCCCTTAAATGTTTTCGCCCTGGATGATTTGAGGGTCATCACGGGCTGTCAGATCAAACCCATCATCGGAATCCCGAGCCAGATCCTGGAGTCCATCCACCAATACTACGAAGCGCCCGAAAGGATGGAAGAGCTGCTGGAAAAGGATAAGTCGGATTTGGGAGAGATGAAGGTGGTGGAGGACGAGGGGGAGGAAAAGATCGACTCCTCGCTCTCCGATTCGGATCAGGCCCCTGTCATCCGCATCGTAAATCTCATCCTCATGGAGGCCCTCAAGCAGAGGGCGAGCGACGTCCATCTCGAGCCCTATGAAAAGCGCCTGCGGGTGCGCTTTCGCGTGGACGGCCGCCTGATTGATGCCTATACCCCCCCTAAGGTGGCGCAGAGCGCCATCACGACGCGCCTCAAGATCATGTCCAATCTCAATATCGCAGACCGCCGCCAGCCCCAGGACGGCCGTTTCAAGATTCGTCTCGCAAACCGCGAGGTGGATTTCCGTGTGTCGGTCCTGCCCGTCATGCATGGAGAAAAAGTGGTTTTAAGGGCGCTGGATAAGGCGAATATCAAAGTCAGTCTTGAGGAATTGGGTTTTCTCCCGGGACCCCTTAAGGCGCTCGAGGAGGCCATCAAGAAGCCGTACGGAATGATCCTCATGACGGGACCGACGGGGAGCGGAAAGAGCACGACGCTTTACTCGGTCTTAAACCGGCTGAATACCCCGGATCGCAACATCATCACGGTGGAAGACCCGGTCGAATACCAGGTGGAAGGGATTACGCAGATACCCATCAATACCGACATAGGGCTTACGTTCGCGAGCGGGCTCAGGTCGATCCTGCGGCAGAGCCCGGACGTGGTGCTCGTGGGCGAGATCCGCGACGCCGAGACGGCCGATATCGCGATCAAGGCCTCCCTAACTGGACAGCTCGTCTTTAGCACGCTCCACACGAATAGCGCGGCGGGAGCGATCGCCCGCCTCATGGACATGGGGGTGGAACCCTTTCTTATTTCCGCGAGCCTCGTCCTCGTCGCGGCGCAAAGGCTTTGCCGGCGGGTTTGTCCCTCCTGCTCGGAGCCCGAAGAGGTGCCGAGAGAGGTCCTCGAGCGCGTGGGGCTAGATTTTTCCAAAAAGGATAAGCCTGTTTTTTACCGGGGGTCTGGCTGTGCGCGCTGCAGCGAGACGGGCTACCGCGGCCGCATGGGCACTTTGGAGACCCTCACGATCGACGATGAAATCCGCAGGATGATCGTGGCGCGCGCCTCAGAAGACGAGATCTTAAGGTATGCCCGCACCCAGGGCATGCGCTCCTTGCGTGAAAACGCGCTTGAGAGCTTCAAGCTGGGGATGACCACTTTGGAAGAAGTGTTAAGCGTGACAGGAGAGGAATAATGCCTCAATTTGCCTATATCGCCAAGGATACCGAGGGTAAGACGGTCACGGGCTCGCTCGAGTTTGAGAATGTGAAGGGCCTCATCGAGGCCCTGCGCCAGCAGGGTCTCGTGGTTGTAAACGTGAGGGAAGATAAGAAAGGCGCGAGCCAGACCCTTGCCCGCTTTTCCCGCGGCCATGTGAGCCTCGATGAGCTCGTTGTCTTTACGCGCATGCTCGCCACCATGGTCGATTCCGGAATCCCCATTATCCAGGGACTCGAGATCCTGCATGAACAGGTGGACAATACGCATTTCAAAAATATCATCCTGCTCGTGAAGACGGAGATAGAAAAGGGATCGAGTTTCTCCAATGCCCTCTCGCGGCACAAACCCGTCTTTAGCAATCTCTACGTCAGCATGGTGCGGGCGGGGGAATCGAGCGGGACCCTGGACGAGATCCTGGACCGCCTGGCCAACTACCTTGAGAAGATGAGCAACCTGATCAAGAAGG
>JACPQZ010000015.1 GCA_016190205.1 Candidatus Omnitrophota bacterium | reverse complement strand
TGTCCTTCGATGCGTTCGGCCACGCGAGCCGCCAGAGCCGTGTCACCCATTCCGATTCTGCGCAGGAAAGGCTGCGTATTCAGGAAGAAATTACCCAGATTCGCTATGACGACGAGGAGCGCATCATCTCTTCGACCACCCGCTTTGATGAGCAGGCGCAGGGCGAGGGCGGGGCCGTCTTAAGAAACAGGCAGTATACCGTGATCCAGGAGGTGTTGCCGGGTGAAGAGGGGGGCGCGTATTTCGACGGTTTGGGACGTGTGACGCACACGCGCCGCACCCTCAAAGATGACACGGCGGCCCCCGGGCTCATTCGCGTTGAAGATGCGCGTATGGAATATAGCGCTCAAGGTCTCCCGAGCCGGACCGTGGCGGAAGTGGATGAGTTTGACTCGGACCTGGGCGCCGCCAATCTGGCGCGACATTTTTCAATTGAAACGTTGTGGAATGCCTATAACACCCTCGGCCAGGCGCTCCGGCAGACGAGAACTACGGACGACGGCTCGAAGGTGACGGTCGAGGATACCGCCGAGGATTTCACCTATGACCTTCAGGGGCGTCTTGCCTTTAGTCATTTTTCCGTGGAGGAGTCCGGAGAGGGGAGCTTCCTTATATATAGGGTGGTTCTCGAGGGTGATGCCTTAAACGGGCGTGAGCTGGATGCCCAAGTCCTGGCCGCGCTTTTGGCACGACCTGAAAATGTTGGGAAGACCGTCCAGGATTTAGTGGGCGAGGGGATTTTGGTCGAAGAGGAGGTGGTGCGTTCGGGGAATCGGTCGTTTGACGTTAAACAGACGATAGAAGCCTATGATGATCTGGGCCAGGTTGCAAGGCAGGTGGATGAGCGCACCGAATTCGGCCGCACCGTCACCGAAAGAAGTCTCGCAGACAACAGTTATAACGCGCAGGGCGAGCTCGAGTCATCCCACGTAGAGGTGCACGAGACCGGGGCCGGCACTTTCATGGTCTTCGTGGACGGGGATGGGAATGAGCTGGATGCCGGGGCCCTCGCAGCCCTTCTTGGGCAGGGGTCCGATTTCGACCGGACTCTGGAAGATCTCATCGGGACAGAGATCTTTATAGAGGAGCGCCCGGTCGCGATGGACCGCACGGAAGTGCTGGAACGGTCATTTAGTTATGGGAGGTTCGGATTTCTCGCCGGCTCATCCGAGACCAAGACCGAGGCAGACGGCACATGGGTGACGACGGCTGTGAGCGGCATCCAATACGATGCCCTCGGCCGCCAGCTTGGGTTTACCAACGAGGTGCATCGTACAGGCACTGGCGTGCGCACTGTCTATTTTGCCGGGGGTATTAAGCTTACCGGGGCCCAGATCATGGGACTCATCCAGCAAACCGCGGGCGCCCAGACCCTTGAAGATCTCGTGGCTCAAGGGGTCGTCACGGAGCAAGAGGAAAGTTATACACTGGACGACACCATCCGGACCGTGCGGTCGGACGTTGTCTTGAATGAACTGGGTCAGGCCACGAGCTATAAAGACACGGTTCACAATTTTGATGGTTTTGTCATAGAGACCCAATTTGGCCACATCCAGTATAACGCCACGGGACAGCTTGCCGATTACATTGCCCAGACTCGTTCCACCGGCACGGCCCAGAACACAGTTTACCGTTTCAATTCCGCCCTGGGCGGCGGCGAGTTAACTGCGAGGACCCTCCACGATCTTATAGAGGATACGGGCAAGAGTGTGTGGGAGCTCTTCTCGGAGGGCGCGATCGAAAGGACCTCGCAAGTTGAAAACGTGGACGCCTTTGAGGTCACCCTGCGCTCGGGAGTCGTATACGGCGACACCGGATTCGCGCAGGGGCTCATCACCCGTTTTGACGAGCTGGCCTTAAACCGGAACGATGGCTTTACCCCCGCCTCGCGTTCCACCTGGCTGGACTACAACTCCCAGGGAGACCTCCGTTCCTCCCGCACGGAGTCAAGCCGCACCCTGCGGGATGGAACGGTCGAGAGCACCAGCTCCTGGACACTCAACCATTTTGATGGGGCGGGGGTGCTCACGGGCGCCGAGGGGATTACGCACAGCGTCTCCCGCGACATCTTCGGCAATTCCACGCGTTCCACGAGTGTTCATGACTTCGAAATTATCCGGGGAGCGGCCCTTGTGCGGAGCACGCGGACCGCTCAAGAAACCCTCCGTTTTGACGGGGCAACAAGCGGGTCGGACGCCTTCTCCCTCAATGAGTACGACACTAGCGGCAATCTTCTGGGATCGCAGTCCACGGGAACGACGCATGCCAATGACGGGTTCGGCCGCATCACGACCGGCACGGCCGACAACCTGATTTCAGCTATTCAGAGAACCGGAGAGACCGCCGTCTCCTTGAACCAAAGTCACACGGATAACGGAGACGGTTCCGAGAGCGATTCGTCTCTCGTCACCGTCAACGAGTACGGTTTGGCGGGCGAGATTGAGGGGGCTGTGGGCTACGGGACAAGCCTGGCCGATGACGGGTTTGGCCGCGTCACGACAGGCACTATTGAACAGGATTATATCCGGATAGACGCCCTGGATGAAGTGCGCCTCGGCACGTCCCGGTCGGTCTCGCGCACTCAAGACGGGGTTGCGGAGAGCGGGCAGGATGTGACCACGACTTACACGTACAATGAGGTGGGTCATCTCGTAGGCGCGGAGGCGGATGGGACGACAAGCGCAGACGATGGCTTTGGGCGCGAAACGGAGGGTACTCTCGCGCAGACCTTCGAGATCATTAAGAACGAGGCTCGTTTGAAAACGGCAACTTCCCAGTCGACGACCACGGACATCGACGAGTCGAGGTCCCAGCAAAGTCAGGCGACGACCTACTACTACGCAAGTGATACGGGATTTCTTGAGGCCGCTGATCGTGAGCTTGAAGTCTGGGTGGTCCTGGATGAGGCGGGGCGTATCGTCCGTTTCGTTCTGGATCCGGATGAGGCTGACCTGGGTTTAGGAGAGCGCTTGGGCGGCGAACCTCTCCCCATGACGACCCAGGGCGCGATTGGCGTCAGCACGGGATCCTCGACGGATCGCTTCGGTAACACCACGTCTACCGCGACCTTGGATGTGTACCGGGTGATCCGCAATGAGATCAAGGTGGATCATTCCAGGGCCATCAGTCATTCGGCCAATATCGACGGTTCGCAAGGTGTGCAGGACCTTACGACGCAGTACTTCTACGATGGATTGGGCCGGATCGACGAGGCGGAGCGCAATGTGGTGAGCTCCGAAAGCGGGCTCACGTACGCGACCCGGGGGGCCTTTACGGAAGGGACGACACATGGCGAGGACGCGTTTGGGGAGGAAACTTTCGGCTGGATAGTCCAGACGTATATTGCGTTGCGCAATGAGGCCAAGATCAAGATCATCACGAGCCACGCCGGGACGGACAATCCCCAGACCGCCGACGTCGATACCCAGGCAGATGGTTCGAGCACTGTTCAGGACTCCGTGACGATTTACACCTACGACGCCACGGGCATCGTGGTGGATGGCACGGGTACCGTGGATTCTACCAACACGGATGTTTTTGGAAATACCACCACGGAGCATTCTGATCAGGACTATAACGGCATACGCAATCAGCTCAAGATTCAGTCGGCCGTTACCCGGCAGGATTCGGTCCGGGCGGACGGATCAAATCACCACCAGCTCATGACCTATGATTATGAGTACGATGACGGTGCGGAAAATGTGGGGGTTTTGACGGGGGTGACTGGGGATGGGAATATCAATGGGAATGATTCGTTAGGCAATACCTACACGGGTACTTTCCATCAGGACTTCGCCGTTATTCAGGGCGAGCAGAGGCTTTCGCATTCGAGTGAAGTACGAAATATTGTTTCGGCGGTCACTGTGGAAGCCGCGTGGACCAAGACCCAGACCACAGACTGGTTCGCGGGTGACGGAAGCCTTGCGTCCGCGTCCATTGCCGCGGCCTATACAGTGAGCGGGCGCAATACGCGCTTCCATCAGGTCGTGC
>JACPQZ010000011.1 GCA_016190205.1 Candidatus Omnitrophota bacterium | reverse complement strand
TACCCGGACTGGTAAAGGAGTCCTTACATGTGCAAAAAAGATGAGGCAGGGCGTAGACTGAAGACCGAAGACTACAGACTGAAGACTGGAACGATCAAAGACACTTCCAGTTGCGGGTCTCGGGTCTCGGGTCTCGGGTCTTTTGTCTGTAGTCTGTGGTATGTAGTCTGTAGTCTAACATTGCTTTTTTCCATGTTATTGACGGGCTGCGGGGTTCCGCAGGCGGAATACGACGCGCTCGAAAAAGAGATTGGTATTTTGGAGGACCAGCTGGACCAGAACTCCAACGAAAAGCTGAAGGTGGAAAAGGCGAACGCGGAGCTCGCCGAGGGTCAGATCCGCCTGGAACAGCTCGTGAGGGACCTCACGGTCGAAAAAACGGCCTTAGAGGGAAAGATCAAGATTCTTGAGGAGGAGTTGGAGGGGGTCAAGGCCCCGGCTCCTGCTGTTTCAGGAGTGGAGTAACGACCAGACGAGGACCGCTACATAGACGGCCAGAATCAGCCCGCCGAAGACAAGCGCGCGGACTGATTTTTTTATTTGGGACGTCACGTTTGTCCAGGGGTCCGCGGGCTTAAAGACCTCGTCCAGGCTTGCCTTGAGTTCATCCAGGGCGGCACCCTCGTAGTGCGTCTTGATGCCGATACAGCTTAAGTCATAGGTGACCCAGGGCTGTATCGGGATCTCCAGGGCTTGGGATAGCCACTCGCAGAAGACTTCCACGTCGGGCTCGTCGGCCGCGAAATAGATCGTGTCGACGGGGTGCTTGAGGAGCGCCTTCTCATAGTCTAAGATCGTGCGCACTTCCTGAAGCAGGGCCTTGCGGGTCGAGAGGGAAGTCAAATCGCAGTCGCCGGTATCGACGGGTACGCGATGGGCGGACAGCATAGCGTTTCTCTGCGCGACCGTCACCGTGAGGATGCCGGGCTCGAGGGAAAACAAGGCCGCGCGCCTGCCCGTCTCCGCGGCGGCGCTCCCCCGGCAGAGGGCCTCAAAGAGGGCATGCTCCTTAAGGCTTATTTGATGCGTGCGGATACCCGCTTCGTTCAAGAGACCCACCGTAATCTTCAGCCGATCTGGGGCGGTCACTTCGGGTTTCATATGGGGTGCGGGGGGGGAATCGGGGTCTGAACCCGGTTCACCCTCCTTGGGAAAAACGCTGCGCAGGCGGATGGAACCGTCGGCCAAGAGGACGCGCACCTGATTCGGGTTCAGCCGGTCGCGGGCGCAACGCTCGCGCAGCCAGTAGAGGAGGGAGGCATTCTGCCTCTCCTCCGGCGACCAGTGCCACTCTTCCTCGCTTAAGACCTCGACCTGCTCGCCGGCCACATCGTATCGGATCCACCGGGCGAGCTCCTCTCCCAGCTCCAAAGTGGCGAGCGAAGTCTTTTCAGGCGCGTTGTCCGGTAATTTTTCCAATAGAGATCCCCCGCATACGCTGACATTAAAATTATACTACACTTTGGAAGGGGACAGCGCCCTCTTTTGCAACTGATTACGGAATAGCAGGATGTGAAAAGGGTGGGAAATAGGAGGGGGGTGTGTAAATTTACACTTGACTTTGCCTCACCTCGGGGATAACCTCGATCCACTTTGATCAGGATTCTTCTGGCGGAGGGTGAAGCAAGAGGGTGCAACCCGCCTTCGTCAGCGGGTTTTTTGTTGCCCTGAAGCGTCTTGCCATGAAACTACCAAGGAACCAGAAGGGGCGTCTCATTCTCATCACTGGAGGGACGCGTAGCGGGAAAAGCCGGTTTGCGGTGGAGCTGGCCAAGCGCTGTGGTCAAGGCATCGTCTACCTCGCCACGTGCAAGGCAGCCGATCGGGAAATGCGGCAGCGAATTGCTCACCACCGACGGCACCGACCCGCGCATTGGAGGACCATCGAGCACCCACGAGATCCCGCGAAGGTTGTTGCGCAGCTAAACGGGAAATCCGACGGGCTGATTCTCGATTGTCTCACAATGTATGTCTCCCAGCTCTTGGTGACTGGTCAGTCAGATGCGAGGATTGAGCAGCAGGTTCGTCGCCTGTGTCACGTCCTTCGCCGCACGCCCTATCCTGTGATCCTGGTGACGAATGAAGTCGGTTCCGGTATCGTGCCCGAGTTCCCGATGGGCCGGCGATTTCGTGACCTGGCCGGCCTGACCAATCAGATCGCCGCCGCCCTCGCCGACGAAGTGTATCTGCTCGTGGCGGGAATCCCCGCCCTGATCAAAGCGCGCTCGTCCTCTCGCAGGAGCGCACATGCGTCTCTCGTCACAGCTTGACATTCAGATTGAAGACGTGGAACACAGTCTGATGCAGCAGGCCCAGGCCCGCCTGGATCATCTGACGAAACCCCTGGGAAGCCTGGGCAGGCTCGAATCACTTGCCAAACAGATCGTCGGGATCACCCGCACCGCCACTCCCCGCTTGTCCCAGAAAGTCATCATCACGATGGCTGCCGACCATGGGGTCGCTCAAGCAGGTGTCAGCGCCTATCCCCAAGTCGTCACCCAGCAGATGGTCGCCAATTTCCTTCGGGGCGGAGCGGGGATCAATGTCCTGGCACGGCATGTGGGGGCGCGAGTTGTCGTCGTTGATATGGGGGTGGCGGGGGATCTTCCGTCTCATCCGGATCTCGTCTCACGAAAGATCGGGTATGGCACACGGAATATCACTCAGGGTCCGGCGATGACAACTGAACAGGCGTGTGCTGCGATTCAAACGGGGCGTGACATCGTCGTGCACGAGGTCGCCCGCGGCGTGGACATCATCGGAACCGGGGACATGGGGATTGGAAATACGACAGCCAGCAGTGCCATTACGGCGGCCATGACCGGTACACCGGTCGAACAAGTGACCGGTCGGGGCACGGGGATTGATGACTCCACGTATGCCAGAAAACTCTATGCGATTCAGCAAGCACTCGCGGTGAACATGCCGGATCCTTCGGATCCGCTTGACGTGCTCACCAAGGTGGGCGGATTTGAGATTGCGGGATTGGTCGGGGTCATCCTCGGAGGCGCACAGGCGAGGCTTCCAGTGGTCGTGGATGGATTCATTTCAGGGGCGGCCGCACTGATTGCTGTAGGCCTTGAGTCCCGCGTCAAAAACTATCTCCTCGCCTCTCATCTCTCTCAGGAACCAGGACATTGCAGGGTCCTTGAGTCTCTGGGGCTTAAGCCTCTTCTGGATTTGGACTTGCGGCTTGGGGAGGGGACAGGAGCGGCGCTCGCCATATCCTTGGCTGAAGCCGCGTGTAAGGTGCTCACTGAAATGACGACGTTTGAAGAAGCCGGAGTAGCTGGAAAGGTGACATGAGGCGGCTACAGGTTGCCTTGGGATGCTTGACCATCTTACCGTTCGGGCCAAGAGGCGAAGTTCAGGAGACCGAACTCGGCGGGTCCTTCCTTTGGTTTCCACCGGTCGGTCTACTCATCGGGGGCGTCCTAGTCGCGGTTTACGTCTTCACCGCTCAATGGGTTCCGCCGCTAGTGACTGGCGCCTGCGTGCTGCTCACATGGATCATACTCACCGGAGCTATCCATCTCGACGGCTTCGGTGATGTGTGTGACGGACTCTACGCAGGCCGTACGCCTGCAGAACGTCTACGCATCATGAAGGACCCGCATATGGGTGCCATGGCCGTGGTGGGGTTAATGGTGCTCCTCCTGGGGAAGTTTGCGCTTCTCAGCAGCCTTCCACGGGCCGCGATGATGCGAGCGCTTCTCCTGACACCGTGCGTTGGCCGTTATGCCATGGTGCTCCTTGGGACGACGTTACCTTATGCCCGATCCGGACCGGGAACCGCAGCAGCATTTGTGCGCTTCGCTCATCCCCTTGCCCTGGTTGCGGCCACGGCGATGATCCTGCCTGTTTCATGGTTTGCACTTGGACGGCTTGGCCTTGGACTCGTTGTCGCCTCGATGGTCACAGGCCTCGCCTTACGCTCGGTCTTCAGACGTACCCTGGGAGGCGTGACTGGCGATGCCCTGGGAGCCGCAGGCGAGTTGACGGAGGTTCTGATGTTGTTCGGGGTGTCCCTGGCAACAGGCTAACGCGCATGCCATGACAACCCCATCTCTAACTTGCTGAAAACACGACATTTCTAAATTGCCTTTACAATGTGTAAATTTGCACTTGACATTGCCTCACCTCGGGGATAATCTTAATCCACTTTGACAGGTTCCCCGGCCTTAGGCCGGGGTGAAGAGGGAAGGCCGTTAAAATCGGCCGCGGTCCCGCCGCTGTGAGGGGGGGACGAAATCCGCAATATGCCACTTTCGTGGGCTCTGCCGGGTGTGAGGGTGGAGCGAGCCGAAGGGAAGGCGCGGAGAGTAGGTTAATCCCCAAGCCAGAAGACCTGCCTGTCGAAGCAGGGATACTCTTCCCCGGTAGAGGGGAGGGGTTCCAAAGACGAGGGCCAAGTTTTTAAGCAGGGTGCAGTCCCCGTCAGAGTCTCTCGAACCGACTTTGACGAGGATTTTTTTATGCGCCGTGCACTCTCGCTCATCATACTTTCTGTTGCCTCACCCCTGCCCGCCTTTGCTCTCGAAGAGCCCATCGTGGTTACGGCCTCACGCGTGGAGGAACCCCTTGAGCGGATAGGAAAGTCAGTGTCCGTCATCTCTCAAGACGATATTGAGAACGAGGGGTCCATTTCTATTGTGGAGTCCCTAAGAGATGTGCCCGGGGTCCGCGTCCAACAACTGGGAGCGGCTGGAAAGCTCGCCACGATCCGTATACGAGGGACGCGCTCCTTCGACACTGCGGTGCTGCTGGAGGGCATGCCTCTCCGGGACCCTTCCGATCCCCAGGGGAGCGTGACTCCTTTCATTGAGGACCTTCTGGTGGATGACGTGGATCAAATAGAGGTCATCCGCGGCGGTTCCAGCACGCTCTATGGCTCGAGGGCCATGGGTGGAGTCATCAATATCCGGCCAAGGCGGGGGGAGGCCGGTCCGCCGCGCCTCTCAACTCGTGTGGAGGGCGGCACCCACCACACGTGGCGCCAGACATACCAGGTCTCCGGCGCCCAAGCAGGACTCGACTATTTCACAGGGTACACGCGCCTCACCTCCAAGGGCTTAAGGGAAAACGACGGCTACTCCACGGACAGCTATTCAGGAAACCTAGGATACGTGCCGGACCCCAAGCTCGAACTGCGCTTTCTCATCAATGCCGATTACGCGGACAGCGACCTCAATGACTCCCCGCAGATTTTGGGCGGCGTTTTCAACGAGGACACGAACGATCCAAACGACTGGCGCAAGACCCGGCTCCTCCATTATAGCGGCCTCATCCGGAACCGCCCCTCGGACTCTCTAGAACAGGTCGTGCGCGTGGGGTTTGTGGACACCGACCGGCGCTTTGTCCGCGGGGTAGATGCGGGAGATCCTGTCTCAGACGACAGCGAGTTCGACGGCAATACCCAAAATATTGAATACCAGGCGAATGTCATCCTGTCCAATGCGTATTCGATCACCCTGGGAGGGGAATACGAGCGCGAGTGGCTCTCCCAAACGGTCCCGCCCGTAGAGGATCACTTCAATCTCTACCGTTACGCCGCATACCTTGAGAACCGGCTGTCGATGCTGGACGAGAATCTGAATGTATCCCTCGGGGGCCGCGTGGGACACCATGAAGCGGCCCACACGTATGAAAGCGCCGAGGGGGCGGCCTCGTATTCCTTTGATAAGACCGGCACGCGTCTTAAGGGCCACGCCGCGACGGGCTTTCGCGAGCCCTCTCTTTTTGAGCTCTTCGGCCGTTTCACGGCGTCCGACGGAACCGTGTTTAACTTCGGCAATCCCGGCCTTAAGCCGGAAAGGGGGACGAGCTGGGACGCGGGTCTTGAGCAGAAGCTCTGGTCGGACTCCGTTAAGCTCACGGGCACATACTTTCGATACGATTATTCCAAGCGCATTCTCTTCCGCGACGCCGGCTACGCCAATGTGAACGGCGGGCACACGCGCGGGGTTGAGCTCGAGGCCCGCTGGTGGCCGTCAGATGAGCTATCGCTATTCGCCACCTATACGCGCACGGACGGACGCATGGACGGGGGTGGTCTCGAAAATGTGCCCCATACGTACCTCACGGCCGGCGCCGACATTGAATTTTTAGAGCGCTTCAAACTTACGGTGGACGTCGTGCACAAGGGTGACGAACCAACCCGAATTTTTAACCTGGATAACTTTACGTCGGACCTGTTTGAGGCCGCGTCCTACACCAAGGCGGATGCGCGCCTCGCCTTCGACTGGACGGAAGATTTTGGGGTATGGTTCCGGGTGGAGAACGTTTTTAATCAGGAAATCGTCGAAAGCGGCTTTCGCAACGCGGGAGCCGCTTTTTACGGCGGGGCCAAGATCGAGCTGTGAAAAAACGCTTCTTCCTCTGGTCGGCGGTCATTCATGGAGCAGCCTTCGGGTTTCTGTCCTATCAGTGGATGTCCCGGCCCGTGGTTGAGGTGGCGACCGGCCGCTCCGCGATCGAGTTTTCCCTCGCGAGCTTCACTCCGGGTGCTGCCATCCGGCAGAGTGAAGTGTACCCTAAAGTTGAGTCGGTTTCAGATCCGGCGCCGTTGTTCCATGAACCCGTGAGCCAAAAAGCCGCAGAGGCCCGCACTGAATTTAATCCTGCGCCAGGCGTCGTGAGCTCATCGCAGGCAAACTTACTTGAAAACCGGCCCCCCGCGTATCCCCGCGCAGCCCGCCTTATCGGAGCGGAGGGGACGGTCGTTCTCCAGATCATCGTGGGAGAGAACGGACGGAGCGTCCGGGTGGAAATTGAAGAAAGTTCAGGGCATGCCACCCTGGATCAGGCGGCTGTGAAGACCGCACGGTCATGGCGCTTTGAGCCTGCCCGGCGGTTTGGCAAAGCAGTCGTGAGCACATTGGAAATACCGGTAGTCTTTAAACTGACGAAATGATAGGATATGATCCATTGTCATTGCGAGGAGGCCGCGAGGAGATCCCTCGCTCGTCATTGCGAGGCCCGAAGGGCCGAAGCAATCTCATTATGACGCGCTCGGGATCAATTCGGCCCTATGAGTTGCGTTCAGCAACTCATGGCCTCATTGAGATTGCCACGGTTGCCTTTGGCAACCTCGCAATGACGGGTGAAGAAGGAGCAAAGAAATGTTGAGCCCCATTGTGGCAGCGGTTCTTATCGGGATGTGCTTTTTAAAGACCTGGGAAGTTTTGGGTATTGGTCTGGGCGGCATGCTCGTTCGGGATATTGTTTTGGGCTTTGACGCGATGACCCCTGTGCGGCTCCTCGCGGTCTTTGCCACGGTGGGCGCGGCACGCCTGGCAAGGGTCCGGCTGGGCTTGGGCCCTCTTGTCCTGGGATTGCTCGCAGCCACTCCGGTGTTCCACCTTGTCATCGCCTCGGGGGCGTGGGCTGTCGGTATGTGCGAAGGGTTTCCCAATACGCCCGCCGGCCTTTGGCAGTCCATCGTGACGACCGTACCCTACTTCTTAATCTCCCTCGCCTGGCAAATAGGGTACACCTTGAGCTTTGCCGCAGTCTTCGCCCTGGCACGTGCGTGGGTGATGCGGCGCCACAGCACCCTTAAGGTTTAAGTGATCCGCAGCAAATTCTTCGTTTCAGGGCTTCTGACTGCCCTTCTCCTGGCCGGCATCCCGAACCTGTGTGCGGATGAATCCCAACCCACATTTCCTGTCACTCTGGAAGTCGATTTCGGCCCTCAAGGCGAGGACTCCATCCTTATGGAACTTAAGGCCACGGGGGAAGATACCCCGGAGAGCCTTCTTAAGAAGGCCTGTCAGGTTAAAAACGACGCCATCTGCTGTGACCCGAGGGAGGTGGCGAGCGTTAATAATGTCGCGACAAGCCCTGGGGCCAACGTTTGGTGGGTAGTTTTCTTAAACGGCTCGAGGGACGTCAACCCTTTTGGGACAACCCTCAAGCCGGGGGACCGCGTCGCCTGGAAATATATGTTTGAGGACGTGACGGAGAAGGTCGAGGCATGGCAGCAGGGCGCAGGCGCGCGGCCTTAAAAGACAGGGCCCCCCGGACGTACCGCGAACGGGCCAAGCCGGTCAAAAAGGGGCTCCTGATCGTTTACACGGGGGAGGGGAAGGGCAAGACAAGCGCGGCCCTGGGGGCCGTCTTCCGCGCCCTGGGCCATGGGTGGCGCGTAGGAGTCGTCCAGTTTATCAAGGGAAAGTGGAAAACAGGGGAGTCTTTATTTGCGAGGGGGCTTAAAGGCCGCCTCGATTTTTTTTGCATGGGGGAGGGGTTCACCTGGGATACAAAGGATTTTAAGCGCGACGTCGAGTGCGCCCGGAGGGCCTGGGGAAAGTGCATGGAGATGATGCTCGACGCACGCTACCGGCTGGTCGTCTTTGATGAGCTGAGTTATGTCCTAAAATATCATTTTCTCCCTGTTGGAGAAGTCCTCGCCGGGCTCAAAAAACGGCCTCCTCAAACCCATTGCATCATCACCGGCCGCGACGCCCCGAAAGAGCTCGTCGAAGAGGCCGATCTCGTCACGGACATGCGGCTCGTCAAGCACCCCTACCAAGAGGGAATCCAGGCACAGCTGGGCATCGATTTCTAAGCCAGACACACAAGGGTGTCTGTCAGACACCCTTGTGTGTCTGCGTGATAGATGTCATTGTCACAACCGGAGCCGGGTGAGAAAATGCCCGATATTATGGACATACCCAACAATTTATACCGTGCCACGAACCCCCTCATCGGGGAGGTGATAGAGAACAAATTTATCGCCCCGGAGGAGCCTTTTGAGCGGCAGGTTTGCCATATCGTGATCCGCTACCAGGATCCGAATTTTCGCTACATCCCCGGCCAGAGTGTGGGTGTCATTCCCCCCGGCGCGGATCCCAAGACAGGGAAGCCCCAACAATTGAGACTCTACTCCGTCGCTTCCGACCGAAAGGGGGACCTGGGCGACGGCCTCACCGTGTCCTTGTGCGTTGTGCGGCACTTCTGGGACAATGAGAAAACGGGGGAAAAAAATATCGCGGGTGTCTGCAGCAATTATCTCTGTGATTTAAAGGTGGGAGACAAGGTTAAACTTACAGGGCCTGTCGGGCGCCACTTCCTCATACCGCCCGATTTTAAAGACAGGGACTTTATCTTTTTATCTACGGGAACAGGCATCGCCCCCTTCCGCGGGATGCTCAAGGAGCTTTTTGAGGGGGGGTACCGGGGCAGCTGCTGGCACATCTTCGGCACCCAGTTTAAGGACCGCGTCCTCTATGACGGCGAGATCAAGCCCTATGAAAAACACCCCAACTTCCACTATCTTACTGCGGTAAGCCGGGAGGAAGTCAATCCCATGCCGGAGCACGTGCCCACCCGTCAGAACCGCATGTATGTTCAAGTCAAAATGGCCCAGCACGAGCGCGCGCTTATTCCCGCGGTTGCCAAGCCCTCTTCCTTATTATATATCTGCGGCTTGAAGGGCATGGAGGCGGGCATCCTTCCCGTCATCGATAGCTGGGGAAGGGAGCTGGGCCAGGGGGAAAATTGGTCCCAGACCTTGAAGGCCCAGCGCAGGCTTCTTCTGGAAGTTTATTAATATTTGTTCATGTGCCCTTGCGCGGGGCAGATTCGTCGGGCATACTTAAGGTGCAAGTCAAACGAGTAGAGACCTGGGAGAAACCAGGTCTCATTTGTTATAGGCAGAATTAAGCAACCGGATAAGCTGGCATACGGCTTCAGACTCAAAACGCGCCCCAATGAACATATGTCAAGAGCTAATATGGGCCTCTCAAAAAAAATCTTCATGTGCGCTGGTGCAACAAAAACGGCCGGTTTTGTTGCACGGGTGCAACAATTTGGGCCCAAGTTGTGGCTTTTTCGCACATATCCTATTTCCACTTCTCGGCTTGCACCTTGCGCAGATTCAAAAACCCAGGTATAGTAGGTAGCGTTTAAGGAATTTTTTTACAGCAGTCTTTGAGCAAGATTTGACATAAAAAAAGAACGTGCGCCATTCGGGCTAGGAATCACGCACGTTCTAAAGTGAGGCTTAAGTCCGCGATAGGACCTGCCTGCATCTTTAAGTTTACCGCATGGCGGGTCTTGGCGTCAAGTCTCGAAGTGTAAATTTTAAAGAGACCTTACAAAGACCTATGAAGCCCATGCGAAACTTTAAGATAGAAAAAGTAAAAAATCCTACACGCTCGGGATTTCATCCCGATCCCCTGATTCACGCCCTCATCCACAATGTAGTTGTCCTGCAAAATCTCTTAATCCAAAAAGGCATTTTGACGCGTGAGGAGATGGCCGCGCATTTGGATTCCGACGGCGCTTTCTCTAACATGAGCGAAAGAAGGAGAAGGCGATGAGACGGGGCGCGTTCTATTTGGGCTTGAGTTTCCTGGTATTTTTAAGCGCCGCGTTTACTTCGACCGCCGCCGCGGCCGCGACCTTTTATATTTCGCCCCAGGGAAGCGACACAAACCCCGGCACCCGCGAGGCCCCCTGGAAGACCTTTGCCTACGCCCTTAAAACCGGCATGAGGGGGTCGGATACGCTTATCCTTTTGGAAGGCGTTTACACAGAGGCCCTGGGCCAAACGTATTCCAATGCCCCCTGGGCTTCGTGGTCGGCCCCCAATGGGAGCGATGGGGCGTACACCTCGATCAAGGCCGAGCGCGATGGAGGAGCGGTTCTTGAGGGAGGGATTTACCTGGGGGGCAGTGTGGATAACGGAGTGTACCGGGGGAGTTCCTACATCGAGATCGCAGGTCTAAAACTTAAAAAAGCCGGGATCCGTGTCCGCAATTCCCACCACGTAAAACTTAAAAGGATCGGCATTAAAAACGGTCAGGCCATCACCTCCCGCTACGGGAGTGTCATCGCCGTGACCGACGGAAGCCACCATGTGCTCGTGGAAGACACCTGGGTCATTGGCAGCATGGTCTATGGGGTTTATTTTGACAGGGCCAGTGAATCCATCTTAAGGCGCGTCGTGGTGCGCTTCGACGGAAACACCGAGCGCGAGACCAAGGCCGGTTTTGTCTTCTATGACTCCCGGGACATCCTCCTTCAAAACTGCTTGAGCCTGGACTTTAATTCGGGCGTCTACACCGGCTTCTGGAATAGGTATCGCACCGTGAATGTCGACTGCGTAGGGTGCTTGGCCCTCAATCTCCCAGGTTACGGTTTCTTCGTGACGGAAACGTACCCATCAGCCTATAACGACATCATGGAGACAGTCATCTGGAACACCCGCCGCGCCGCCATCCTCCAAGTGGACGGGGACACGCTCACCGTGGTCGACGGGGCCACCATCGGCCGTGTGGAGCGGGCAAGCGAATACTGGTCTGGCTCGGCCGGAATCAGCACCTACTTTATCTTTCAAAACTCGATCTTTGACGACAACCTCTACTTAAGTCAAGGGGTGGACAAATGGCAATACAATGATTTTGACCAGGATTGGCAGGCTAAGGGGGCATACTACCGGGTAAGGGAGCCCAACTTGAAATACCTCGTAGAAACCACCGACACGGGCACTGGCCTCGGGGGGCTAACGCGGGGTGCCACGATCTTAATGCGTTACGGCACGTCCGGCACGCTCTGGGGCGAGCCGGGATATGACACTTTGACACAAAACTCACTCTGGCCCTGGCCCTATGAGCAGAGGCTCACGGCCGATGCCCGCGAGCCTGACGGCTTTTCCTGGCCCACTACGAAGTGGGACGGCTCGCCGTACACCGTTGTGAATGTGCCCGACCGGGGTTTTGCGGATCCCGACACTACCTTAAGCAAATACATTTGGGAGTACCTGGGTAATCCCATTCCCGAATGGGTTTATGGCCCGCCCAAGGGGACTCCTCAAGTCAAGGATCAGACGGTAAGCCTTATGGAAGATAGTCCCATTTACTTTAATTTAGAGGCTTCTGATCCCGAGTGGGACACGTTAAGGTTTACGTTTCAAACCCAGCCTCTGCATGGTGTCCTCTCCGGAACAGCCCCGTTTATTCAGTTCAGCCCGAGTCTCAATTTCAACGGAAGCGATCAATTTACGTACACGGCCACCGATGGCATCTACACGAGCGCCCTCGCCACGGTCCGGCTTGAGATTGCCCCTGTCAATGATCCCCCTAAGATCGTGGCGCCTCCTATCTTCACGATGGGGGAGGGCCAGGTCCAGCAGCTTGTGGTTACGGTGACAGACCCCGACCAGGACGTCGTGCGCCTGACCGTCATGCCGCAACCCTCCTTCTTGACTTTGGCAGATAAAACGCTCATGTTTTTACCCGGGTACGAGGACGGCGGTTCCTACTCCTTAACATTAACTGCTTCGGATGCAGCCACGAGCGTAAGTCAAGCCCTCTCGCTTTATGTCGCAAACGTGAACCGCGCGCCCCTAGCGCCTCCGGTCTCGGTAACGGCGCAAGAAGACACGCCTATATCGATCACCCTCCCTGGGTCAGATCCTGATGGCGACTCGATCACCTATCAATTTCCGAGCCCGCCCGGCCACGGCACCTTTTCGGTGTCGGGAAACGTGGTGAGCTATAGGCCCTTCCTTAATTACAATGGCCCGGATGCTTTCACTTATCAGGTACGAGATGCTCTTATATCAAGCAGCCAGGCCCCCGTCGCAATTACGGTGGCACCTGTCAATGATCCCCCGGTCCTAGACCCCGTCCCCACGATTCAACTCAATGAAGGGGAGACGCGCATGGTGCCCTTGATCGCTCGGGATATCGATGGAGACACCTTAAGTTTCAAGGCCTTGAACGCGCCTGCCTTTGTCGTCTTGACGGGTAACCTCATCAGTCTTGCTCCCGGATTTACCCATTCGGGTTCCTATCAAGTTCCAGTCGAGGCGACAGATGGCCGCCTGGCCGCTCAACAGACTCTCCCCATCTTTGTCACGAATGTCAACCGCCCGCCTCTCGTCCCCACCATGAGCGGCGTAACCTTAAAGGAAGGGGAAACAAAAAACATTGCCCTTCAGGCCTCCGACCCCGACGGAGACTCCTTGACCTACACGGTCCAAGCCCCGGCTGGCATGGTCCGAGTGGAGGGGAGCCAAATGGTGATAAGTCCAGCCGCCGGAACGAAAGGAACCTACCCCATAGGCGTCACTGTTTCGGATGGGAGCGTCAATGTATCTACGACTTTCACCCTGACCGTCCTTGAGGCTCCGCCGGCCGCAACGTACTTTTTGTCTCCGACAGGAAGTGATACGAATCCCGGCACCCGAACGGCCCCCTGGAAGACGTTTGCCTATGCCTTAAAGACGGGAATGAAGAGCGGGGAGACCCTCGTCCTTTTAGACGGGACCTACACCGAACCCCTGGGCCGCTATTACTCAAGCGCCCCCTCCACGAGCTGGTCGCCGCCCTCTGGGACCGAGGGGGCCTATACGAGGATAAAGGCGGACCGTGATGGAGGAGCCATCTTGGAAGGCGCTATCTACTTAGGGGGCGCCTTAACAAGCGGCGTCTACCAGGGGACGAGCTACCTCGAGCTTGAAGGCCTTAAACTTCGGAAAGGCGGGATCTACATCGCCAACAGCCACCACTTAAAACTTAAAGAGATCGGGGTTAAAAACGGCGTCCCCATCTCTTCCAGCTTAGGCTATCCCATCGGGATCCTCTACGGAAGCCACCACATCCTTTTGGAGGACGTCTGGGTCATAGGCGCCATGCATTATGGGGTCTATGTCGATAACTCAAGGGAGGTTATCCTGCGCCGCGTCTTGGTGCGCTTCGACGGAAACACCGGGCGGGGGTCCCATGCGGGGATCGTCTTTTATAAATCCACGGCGAGCCTCGTTCAAAACGCGATCCTGGCTGACTTTAATAGTGGCGCAGCGTACGGCGTCTTGATTCCGAGCACTTCCTCCGGGATCAAGGTCCAGGGGAGCCTCTTTCTTAAGCTTCCCTCCCACGGCTTATTTCTGAATTTCGACTACCCGGCCGGGTATAACGACGTCTTAAACACGGTCTTCTGGGACTTAAGTAACCGCGAGGCCATTCAAATGCGTGAAGGGGACCCCTTGAAAACGAGCTTGATCGATCAAGTGACCGTCGGCCGCGCCTACCGCGCCACGAACCGCTGGTCGGGCTCACTCAATAAATTTGCCAAAACGACTGTCCAAAACTCGGTCTTTGATGACATGGTGACTTATAACATGGGCGGGGACGTGGTCAGGTACAACCGCTACGACCCGGAGTGGTTTAAGCAAGGAACTTATTACCAGACGGGGGACCCGGGGTATAAGTATATTGTCCAAACGCCAGATACAGGGACAGGCTTAGGCGGCGCCAAGCGGGGGGCCACCATCCTTTATAAGTCAGGGGTCTCCGGCTCGCTTTTTGGCGAGCCGGGGTATGACACTTTAACCCAGGACACGATCTGGCCGTGGCCCAACGAGGAAAGGATTAAGGCCGACGCAGCTGAAGCCGACCACTTCACCTGGCCCACGACCAAGTGGGACGGCTCGGCCTACACGGTCGTCCAAAACCCTGCCCGAGGGCTTGCGGCCCCCGGCACCACGCTCACCAAGTATATCTGGGAATACTTAGGGTTTCCCATCCCCGACTGGATCTACGGGCTCCCGACTCCCGCCCCCACCGTGGACCCTGTTCTAACCCCCACCCAGATGGATCATCAGCAGATCTCAGGCACGCGCGCCCCCAACACCTCCGTCTGGATGGATTCAGGTTTGGGTTTCGAAGAGGTCGTCCCGGCCTCCCAGGTCACCGCGTGGACCATGGACGTCCTCTTGGTGGAAGGAGATAACGCCTATTCCTTCAAATCAAAATCAGCCGGCAAGGCGGACAGCACGGCAGCCACGGTCACGATTGAGCGGGATACGACCGCGCCTCGCATCTTTCTTACGAGCCCCCAAAACGGCTGGACGACAAAAGAGGGCGCCATGCCCGTCACGGGCACCCTGGATGACCCTGGGGCTGTACTTACGATCAATCAAAATTCCGTGCCGCTTTCAGGGGGCGCGTTTTCCTATAGCTGGCCGATTGAGGAGGGTGCCAACCGCCTCTCCCTGGAGGCACAAGATATCCTGGGCAATGCGTCGGAGCTTGTTTTAAACGTCACGCGGGATAACCTGGGGCCCCAAGCCCCCATGATTGACCCCCCCGCAAGCCCGACCCGTCTCGATACCCAGGCCCTCCACGGGACTGCGACGGCGGACACGGTCTCTTTGCATGTCACCTGCTCCACGGCCGAGGCTCATCCCGATCACCCCACGTTAAATCCCGACTTAACGTGGGTCTGTCACATTGAGGGGATGGCGGAAGGGGCCAACGTCGTCCAAGTCACGGCCTTTGACGTTTTGGATAATGCGAGCGTCCCAGCCACGGCCGCAATTGTCAAAGATGGCGTCCCACCCCCTGCCCCCGAGGCACGCCAGCTTCTCCTTCCGGATGAATCCACCCTGGACATTACCCCAGGAACGCCTGTCCGCACGCGCTTTTCTACCGTGACCTTGAAAGGGGTGGCGTTTCAGGATACGACCGAGGTAATTATTACCTCCACCAGCGCTTCTGTGGGCGAGGTAAAGCATGACCCGGATCCTTCGCAGATCATCCGGGATTGGTCGGTGGCCTTGGAGCTGGCTCCTGGCTCCAACGCCCTCACCCTTCAGGCGAGGGACTTGACGGACAACTTAAGCGCGGTGGTCACGATCGAAATCATCCTGGATAACGAGGCGCCCGAGATTGTGTTTACCTTTCCTTTAGACGGGGCCTTAATAGGCCCTGCGGAGATCGTGCCGTGACTAGAACTAGTTTCATAAGCCGCAGTAGGCAATTGCGAACTGTCGTGATAATAAATATTCTCCTTGGCGCGGTGTTCACGGCGCCTGTATATGCAGAGTCGCGTTACAAGGTCCCGGTGCTCATTCCGGTCGATGCCCAGGATTCCGCCCAGTCCACGCAGTATCGCGTTCTTAACGGCACCTTGGGCGAAAACCTGGCTGGGGTCTCAACCAGCGAAACCTATCGTCTCAAGGGGGGCCTGGGTCATGTGATCACCTTTCAATCTCCGGACGGAAAGATCAACGTGACGGGGGTGGTGAAGCATGAGCATGAGGTCGCGGTGTCGGTCTCCATCATTCCTGAAAACGAGGAAGACAACCCCGACTATGAGCCGGTCTCCGTGCCGGGTTTGGTCACCCCGCAAGGGCCGGATGTAGAGTTTCTATCCCCAGGAGTCGTCCTCATCCAGGGCCAGAACAAACTAACCGCCCACGCCACGGACGACGTGGGGAACGAGGCCTTTGAAACAATCTCTGTTGTCCTCGATCTTGTGGCTCCCGGAAGGCCGCGGGTGTTTACCGTCCCCAGCCGCACCCCTCTTTCTACGCAGACGATAGAAGGCGCCAAGGACACTCGAACGAGCATCCTTTTGGATGGGGTGGAAATTGTGCCCCTGGATGCCGCCACCACCTGGAATTATGAAGTCACCCTTCCCCAGGAAGGCACCAACACCTTCCGCTTTAAGGCCCAAGATGAGGCCGGAAACTTTAGCCCCGAAGCGATTGTGTCCATCATAAGAGATAGTGAAGCGCCTACCCTCCGTGTCCTCTCGCCTTTAGACGGGGCCACGGTGAGTGAAGCGGAGATCGCCATCCTGGGCACGATCGATGACGACGCCGCGGCGTTAGCCACGAGCCCAGTGGCGCGGGGCAGGGTCCGCATCGCGCAAGGGAACTTTGTCGTTGAGCGTGTGCCCTTGTCCGTGGGCTCCAACACAGTGACCGTGACCGCAGACACGGGGCTTACCCAAAGCACTGTGACATTCACCGTGATCTACGACGACTTAAGTCCCAACCCTGCGGCGCCAGTGGTTCAAGGGGTTCAAACTCCCACGCGTGAGGCGACGCAATCCATTGCAGGCACAAAGCCCGCAGACACCGCTTTGTGGGCGAACGGAATCCAGGCGGGCTCGGTCCTTCCTACGACCACCTGGACCTTTCCGGTGTCCTCGGCGCATGGTACGAATCTCTACACTTTCCAAGTGTCCGATGCAGTGGGCCGCATGAGTGACGCGGCCGTGGCAGAGGTCCTCTTGGACACCACCCCTCCCACC